>CALUPQ010000023.1 GCA_944322695.1 uncultured Mailhella sp. | reverse complement strand
CGCGCCCCCATCCGCCCCTTCAAAACTTTTTTTTTTTTATTTCAGCAAGGGCAGGCAGGGCAGGCACGGTAAAAAAAACACGGGCACGGCGTCCCCCCCTTTCCCCTCCTTCTCTCACAGGCCTAATCTCTGCACCGGTGACGCATGGACGCGTCTTTCCGCCTCATGTACATGACGGCGAAACGCTCCTCTCTCCACAAAGCCCAGTTCCTCCGTTTCCCGTCCGTCGTTGCGGCGACTTGCCGTATGACGGAACGCCCGCTCGCACGGCCACTTCCGCACCACATTGACAGCGCATCCTCTGTTCTGTAGGCTTTATTATTCCGCGCACCTTGTCACAGAGGAGCCTACATGCTCGACAACCAGCGCCTTCAGAACCTGCTCGCCCTGCTGGGCTGTGAAGAGCCTCTGGGCATCGCCTATGTCGAAAATGCTCCGGCTGATTCCCTGACTCCCGCGCCGGGGACGAATCACGCCTGCATCATCAACTACCTGCGCATGGCCCGCACAAAAAAAACGTGCGTGCACTTTTCATCCGAGGTCAGAACATGCATGGGCGGCTGGGTCTATCTCGGCTATCAGCTGCCTGCGCCGGAGCGCATCGTTCACTTCGTCACCACGGGCTGGCAGGGCGGCGAAGGCGAACGCTACCTTCCCTCCCCGGACTCCATGCGTCGCTTTCTGAATGACATCGACATACAGCCCGCTCCCGCACCCTTCTGCGAGGTGAAGCCCCTCTCCCTTTTTAAAGAAGGAGAAGAACCGCTTCTTGCAGCCTTCCACTGCCGGGGCGAAACGCTCACCGGACTTTCCATGCTCGCCGGTTTCGCGCTGGACGACCATGAAGCCGTGACCATGCCCTTCGGCTCAGGCTGCGCCAACATCTTCGCCTGGCCGCTGCACTACCGGCGGAAAGGACAGAAAAAAGCCGTCATCGGCGGAGCCGACCCGTCATGCCGCCCCTTCATGGGGGTGGACGAACTTTCCTTCACCGTCACCTTCGATGTGCTGGAAGGCATGCTGGAAGCCTATCCCCGCTCCTTCCTTATGGGAAAGACCTGGGCAGGCGTACGCAGAAAAATAGAAAAAAGCGCGGAAATCCGGGGAGAAGCAGCGCGTTGATAGAGCCTGCGGCACGGCCCTCTCCCTCCGGGGAAAAGGCCACTCCGATGAAACCTTTGAAAAACGACACGTGGCAGGAGTCTCTCCTGCCATGAAGACAAAAACGGCGCCTTTCGAAAAGGCAGCTTTCCGCAGGAGGCCGACCCGACTCGTTTCTTAAACAAAAACACGGCGCAGCAGGCTAAGGCCACGGCGCCGCGGAAAAATTTTTCGAAGGCATGATTTAGTGCTTTCTTTCCCGGAAGGTATCAAGTATAAGGAACAAGAACGCACTGCGTCAACGGGATGCCTTTCTGCCGAAAGTGTGGCAGGAGGGTATATTCTTTTATTTAAATTATCCTATCCTTTTTCATAGAAGGGCTGATTCATGAAAACCAAGTTCATTTTTGTTACCGGCGGCGTGCTTTCCTCTCTTGGAAAAGGACTGGCCGCGGCTTCGCTGGGCGCCCTGCTGAAGGCGCGCGGCCTTTCCGTGACCATCCAGAAGCTCGACCCCTACATCAATGTTGACCCCGGCACCATGAACCCCTTCCAGCACGGCGAAGTGTACGTGACCGACGACGGTGCGGAAACCGACCTCGACCTCGGTCACTATGAACGCTACCTCGACGTTTCGCTCTCGCAGAACAACAACACCACCTCTGGCCGCATCTACTACAACGTCATCAACAAGGAACGCCGCGGCGACTACCTCGGCGGAACCGTGCAGGTGATTCCCCACATCACCGATGAAATCAAGCGTACCATTCTGAGCCTCACCGAAGGTGACAACGCTCCCGACGTGGCCATCATCGAAATCGGCGGCACCGTGGGCGACATCGAAGGCCTGCCCTTCCTTGAAGCCATCCGTCAGCTGCGTTCCGACATCGGCCGCAACAACTGCCTGAACATCCACCTCACCCTCGTGCCCTATCTGCACGCCGCCGGTGAATACAAGACCAAGCCCACGCAGCACAGCGTGAAGGAACTGCTCTCCATCGGCATCCAGCCCGACATCATTCTCTGCCGCTGCGAGCAGACCATCCCCTCCGAGCTCAAGAAGAAAATCGCCCTGTTCTGCAACGTGGACGAAGACGCCGTGTTCACCTCCGTGGACGTGAAGAACGTGTACGGCGTGCCTCTCAAGTTCTATGAGGAAGGCTTCGACCAGAAGGTGGCCATCATGCTGCGCCTGCCTGCGCGCAACGCCGACCTCTCCGGCTGGAACAAGCTCATGAGCGACTTCGACGAAGCCGCCAAGAACAAGGTGACCATCGCCATCGTTGGCAAGTACGTGGACCTCAAGGAAGCCTACAAGAGCCTGCATGAAGCGCTCGTGCACGCCGGCGTGGCCAACCATGTTTCCGTCAATCTGAAGTACGTCAACTCCGAAGAAGTCACGGCCGAAAACGCCGCCGCCACCTTCAAGGGCTGCGACGGCATTCTGGTGCCCGGCGGTTTCGGCTACCGCGGCGTGGAAGGCAAAATCGAAGCCATCCGTTACGCCCGTGAGCACAAGGTGCCCTTCTTCGGCATCTGCCTCGGCATGCAGTGCGCCGTCATTGAATTCGCCCGCCACGTGGCCGGACTTTCCAAGGCCAATTCCGAAGAATTCGACCCGCTGACCGATGAAAAGGTCATCTACCTCATGACCGAGTGGTACGACTTCCGCAAGCACTCCGTGGAAGTGCGCGACGAAGCCAGCAACAAGGGCGGCACCCTGCGTCTCGGCGCCTATCCCTGCACCCTGCTTCCCGGCACGAAGGCCGCCGAAGCCTACAAGCAGGAAAACATTTCCGAGCGCCATCGCCACCGTTACGAATTCAACAACGCCTTCCGCGACGTTCTCAGCCAGAACGGCATGGTGTTCAGCGGTACCTCTCCCGACGGCACGCTCGTGGAAATCGTGGAACTGCCCGACCATCCCTGGTTCGTGGGCTGCCAGTTCCATCCCGAATTCAAGTCCCGTCCCATGAACGCCCATCCGCTCTTCAAGGACTTCATCGCCGCTTCCGTGAAGCAGTCCAAGAAGCGCTAACCGTTTCGTGTTACCTTTGAAAAGGGCAGAGCCTTTCGGCTCTGCCCTTTTTTCGCACGCAAAGGATTTCCCGCGGGCCCTTCCAAAAGCAGAGGCTTTGACAGGGAGGCCCGAAACCTTCTCCGTCGGGCCACCTCACGAGATATCCGAATGCAGAAAGCTACGGCCGGTCGTCTTCCGACACCTTCCTTTCCAGAAATATCAAGGTCTCGGCAATCCCCCCCAGAACACCCGCAGCCTTTCCGGAGTCGCGAAAGCCCAGTTTGCGGTACAGGCTTGCGGCAGGCTCGTTATGTTCCCAGGTGTCGAGACGCATGACCTCACAGCCCCGCCTGGCCGCCTCCTCCAGCGCAAAGCGCACCATGCGAGAACCTATGCCCTTTCCCGCCTGAGAAGGCGGTACGCACAGCGTGTGAATGACCAGCACCTTCTCCGGCTCGGCGGCATATTTCCAGGCAATGGAGGCATAGACATCAAGCTGGACGTGGTTCAGAAGCATGCTCGCGCACAACGACCCGTCTTCCTCCATCACATACAGCGACCCGTCGGCCACGCCCTGCTCCGCCACGGCACGGGTGGGATACACACCCGCCTTCCAGTTGGTACGGCTGCCGTGCTCCTGCTCGAAGTCCAGAATTTCGGCATACTGACGCTCCACGGCATCAATATCCCGTTCAACGGCCCTGCGTATCATATTCCCCTCCTTTCTTTCACACGTCTCTCAATAATGCGCCACGCCGGGACGACGTCTTTCCTGCCGGGCATGGTCCTTCCATGCCCATCTGCACAGGCAGCGGATGCTTCAGCCTGCGACAGACGGTCGCCTCTTCGTCAAAGGGCAGCGCTTTGCCCCGCCTCGCCCATGAAGCAGGGCGTCCTTCTGCGGCAAAGCCGCGCGTTGCCTCCAGCGCTTTCAGGGCACAACATAAGGGCCGTTCCAGATTCAGACAAGTATCTGCCGAAAATGCCCCGAAACTCCACGGCACACCTCAGAACCCCTGTCTGCCCAGCAAAGCTCCAGCGCGTCGGCATCGAATAACCTGACGCCCGGAAAGGCCAGGCCTTTTCCGCCCCTTTCCCGGCCTTCCGATTCCCGATGAAAAAAGTTTAAAAAAATCCCCGCGAACCGGAAAAGTCCGCGGGGATGACGTCATTGCATTACAGGTTTCTGCCGCAGCACTTCTTGAACTTCTTGCCGCTGCCGCAGGGGCAGGGGTCGTTGCGGCCGACCTTCACGCCGTTGTACATGTGATGCTCTTCCTCTTCTTCCTCAGGGGCAGGGCCGCCCATGGCGGCGGGGTCCGTCTTATGGCGGAGATTCAGAGCAGGTTCGGCCTTTTCTTCAGGCTCCTGCGAAGGTGCATCGGCAACGCTTTCCTCAGCCGCGGCTTCTTCCGGCACGGCGTTCTGCACGCCTTCCTGCTGCACGGGGGCTTCGGTGCCTTCCGCCTGTTCGGCGCCTTCCGCTCCGGCCGCCTCTTCCGCCTCGACGCGTCTCATGCGCACGTGGGTCAGAGAGGTGAGCGCTCCTTCGTGAATGCGGAAGAGCATATCCTTGAACATGGCCAGGCCTTCGCTCTGGTATTCACGCTTGGGGTCGCGCTGGGCGTAGCCGCGCAGACCGATGCCTTCGCGCAGGTAGTCCATGGCGCGCAGGTGGTCCTTCCAGCAGCGGTCGAGCGCTTCCAGCAGGAAGTAGCGCAGAATGTCGCCGTACACGGGACCGGCCTCTTCGCGCAGTTCCTGGAAAATCCGCGTCACGGCCTCGCGGGACTGCTCCTTGGAGGGAATGGCGCTCATGGTGATTTCCGGCATGGCGCGCGCAATGTTGAACACTTCGAGAAGACGCCCGTTGACTTCGGCGCACATCTCGGCGTCCGGGGCTTCCTTGATGGCTTCCACGGGCTGGTAGATGTTGTCGAGCAGCTCGTCCACGAACTCGAAGAGCACGCCTTCCACATCAGGCAGCTGCATGAGGTCGCGGCGCAGGCTGTAGATGACTTCGCGCTGCTGGTTCATGACGTTGTCGTAGTCGAGCAGCGTCTTGCGGATTTCGAAGTTGTGTCCTTCCACGCGCTTCTGGGCGTTTTCAATGGCCTTGGACACCATGCGGTTCTCGATGGGCTCGCCTTCCTTCATGCCCAGCTTTTCCATGAGCCCGGAAATGCGCTCCGAGCCGAAAATGCGCATGAGGTTGTCTTCCAGAGACAGATAGAAGCGGGAGGAGCCGGGGTCGCCCTGACGGCCGGAACGACCGCGCAGCTGATTGTCGATGCGGCGGCTCTCATGGCGCTCCGTACCGAGAATGTGCAGGCCGCCGAGTTCCTTCACGCCTTCGCCGAGCACGATGTCGGTACCGCGGCCGGCCATGTTGGTGGCGATGGTCACATGGCCCTTCTGGCCGGCCTGAGCCACGATGGCCGCTTCCTCGGCGTGATGCTTGGCGTTCAGCACGCTGTGCGGCACGCCTTCCTTCTTGAGCATGGCGGAAAGAAGCTCGGAAGTTTCAATGGAAATGGTGCCCACGAGCACGGGCTGTCCGGTCTTGTACAGCTCCTTGATGGCTTCGATGATGGCCTGATACTTCTCACGCTGGGTGCGGAAGATGAGGTCGGGCCTGTCCTGCCGAATCATGGGCTTGTTGGTGGGGATGGTGATGGTTTCCAGATGATAAATCTGGTCGAATTCCACGGCTTCGGTCTGAGCCGTGCCGGTCATGCCCGCCAGCTTGTCGTACATGCGGAAATAGTTCTGGAAGGTGATGCTGGCGAGAGTCTGGTTCTCGGCCTCCACCTTCACGTGTTCCTTGGCTTCCAGAGCCTGATGCAGACCGTCGCTGAAACGGCGGCCGGGCATGAGACGACCCGTGAATTCATCGACGATGACGACCTTGCCCTCATCGCTCACGATGTAGTCCACGTCGCGCTTGAAGCAGTGATGGGCCTTCAGAGACTGAAGGATGTGATGCTGATAGGAAATGCTCGCGGGGTCGAACAGGTTCTCGATGCCGAGCACCTTCTCGCACTTGGCTACGCCGGCGTCGGTGAGCATGGCCGTCTTGGCCTTCTCGTCGATGGTGTAGTCCTCTTCCGCGGAGAGGTGACGCACCACGGCGTCCATGGCCTGATAGAGCTCGGTGGACTCGTCGCTCGCGCCGGAGATGATGAGCGGGGTACGGGCTTCGTCGATGAGGATGGAGTCCACTTCGTCCACGATGGCGAAGTTGTGGCCGCGCTGCACGAGCTGCTCGGCGTAGAACTTCATGTTGTCGCGGAGATGGTCGAAACCGAACTCGTTGTTGGTGCCGTAGGTGATGTCGCAGGCGTAGGCCGCCTTGCGCTCCTCGTCGGAAAGGCCCTGCACGATGACGCCCACGGAAAGACCGAGGAAGTTGTAAAGGCGTCCCATCCACTCCGCGTCGCGGCGGGCGAGGTAGTCGTTCACGGTGACCACGTGGACGCCCTTGCCGGAAAGGGCGTTGAGCACCACGGGCAACGTGGCCACGAGGGTCTTGCCTTCACCGGTCTTCATTTCCGCAATCTTGCCGGCGTGCAGCACCATGCCGCCCACGAGCTGCACATCGTAATGGCGCATGCCCATGACACGGGTGGAGGCTTCGCGCACCAGAGCGAAGACTTCGGGAAGCACGTCGTCGAGAGAACGGCCGCCGTTCTGCACCTGGTCGCGGTATTCCGCGAGCTTTGCGGGAATCTCCTCGTCGGAGAGGGCCTTCATCTGCGGTTCGAGAGCGTTGCACTTCCTGACTTTCGGACGCAGGGAGCGAAGGTAACGTTCATTACGGGTACCGAATATTTTGCCGATCAGGAACTTGATCATGGGTATCTCCAGAAAAATATCGTTAGGACAAGGCAG
The DNA here is from genome assembly GCA_944322695.1 of uncultured Mailhella sp. Taxonomy (GTDB): domain Bacteria; phylum Desulfobacterota; class Desulfovibrionia; order Desulfovibrionales; family Desulfovibrionaceae; genus Mailhella. The sequence goes on along the minus strand of CALUPQ010000023.1, from coordinate 22,579 downwards.
AAGATAAGTCATGCCTCCCTGTTTGGCAAATCCCCGCAGGGGCTTTTTTCCCATATTTTCCCGGAAGGAGACTTTTTTTCCCTCCCTGCCGGACGCCCGCCCGCGCTGGACAAATGAGCGCGCCTGCTTCATGATGAAGACAAAGGCCTTCTGCCTCTCGGGCGCATGGTGTGCCTCCCGGGCGCAGGCTTCACCCCCGCCGGTCTCAGACAACCCCGCCATGCCAAGAACCCGTCCGCTTCTCGCGCTCCTCGTCCTTTTTGCCGCCGTCGCCCTCGCAGGGGGCTGCTCCACCCGAAATACCGGTTACCTGAACGGAAAATACCGGGGAACCAAATCCTACACCATACGCGGCAAAACCTATCATCCCCTCACATCCGCGCGGAACTTCGTGGAAACGGGCGTGGCCTCCTGGTACGGCCCCGGCTTTCACGGCAAGACGACCTCCAACGGCGAGCGCTACAACCAGAACGCCATGACGGCGGCGCACAAACTGCTGCCCTTCGGCACACGTCTTCGCGTGACCAACCTGGAAAACGGCAGAGTGACGGAAGTACGCATCAACGACCGCGGTCCCTTTGTGGGCACCCGCATCATCGACCTTTCCCGTGCGGCCGCAAAGGAGCTCGGCATGCTGAACAAGGGAACGGCCCGCGTCCGCCTCGTGGCGCTGGAAGACGGCAGGGAACCCGCCGTTCTCACCCCCGACGGCGACATGCTGGGCCTTTTCTACGTGCAGATAGGCTCGTTCCGCGAACCGGCGCGTGCGGAGAACCTTGCCCACTTCATGCGCACGCGCGGCTACGGATGCCGCATCGCAAGGCACGACGGCAACGATTTCAGCTTCGTCCAGCTCGGTCCCTATCCCTCCCGCTCTCAGGCGGAAAAAACCGCCAGGTCCCTGAGCCTCACCTACCGCGGGCTCTTCGTCATTGCGGAATAGACGTTCCGGAGTCACCATGTCCATTTCTTCCGACGACAGGCACGAAAAGAAAACGGAGCGCTCCGCCGTTCTCAATCTGAGCGACGAAGAACTGACGCTCTGTGCAAAATCCTGCGTGCTTCTGAACCGCCAGATAGGCATAGGTTCCGCCCTCACCTATCTTTTCGGCATGCTGAGCGAGCATTTTCCCCTCACCCGCATCTTCTGCGGATTCCGCCGCTACAAAACGGCCAGCTTCACCCCTCTGGCCGACACCCTTTCCGACACGCACAACCGCGTGCGCACCCTGGCCACCACGGACTTCACGCAGGAGCAGATAAACCTGCTCATGGGCTCCGACTCCCTGCGCCCCTACACCATCAACAGTGCATTCATGCTCAAGAACGCGCAGACAAGCCTGCGCGAGGAGGACATGGGCTCCTACCTGCGCATACCGCTGTTCACCGTGGGCGAGGCCACCTTCCAGCTCATCTTCTGCTCCAACATCGCCAACACCTTTTCCCGCGAGCTGGTGGACAAGCTGCTTCTTCTCACCACACCGCTCGGCGAAAGCCTGCGCGAAGACTTCATGGCCACCGGCGCCGTACGCTCCGCCGAAAAGATAGGCAACCCGGGCGGCAGCGCCTCGAACCGTCTGCGCGCCATGAAGGGCATGCACGACCTCTACATCCAGCTGGAGCAGGCGGCCTCTACGGACTGCACCGTGCTCATCCTCGGCGAGACGGGCACGGGCAAGGAGCTTGTGGCCAACGCCGTGCAGGAACTTTCCCTTCGCTCCAGCCGCCCCTTCGTCAAGGTCAACTGCGGCGCCATCAACGAACAGCTCGTGGACAGCGAACTCTTCGGGCATGAGCGGGGCGCCTTCACCGGAGCCTACGGCGCCCATACCGGATACTTCGAAGCGGCCAACGGCGGCACCGTCTTTCTGGACGAAATAGGCGACCTGCCTCTTTCCATGCAGGCCCGCCTGCTTCGCGTGCTGGACCAGCGGGAAATCCGCAAGGTCGGCAGCGCCCATCCCGTCCCGCTGGACATCCGCGTCATCGCGGCCACGCACCGCGACCTCATGACCATGGTGCGCCAGGGAAAATTCCGCGAAGACTTGTGGTACAGACTCAACGTCTGCGTGCTTCACGTACCTCCCCTGCGGGCCCACCGGAGCGACATTCCCGCCCTCGCCCGGCTCTTTCTCATAGAAAAATCCAAGGCCATCGGCGTGAACTTTCCCAGCCTTACGGCCGAACAGCTGGAAAAGCTCTGTCAGCACAACTGGCCCGGCAACGTGCGCGAACTCGAACACCTCATGGAAAGAATCCTCGTCCGCCTCAGGGGAGGAAACTTCAAGCTCAACGACATTCTGAACAGCGAACTTGAGCACATCCATCAGATGGACAGAAGGCTGCCCTCAGGAACGCTCCCCACTCCCGCCGATGCCGAGCGTTTCGTATGTCCCTTCTCAAGTCCCGCAGCCGGAAGGCAGGAAGCCGTGCCCGCCGCGGACACCTGGAACGGCCCGCTGGCCCTGCGCAATCTGCTGCGCGCCACGCCGTGGCCTTCGCTGAAGGAAGTGACGGAAAGCTACATCGACGACGCTCTGCGTCACACAGGCGGACGCATCGGCGGGGAGGACGGCGCCGCCGCCCTGCTCAACGTGCATCCCAACACGCTCAGAGTCCGACGCCAGAAGAAGAACCTTGCCGGCTGACGGCTCGGGTCATGCCCTCCCGCCGCGCCTGACATCCCCGAACCGCCGCCGAAATGAAGCCTGCCCTCCGGCGTCAGCCTTTTCCGCCGTCTCTGCTGCCCCTGGGCCTTCCGCCGACCGGCGGCCGGAGGCCACATGACGCACAAACGGCGACAGACGGTCTTTCCGTCCGTTTTTCATGGGCACGCCCGCATAGGCAAAAGGCCCGCCTCGTCCGAAGACGAAGCGGGCCGCGTTCATTCAGGCCGTCGACCTGACGGGATTAGTACAGTCCGAGCACGCCGCCGCCGATGAACAGCACGCTGGCCACGCACAGGGGAATCCAGATGAAGGAGATGGTCACGCCGGCCTTCAGCCAGTCCTTCATGGAGTAGTAACCGTACTGATAGGTCACAAGCTGCACGGCGTCGATGACCAGCACGAGCGATGCGGAAGCCAGGAAGCCCAGAGGCAGCGCCAGCACCACGGGGTTGATGCCCTTGCTCTGCGCAAGCGCGATAATCATGGGCATGAACACGGCGATGATGGCCGTGGAGTTGGTGACGAGCAGGTGAATCCACATGGCGAAGAAGCCGATGATGAGCATGAGCAGCCAGGTGGGCAGGTCGAGCAGACCGCCGAGCAGCGTGTTGCCCATCCATGCGGCAGCGCCGCTTTCCCACAGGGACATGCTGAGCGAGCAGGCGCCGCCGATGAGCATGAGGATGCTCCAGCCCATGCGGGGACCGGCATACTTCCAGTCGATGAGGTCGATGCCGGGCACGAACAGGGCGGCGCCGCCGATGACGGCGAGCACGGGCAGCGGAATGTGGTGGATGCTGTCGGTGCACCACAGAACGATGTTCACCAGCATGAAGACCATGAACTTCTTTTCATCCGTGCTCATGGGGCCGAGTTCCTTCCAGGCGTCCTCGAAGCACTCCGTGCCTTCCAGATAGTCCAGTTCCAGCGGGAACAGCTTGAGAAGAATGAACCAGACCACGGGAATGAGCAGGATGACGACGGGCATGCCGATGGCGGCCCACTGCAGGAAGGACATGTCCACGCCGGCCATGTCGCGCAGGAACTGCATGGTGAGGATGTTCATGGAAGCGCCGGTAGGCGTGGCGATGCCGCCCATGAGCACGCCGATGGGCAGACCAATCATGATGGCGCGGGCAAAGTTGCTGCCGTTGGCCTGGCATTTGTTCTGCTCCACGACCTTGAGGGCGATGGGAGCGAGCATGACGACCACGGGCACGTCGGCCATGAATGCGGAGAGAATGGTGCCGCCGGCGATGAAGCACAGAAGCAGGCGGGAAGGATTACCGCCCGCCAGACGGGAAATCCAGAGAGCGACACGGTCGGAAAAACCCGAACGGGTGAAGGCGAACGTGACGCAGAACATGCCGAAGCAGAAGAAGACGATGGGGTTGGCGAAGTTGGCGAGAGCCTTGTTGAACGGAGCCGCCCCGGACAGGGGCTGAAGCATGGTCATGAGAATGGCGGCCACGGCCAGAGGCAGCGCATCGGTCACCCAGATGATGACGGCCGCCACCATGAGGGCGATGGAGCACTGTCCCTGCTGGGAAAGGCCTTCAACGGGACCGAAGCCATAGGCAATGGCGAAGTAGGCGACAACCGCGGCCAGCAGTTTCATCGCCCGTTTCGGGGAAAAGGGGATGGGAGTGATGAGTTCGGCTTGCTCGGACATGTATGTTCTCCAATCTGAAATTTCTCGTCGGTATCCCGCATTCGCGGAAGTGACGGCAGGGAAGCCTTTCGCCCGGATGGTCCCGGACGGCGCCGGCAGAAAGGGGCGCTACGAAATCAATGGATGCTCCAGCCTTCGTCCACGAACAGAGCCTGACCTGTAATCATGGCGGCCTCATCGGAGGCGAGGAAGGCAACGGCGGCACCTATCTCTTCCGGCTGCACGAGACGACCGAGAAGCATCTTGGGATGCACCGATGAGCTGGAGCCCATGGATTTGGTCATTTCCGTGGCCACGATGGCGGGACCGACCGCGTTGACGGTGATGCCGAGAGGCGCCCACTCCAGGGCAAGAGCACGGGTGAGCACGTTGATGCCGCCCTTGCTCGTCTGATAGGGAACGCGCATGTCCAGCACGTTGGTGGAGAGGCTGGAGGTGATGTTGATGATGCGTCCGCCGCGGGTCATGTGCTTCACCACGGCCTGAGCGATGAAGAAGGGAGCCTTCAGGTTGACGCTTAAAATGCTGTCCCAGCACTCTTCCGTCACTTCCAGAGCGGGAACGGGACGGTTGACGCCCGCGTTGTTCACCAGAATGTCGAGTCCGCCGAGTCCGGCCGCAGCTTCATCCACGGCCGCGGGAATTTCCGAAGTCCTCGTGATGTCCATCACGCGGCTCACGGCGTTGCGTCCTTTTTCGCGAATCAGCCGGGCGGTTTCCTCCACGCCTTCCGCATTGATGTCCCAGCACGCGACATCGGCGCCCCGCGAGGCCAGCGTGAGAGCGATGGCTCTTCCCAGACCACGCCCCGCGCCCGTCACCAGCGCCTTTCTTCCTGATAACGCTTGTCCGTTCATAGTATCTCCTTTGCCGTCTTCCACGCTCTTTCCTGAAAAAGAGCCGGACCAGACAGAATGTTTCCGGGCAATAAGAATGATATTTGCGGACAAGCATTTTTCATGCCAACTTGTGAAAAACTGAAAAATCAATATGTTAAATGAAATAGCCTTTCACTCTAACTACTATTTTTTATTATTTTACCCTCTAAAAAAACGTTATTAACCAACTCTTTTTGGTAGGCTTCAAAACTTGGCATACGTTCATTTCAAAAAGAAAATTCTATTTTTATCAATCTAAATCTTCATCTCATAAAAATAACATTTTTTAGCATATTTTATCCATTTTTTAGCATTTTACACCATTTAAGGTTACCTCCATTTTTGTTGAATATTTTTATATCCATTTGATTTAACTATATATTCAACAATGGCACACATTTTGCTTTATAGAAGGCATCTCACGCCGGAACCTCCCGCTACGGAGGCTCCAAAACTCATCCAAGGAGCGCATCATGGCCATACACGGCATCCCCACCGGTGTTCATCGCTACGACAAGGAACTTGTTTGCGAAGGTTATAACTTGTTCAGCCCCTATTTCAGGAACGAGACCCACCTCGTCAATATGGAAGGTGAAATCGTCCACACCTGGAAGAGCGACTACTTCCCCGGCCTGTTCGCTCACCTCATGCCCAACGGCGACCTGGTGCGCGGCATCCGCGTGCCCAACCAGGCCGTGCTCTTCGCCGGCACCACGGGCGGCTTCGAACGCTACGACTGGGACGGCAATCTGCTCCAGCGCTACATCATGAACGACCATGAAACCCAGCAGGTGCTCTCCCACGCCTTCTGCCCCATGCCCAACGGCAACACCATCGTCATCTGCCTCGAAAAGAAGACCAACGAGGAAGCCTATGCCAAGGGCCGCATTCCCGGCACCCTCCCCGAAGAAGGCGAATGGTTCGAAGGCAAGCAGCACAAGGGTCTGTTCCTCGACTATCTGATGGAAATCGACAAGGACAACAACGTTGTCTGGGAATGGCATCTGTGGGACCACGTGGGCGACGCCCCCGACGAATTCAACCTGAACTACATCCTGCCTCCGGCGGCCCACTACTTCTCCACCGTGGACTGGGTACACTTCAACGCCGTGGACTACGACCCCATCCATGACCGCGTGTGCATGACCTGCCGCAACTTCGGCGAATTCGTCATCGTGGACCGCAAGACCGGCAAGCTCATCTACCGCTGGGGCAACCCCTCCACCCATCTGCGCGGCCGCAAGCCCGGCTGGCTGGACGACGGCGACCAGCAGCTCTTCGGTCCCCACTGCGGCACCTTCATCAACGAAGGCAGGCACATTCTGGTTCACGACAACGGCTGGTTCCGTCCCAAGGGCAACCGCTCCCGCGCCCTGGAAGTGGACATCGAAACCGGACAGATTGTGTGGTCCTACGAGTCCCACAACCCGCAGAACTTCACCTCTCCCTACCAGAGCTCCGTCCAGCGCCTGCCCAACGGCAACACCCTCATCTGCTCCACCGGCTCCGGTCAGATTTTCGAAGTCACTCCCGGACCTCAGCCCCGCGTGGTGTGGGAATTCGTCTGCCCCTGGCTGCAGGACGGCCGTACCGTGAACTACCTCGATGACACCGACGTGCTCTACAGCACCACGTCCCACATCATCAAGGAAGGCCACATGAAGAACATGATTCACCGCGTCTATCGCTACGCCAAGGACTTCCCCGCCTTCCAGGGCAAGGACCTCTCCCACGGCGTGCCGATTGACCCGTCCATCGTGCGTCTGTGGGAAATGGAACCCTTCAAGTCCGGCTACGCCCGCGCCAAGGAAAACGCCTGGCCTCAGCCCGTCGCCTACCGCGAAAACCCCGAAACGAATTAGTGCACGCCTGTCCCGGTCTTCCGCCATCAGGCCGGGACAGGGCGCGGCATTGATGCCGTTGCCGTCAATGCTCCTTCAGGAAAAGTGTCGGGCGCGTCACCGCCCGGAAACCGCGACGTGCCCGACACCACAAAACGCCCGGGGAGACCAGTCTCTCCCCGGGCGTTGCAACAATCCCTTCCTTATCGTCAGCAAGCCGATGCCGACGATACAAATTCCGCCCGGGCATCATGCTGCCATCCCCTGCCGCGGCATGATGCCCTTTGCCTCCCCCACCTGTGTACTTTGCACCTCGTACCGCTCCTTCAAGGGGCGGTACGCTTTTTAACAGACTCCGCACCGCTATGACGACAGGCCGGAAACGGTCCCTCCGAAAGCTCCGGGAAAAAAGTCCGTCGGTCGCGTTTCAGCGCCGCTCCTCATCCTTGGCGCAGGCGCGACTCTTCTCCCGTATTCTGCGCCCCTCGGCCCTGTCCTCCTGCGTCTGCGCCATGGCTCTGTCCGCCTCGCTCCGGCCCTCGAAAAGCCTGCCGCGCATCACCGCCCGGCCGCCGTAGCGCGAGCGCAGCGCGTCCACGGCCTTGTCGAGCCTGCCGCGCCGCTCCTCCTCTTTCCCTTCGACGACCTTTTCCGGCATCAGGGAAAGCTGCACCGGGCCCCCGGCTTCAAAGCCGGACACTCCGACGCCCACAAGACGAACCCGCCCCTCAAGCTCCAGAGCGTCAAGCAATCCGCAGGCCGTCTCATAAATGCTCTCGGTACTGGCGGTCCTGTGCTCCAGCGTTACCTGTCGCGTAATCTGATGAAAGTCCGCATACTTGATTTTGAGCGTCACCGTACGCCCGGCAAGCCCCTGACGGCGCAGCGAGGCTCCCACCCTTTCCGCGTGACGCAAAAGCCACGTCCGGAGCACCTCCCTGTCCGCCGTGTCCTCGTCCAGCGTCACTTCCGAGCTTTCCGACTTGGGCGGCGTCCACGGCACCACCTCCCGCGGGTCGTCCCCCCGGGCTCTTGCCCACAGCACGGCTCCTGCCTTGCCGTAACGCCGGCTCCAGAACTCTTCGCCGTAGCGGGCCACGTCGCCGCAGGTCTTTATTCCCATGCGGGCGAGCTCCGCGGAAAAATGCCGCCCCACTCCGGGCACCGCCGTCACGGGAAGCGCCGCCAGAAACGCGGGCACATCCTCCGGAGCAAGCAGAAAAAGCCCGTCCGGCTTTCTCTGCTCCGAAGCGATTTTGGCCAGAAACTTCACCGGCGCAATGCCCACGGAACAGGTCAGGCCCCCGGTGGCTTCCCGAACCGCGGCCTTGAGGCGTCGCCCCATGTCCTCCACCGGCCCGAACAGACGCTCCAGCCCCGTGGCGTCGAGATAGGCCTCGTCCACGGAAGCCATTTCCACCTTCGGAGAAAAACGGCCGATGGTCTCGCGCACAAGGGCCGACATCTCGGCATAGCGGCGCATTCTCGGCCGCAGGTACACGGCGTGCGGGCAGCGCCTTCTCGCCTCCGACACCGGCATGGCCGAGCGGATGCCGTAGCGGCGCGCCTCGTAGGAGCAGGTGCTCACCACGCCGCGGTGCTCGCCGCCCACCACCACGGGACGCCCCCGCAGAGAAGGGTCGTCCAGCTGCTCTATGGACGCGAAGAAGGCGTCCATGTCCATGTGCATAATCCAGCGTCCGGGACGGAACAAGGCCGCTCTCTCCTTTAAAAATGACGAAACTTCCGCGCCCGTCCAGCAACGGACGGTCTGGTCCGCTTCCGTCCGCCCGAGGGTAGACGGCGCAGGCTTTCGGGGAAAGACGCCGGGACGGCGACGCCTCGACGGTCTATGACAATTCGGTTACAAAAGGCCCCCTTCCGAGGATAGTCCTTGACAAGGGGGGGAGCACTCTCTAAGGAAGAAGTACCCGGCTCTCATCATGCCCCCGAGCAGAAAAAAGGGCAACCCGGGGCAGTTGTCTTCCTCATCTTTCCCTTTTTCCCTACAAGGAGTCAGGTTCGTTGGCCAGAAAGAAATCTATGCAGAAGTGGACTGTAGAGGATTCCATCGATTTGTACGGTATCCGCAACTGGAGTTCCGGATACTTTGACATTTCCGACAAGGGCGAGGTCATCATCCGCCCCTTCGGCCGCGAAGGCGGCCCCGAAGTCAGCGTGCTGGAAATCATCCACGAGCTCAAGGCCCGCGGCTACGATTTGCCCGTTCTGCTCCGCATTGAAAACATCCTCGATTCCCAGATATCCCTTCTGCATCAGACGTTCCGCGCCGCCATCAGCGAACTCGGCTACAAGGGCGACTACCGCGGCGTATTCCCCATCAAGGTGAATCAGCAGCAGCAGGTGGTGGAAAAGATTGCCCAGTACGGCGCGGCCTACCATCACGGGCTGGAAGTGGGCTCCAAGGCCGAGCTCATCGCCGCCATCAGCCAGCTCAAGAGCCGCGAAGCCTGCCTCATCTGCAACGGCTACAAGGACGAGGAGTTCATCGACCTCGGCCTGCACGCGCTCAGCATGGGCTTCAACGTCATTTTCGTTCTGGAAATGCCGGGCGAGCTCGACGTCATTCTTGAAGAAGCCAAACGCATGAACATACGCCCGCAAATCGGCGTGCGCGTGAAGCTCAGCACCAAGGCCAGCGGTCACTGGTCCGAATCCGGCGGCGAACGCTCCGCCTTCGGCCTCACCTCCGCGCAGATTGTGGACGTGGTGGACACGCTGAAAGAGCACGACATGCTCGATACCTTCAAGCTCATGCACTACCATCTCGGCTCGCAGGTACCGAACATCCGCGACATCCGCTCCGCCGTCATGGAGGCCACGCGCATCTACGCAAGCCTCGTGCAGGAAGGCGCGGCCATGGGCTACCTCGACCTCGGCGGCGGTCTCGCCGTGGACTACGACGGCTCGCACACCAACTACGTCAGCTCCCGCAACTACACCATGAAGGAATACTGCACCGACGTGGTGGAAGCCGTCATGACCATTCTGGACGCGCAGGGCATTCCGCATCCGCACATCGTCACGGAATCCGGCCGCGCCACGGTGGCCTACTACTCCATTCTGCTCTTCAACGTGCTGGACGTGAGCCTCATCGAAGTGGGCAGCCTGCCGGACGAGCTGCCCGAAGACACGCCGGAGCCCGTGCGCAACCTGAAGGAAGCGCTGCAGAACATCAATCCGCGCAACCTGCAGGAAGCCTACAACGACGCCATCTACTACTATGACGAAATGCGCCAGCTCTTCATCACCGGCCGCGTCACCCTGCGTCAGAGGACGCTGGCCGAACGCTTCTTCTGGGCCATCATGCGCGTGCTCTCCGAAGAAAAGAACCGCGTGAAGTACATCCCCAAGGAGCTGCACGAAGTCGACTCCATGCTGGCGGACATCTACTACTGCAACTTCAGCGTGTTCCAGTCCCTGCCCGACAGCTGGGCCATCGACCAGCTCTTCCCCGTCATGCCCATACACCGCCTGGGCGAATTCCCCGAAAGACAGGGCATTCTCTCCGACCTCACCTGCGACAGCGACGGACGCATCTCCCACTTCATCGACCCGCAGGGCCTCAAGACGACGCTGGAGCTGCATTCCCTCAGGGAGGGAGAGGAATATTATCTGGGCACGTTCCTCGTGGGCGCCTATCAGGAAACGCTGGGCGATTTGCACAACCTGCTCGGCGACACCAACGTGGTGTCCGTGCGCATTCAGGAAGACGGCAGCTACGACTTCGTGCGTGAAATCGACGGCGACTCGGTGTCCGACATTCTCGCCTATGTGGAATACGACCCGCACCGCGTGCTCGTGGGCATTCGCAAGTCCGCGGAACGGGCCGTGCGCGAGAACCGCATCACGCCCGCCCAGCGTTACCAGCTCATGCAGGCCTTTGAAGACGGCCTGCGCGGCTACACCTACTTTGAAAGGTAAAAGCCGGCCCGGGTCAGCCCGGGCCGTCCCGCCTTTTTCTCAATCCCAGGCCGAGAACCTCGTTCTCCCCTTTTTCAATAAGGTTTTTCAGAGAACGGCTCTTTTCCGACTCTGAACCCCTCATGCAGCAAGGAGCAAGAACATGGCAAAGGTGCTGATTATCGGTGCCGGCGGCGTCAGTTCCGTCGCCACGCACAAATGTGCACAGGCCTCTGAAATTTTTACCGACATCGTGCTCGCCAGCCGTACCAAGTCCAAGTGCGACGCCATCGCCGCCAGCGTGAAGGAACGCTACGGCCGCGACATTGAAACCGCTCAGGTCGATGCCGACAACGTTCCCGAACTTGTGGCGCTCATCCGCCGCGTGCAGCCTGACCTCGTCATGAACATCGCCCTGCCCTATCAGGATTTGCACATCATGGACGCCTGCCTCGAGGCCGGCGTGAACTACCTCGACACCGCTAACTACGAACCGCCGAACGACGCGCACTTCGAATGCAAGTGGCAGTGGGCCTACCAGCAGAAGTTCAAGGACGCGGGTCTCTGCGCCCTGCTCGGCTCCGGCTTCGACCCCGGCGTGACCAACGTGTTCTGCGCCTACGCCCAGAAGCACCTCTTCGATGAAATCCACGTTCTGGACATCATCGACGCCAACGCCGGCGACCACGGCCTGCCCTTCGCCACCAACTTCAACCCGGAAATCAACCTGCGCGAAGTGTCCGCCAAGGGCCGTTACTGGGAACGCGGCGAATGGGTGGAGACCGACCCCCTGTCCTGGAAGATGAACTTCGACTTCCCCGAAGGCATCGGCAGGCGCAACTGCTATCTCATGTATCATGAGGAGCTGGAATCTCTGGTGCAGAACCTCAAGGGCATCCGCCGCGCCCGCTTCTGGATGACCTTCGGAGACGCCTACCTCAATCACCTTCAGGTGTTCAAGAACGTGGGCCTCATCGGCATCGAGCCCGTGAACTTCCAGGGACACGACATCGTTCCCCTGCAGTTCCTGGCCAAACTTCTGCCCGACCCGGCCTCCCTCGGCCCCCGCACCGTGGGCAAGACCTGCATCGGCTGCCTCATGCGCGGCGTGAAGGACGGCCAGGAGCGCACCCACTACATCTACAACATCTGCGACCATCAGGAATGCTACCGCGAACTGGGCTCGCAGGCCATTTCCTACACCACCGGCGTGCCCGCCATGGTCGGCGCCATGATGATGGTCACCGGCAAGTGGAACAAGCCCGGCGTGTGGAACATGGAGCAGATGGACCCCGACCCCTTCCTCGAAGTGCTCGGCAAGTACGGCCTGCCCTGGAAGGTGACCGAACCTTCTCTGTAAGACTTCCTTTCCGCGCCTCTTCAGGGCCTCACCGGAACTGAAAGCGCGGTCACGTATGCCGGGGAGCGGCGGGTAAATGCCCGTCCGCTCCCCTTGTCCACCGGGAGGCACGGCATGACGCAAGAAGAACGGATAGCCAGACTGGAAGAGCTGGCCTACTTTCAGGAAACGCTGCTTACACGGCTCAACGAGGCTCTCACCGGGCAGCAGAAGCAGCTGGACATGCTGGAAAAGCGGCTGAACAGGCTGGAAGAGCACCTCACCGAGCTGCTCGAAGCCTCGGAGCAGCAGGCCCCCGTCAATACCCTGCCCCCTCACTACATGCCGGAACGCTACTGATACGCCGGAGCGACCGTCCCATAACGCCATGAACGAATATCTTGCCAAACTCCGCCCCGAATCCTGGCCTTCCCCCTGTTTCGTCACCGACATTGCCCTGCTGAAAAAGAACGTTGCCGTTCTCGACGACGTGCAGCAGCGCACCGGCGCGAAAATCATGCTTGCGCTCAAGTGCTTTTCCCAGTGGATGACCTTCCCCGTGCTTTCCCGCGCCATGCGCGGCCCGCTCTACGGCTGCTGTGCCAGCTCGCCGGACGAAGCCAGACTGGCGAAGGAAGATTTCTGCGGAGAAGTGCACGCCTTCGCCGCCGCCTGGAGCGAAGAGGAACTTTCCGAAACGCTGCGCTATGCCGACCATATCGTGTTCAACTCCTTCGCGCAGTGGAAGCGTTTCCGCCCGCTGGTGAAGAAGGCCGAAGAGGAACGCGGCATAAGCATAGAATGCGGCCTCCGTCTCAACCCGGAGCATTCCGAAGGCGCGGTGCCCATCTACGACCCCTGCTCCCCCGGTTCCCGTCTGGGCATACGCCCGGCGGCCTTTCATGCCGAACTGGAAAGCGACCCGCACGCGCTCGACGGCATAAGCGGCCTGCACTTCCACACCCTTTGCGAGCAGAACTCCGACAGCCTCGCCCGCACGCTGGAAGCCGTGGAAAAGCACTTCGGGGCGAATTTCTCCCGCATGAAGTGGATAAACTTCGGCGGCGGACACCACATCACCCGGAGCGATTACGACGTTGAGCTTCTGTGCCGCTGCATCGAGCATGTGCGCGACACCTATCACGTTCAGGTCTATCTGGAGCCGGGCGAGGCCGTGGCCCTCAACGCGGGCGTGCTCGTGGCCACCGTGCTCGACGTGGTTGAGGCCGACATGCCCATCGCCATTCTCGACGCCTCCGCCGCCTGCCACATGCCGGACGTGCTGGAAATGCCCTACCGCCCCAACATCATCGGCGCAGGCGAGCCCGGAGAAAAAAGCTTCACCTGCCGCCTTGCGGGCAAGTCCTGCCTTGCCGGGGACGTCATCGGCGAATACTCCTTCGATGCGCCGCTGAAAAGCGGGGACAGGCTGGTCTTTCTGGACATGGCCATCTACAGCATGGTCAAGACCAATACCTTCAACGGCCTGCGTCTGCCTTCCATCGCCATCTGGGATTCGGAAACCGACCAGCGCCGCGTCACCCGTACCTTCGGCTACGAGGATTTCCGCTCCCGCCTGTAGGCAAAACTGCCCCCCCCCATCAATGCCATGACAAGCCCCCGGATACGGGGGCTTTTTCGTTAAGCCTTTAGGCTGTTGAGGGAGCGGAAGCGCGTGAACCCCCAAAAACACCCGCTTAGCGGGTGGTCCTGACTCCCGGGACTTTTCCTGTCCGGCCCCGTCCGAAGCATATGTTCCCACGCCTCATCCTTCCGCCTCATCTTTTTGAAGGTTCGCGACTGCAAAAACATTCAAAAAAAAACATAACCCTCTTCTAATTTTATCATTCAATGGTATATTATGCATGATATATTCACAAAACACTAATACGTTAGTGTATAATAACGTGCAAAAAACTGAATATTCTAAATAATATAATATTGTTTTTGTCATAAAAAAGAAACTATACCTTATCCATGCCTTTCAACAAAAGGCAAAGAACCCCCTGAATCCTTCAAAAAACAGCGTATGGTCAAAAGGATTCCATACAAAAGGATATCGGGAAAACAACGGAAGGTATGGTATGAAAAAGATTCTTACTCTCATGCTGGCAGCCGGAATGACGCTTGCCGCGACCAGCGGCGCTTCCGCCGTTGATGTCAAAATCAGCGGAACCTACGACTTCTCCTTCAGCGGTTCCCACGCCCTCAACGGGGACAATTCCTTCATGGATTCCTCCGACTACCGGCACAACACCGGCAGGGAACTGAATCAGCACAACTTCGACGTATTCCAGCGGCTGCGTCTCGGCATGGACTTCATCATGTCCGAACAGCTCTCGGCCTTCTACCAGGCCCAGGTGGGCATCTTCACCTGGGGCGGCCCCTACAAGGGCGCGAGCAAGATGGAAAACGACGGCGGCGCTCTCGGCACCCGAGCCTCCAACATCACCACCCGCCTCGCCTACCTCGACTGGATGATTCCGCAGACCAACATTCAGGTCCGCATGGGCCAGCAGGAATTCCTGCTGCCCAACTATGTGGCGGGCAGCCCCGTCATGGACGACCCTGCCGCCGGCGTCTTCATCACCTCCCCCGTCACCGACGCCTTCACCGCGAGCGGCTTCTGGATGCGCGCCGTGTCCGACCCGCTGAAGAACGCCTACGGCGAATACGACTATGACGATGCCGACGTGGACCTCTTCGGTCTCATCGGCGACTTCAAGTACGACTACTTCCGCGTGACCCCCTGGGCCATGATAGGCCGCGGCGGCAAGGACTTCAGCGACGTGTCCAACGCCGGCCCCACCTCCTCCGGTCTGCTGCCCTTCAACGGCATGGACCGTCTTTCCTGGAATAACGGAAATCTGACCGTCACACCCGACAACAGCGACTCCACCATCTGGTTCGCCGGCCTCGGCGGCGAGTTCACCATGTTCGACCCGCTGCGTCTTGCCATGGACTTCTATTACAGCGGCACGGACAACGGCAACGCCTCCACCGAGCGTGAAGGCTGGTACCTGGCCGCTCTGGCCGAATACAGACTTCCCTGGTTCGTGCCCGCCGTGAAGGCCTGGTACGCCTCCGGCGACGACAGCAAGGTGACCAACGGCTCCGAACAGCCTCTCTACCTCTCCGGCGGCTTCAAGCCCGGCGCGAGCTCCTACTTCAAGGGCCGCTTCAACATCGCCAACACCATAGACAACGGCAGCGCCGGCGGCACCTGGGGTATAAGCGCCCAGCTCAACAAAATCAGCTTCATCGAAGATTTGTCCCACGACCTGCGCGTGACCTACTTCCGGGGCACGAACAGCAGCAACATGCCCAACGTCATCAACAACATTTACGGCGGCTCCGTCACTCCCGCCAACTACCTCACCACCAAGGACCATGTGGTGGAAGTGGACTTCGACACCTCCTATCAGATTTACAAGAACTTCGTGTCCGTTCTGGAACTGAGCTACGCCTTCCAGGACTTCGACGGCAACGTGTGGAGAAACGCCGCGGGCGAAAGCAGCGACTTCTCCAACGCCTGGCGCGCCGCGCTGAACTTCCGCTACAAGTTCTAAACCGTCTTCCGCACTCCTTCGCCACCGGTACTCTTCTCTCAGTCATTCCGGAAGAGCACCGGTCCCCCTGGCGATGAGGATGTGAAAAGGCCGGCTTCTTTCGAAGCCGGCCTCTTTTTTCATCGCATGACCATGTGCCGGAAAAAAGACTTACCGCCAGAAGCAGCCCTGTACCGGCTCCCGCCGGCCATCAAGCGCATCATCGGCAATACGGCAATTTCCGCTACCTTTTCACCACGCCCGCACAGACGAACAGCGCCCCACACAAAAGCACAACCACTCCCATGGCAGCCTGAAGGCCTACCACGGAACCAAGCATGCCGATGAGCGGCGGAATGAAAAGCTGACCGCTTGCGGCCAGCATGGACAGAAAGGCCGTTACCGTCCCCGTGGGCAAATCCCGATGCCGACCGGCGGCGCTGAACAGAACGGGCACGGTGACAGACAGACCAAGTCCCATGAAGGCATACCCCGCAAGGCAGAGCACGGGCCACGGGGAAAGCAGGGCCAGCGTCATGCCCATGAAGGCCAGGCCGGAACACACCCGCATGAGGCGGGCGTCGCCGAAATGCTCGCGGAGCCTGTCGCCGAAAAAGCGCATGAGCACCATGGACACGGAAAAGGCGGCATAGGCCAGAGCCGCCGTCTGCTCCGAAGCTCCCTTCACCTCGTGCAGAAGCAGCACGCCCCATTCACCGACGGAGCCCTCGGAGGAATAGGAACAAAGCAGAAGCAGGCCGAACACGACCACCCACAAAGGCGGCCTGCGCAGCCGCTCCCCTTTTTCCCGCGCACGGGGAGTGTCACGCAGAAGCTGTGCGGAAAAAAAGGGCAGCAGGCAAAGAAGCACCAGAGCCACGGCCATAAAGTTCCACAAGGGCTTCACGTCGAGAGCCGCCATGGCGGACCCCGCCAGTGCGCCGAGAAGCCCACCGGTGCTGTAGAGCGCGTGCATGGAGGAAATGACGGGCCTGCGCATGAAGGCCTCCACCAGAATGGAACCCGCGTTGATGCCCACGTCGTTCATGCCTATGGCAAAGCCCAGCAGAGCAAAAAGGACCGCCGCGGAAAGCGTGTCGCCGACAAGGCCCATGCAGGGAAAAAGCAGTATCAGGCCGAGGGACGCGGCGGAAAGCACCGTCCGGCAGCTTGTCCGGGAAATGGCCCACCCTGCCAGAGGAAAGGAGCTCAACCCGCCGAGCCCCATGCACAGAAGCACCATGCCCACGTCGGCATCGCTCAGGGCCGCCTGCGCCTTGAGCGCAGGCATGCGGGACATCACGCTGCCGTAGCACAGCCCCGTCACGGCGAAAAAAAAGGAACAGGCCCAGCGGGGACCTACCGTCGGAAGTTTCATCATCGCGCCTTTCTGTCTGCACGGGGCATCTCAGCCGTCCGCAGGCTCGTTCAGGATGTTTTGGAGAAAACGCTTTCTATTCCCGCGCATTACCCCTGTCAAGCTCCTTCCTGTACTCCCATGAGGAAACGGCGTATGCTCCCGTCCGGGAGGAACGCCATGGAAAACGCATGCGCATGGAGCAGAACGCACGAACTTCTGAGTCTCTATCACGATACGGAATGGGGCGTGCCCGTGCATGACGACGCCCTGCTTTTCGAGCATCTCATGCTGGAAGTTCTGCAGTGCGGCCTGAGCTGGCTGCTCATGCTGAAGAAACGGGAAACATTCCGCCGCTGCCTTGCCGGGTTCGACCCCGTGCGCCTTGCCGCCTTTACCGAAAAGGACATGGAAGCCGCCCTCATGGAGCCGGGCATGATACGTTCACGGCGCAAGGTGGAATCCGTGGTGACCGACGCCCGCGCTTTTCTGGCCATGCAGCAGGAATTCGGCTCCTTCTCATCGTGGCTCTGGAGCTTTACACAGAACCGCATGCTGGTTTACAAAAGCCACGTTCTCGCCGTGCCCGCGAAGAATCCCCTTTCCGACAGCATCAGCAGCGCCCTGAAGGCCCGAGGATTCCGCCATCTGGGCAGCGTCACCGTCTATTCCATGCTGCAGGCCTGCGGCGTCATCAACGACCACGAGCGCACCTGCCCACGTTTTTACGAAGTCATGCAGGGGGTCGAAGTCTCCTGGATTGACGACTGAAGCTCCCCGTCCATTCTGAAAAAACAACGCTAAGGAGAGCCGCATGAAACTTCTTCCGCTTGCCCTTGCCGCCTGTCTTCTTCTGCCCGCGCTTTCCGTACAGGCTGCGGACAGAGCCGTCTCGACCTATACGGAAACCTCCCCCGCCATGAACATCAAGGTTTCCTGGGAGCGCTTCGGCCTGCCCCTGCCCGACCGCTTCTCCGACGCCATGGTCGCAGAAGCGGTGGCGGCTTTTCGGGTCGCGGCCGATGAGGAATACGAGGGCATGATGCAGAGCAGGGAACCGGAAGCCATATTTCCTCTGGAAATGCACCTTGAGGGAACCATTTCCGACAACGGCAGAACAGCCTGCATTCTGTGGGAAAACTATCAGTACATCGGCGGCGCCCACGGCAATCTCGTTCTGTACAGCCGAAACTACCGGCTGCCCGAAGGCACCCCTCTGGAATTCGACGACGTGTTCCGTGAACCGGAAAAGGCCCTGCTCCTGGTAAGCGCCCTTTCCCGCAGCAAACTTCTGCAGCGCGACCTGCCGGAATCCATGGTAACGCCCGGTACCGAGCCGAAAAAAGAAAATTTCCAGACCTTTCGGCTGGAGAAGGACGGCATCACCTTCTACTTCGACCCCTATCAGGTCGCTTCCTGGGCCGACGGCGTCATCACCGTCACCCTTTCTCTTTCGGAACTGGCCGAAGCCGGGCCCAATCCTTCCTTCTGGAACTGAACCGGCCCCACGCCAGCATGAAAAAGCCCCGCTTCAGCGGGGCTTTTCTTATTATGTCCCATGTCCTGCCAGGCGGCTCTTCATGGCCTCGATGCGACGCCACGACCGCTCAAGCCTCTCCCGGCTCACCTCGCCGTTCTGTACCAGGGAAAGCACGGCCTGAAAGACCCGCTCATGCAGCCTTTCGTCATATTTCAGGTAGTTGCCGAACAGCAGAATGTCGTTTCCGGCAAGCAGCGCAAGGCGCACCCGCTCTTCCAGGGAACGGCCGCTGACGGCCCCCATCTGCAAATCGTCGCTGATGACGACGCCGTCCCAGTCCATATTCTTTCGAAGCAGTCCCTCTATCACGGCGGGAGACAGGGAAGACGGCAGTTTTTCGTCCATGCCCCTGTGGTAGATGTGCGCCACGAGCACCATGCCGGGCCAGCCCCGGCGGAAGGCCGCTTCATAGGGCAGAAGCTCCTTCCTGCTCCAGCTGTCCGTCACGTCCGGCAGGTCGTGATGCGAATCCTCCCCGGCGCTGCCGAGCCCGGGAAAATGCTTGAGCGCGGGAAGCACTCCCGCCTGCCACAGCCCGTCGGCAAAGGCCAGCGCCCGTCCGGTCACCTGGTCGGCATCCGCCCCGAAAAGACGCCCAGCATCCCCGAGACCGGGACTTTTCGCAGAAAGGCGCATGTCCACTACCGGAGCAAGGTCCACGTTGATGCCGAGAGCGGCCATCTCCCGCCCGGCCCGAAGCCCAAGCAGACGCACCTCGTCCGTTGTCATGCGCCCCATTTCCTCAGCGGAAGGCAGCGGCTGAAAGCCCCGTTCCGTCTTCAGACGGCGCACCTTGCCTCCCTCCTGGTCCACAGCCACCAGAAGCGGCCGCGGAGCAACGGACTGAAGCGAAGAGGTCAGTGCCTTCACCTGCTCGGGAGAGACGATGTTGTAGAAGTCAGCGCCGCCGCGCCCCTTGTCGAACAGAATGATGCCGCCAAGACGCCCGGCCGCCACGGCCTCACGCACGGACTCCGGGGCCTGCGCTCCCTGAAAGCCCACCATGAGCATGGCCCCGGCCATCTCCTCCACGGAAACGGAAGTCTTCCTCCCCGGTCTGAAGGCGCACGCCTGACACAAGGCGCAAAGCCCGCCGAGAAGAAAAGCTCGCCTACGCATCCTTTTTCTCCTCAGGGGCCGTCTCTTCCGCAGCTCTGACCGGGGGCAGGCCGCCTTGAGCGTACTGTTCGGCGAAAGCCTGAAGGGCCGCGAACAGAAGAACCTTGAAATGACTGTTCACATCTTCCTGCCGGTAGGCAAACACCGTGGTCAGCGTTCGGGCCATGTCCCTCTGCACGCAGAGCATGAGCAAATAGGGAGCCATGACCGTGATGATGCAGCTTTGCAGCGCGGGGTCCTCGCGGGGAATGCCGGTAAGCTCCGAAAGCAGGGAGCCTATGCTCCGCTCCTTGGAAAGCGTGCTCGTAAGGAAATCCACGCCTCCCAGAGGGGAGGGAGCCATGAGTTCGCGCGCCCATATTCTGGCATACCAGCTCTGCCCGTTATAGGCGGTGGCTATGTAGGCGTCGAGCACCCGCTCCAGCTTCTCCCTCACGGGAAGGTCGGCGGAAGTGATGACGGCCATTTCCCTTTCGTTCACGATATGCTCATGCACGTCGTCAAGCACGGCGCGGTACAAGTCGTCCCGGCTGCCGAAATAGTAGTTCACGGCGGCGATGTTCACGCCCGCTTCACGGCATATCATCTTGCTTGTGGTGTCGGCATAGCCGTGTTCGGCAAAAAGCCGCACGGCCGTGCTGAGAATGTGACGGCGGGTGGCTTCTCCGTCCTCACGGGAATGTTTCTTACGGGAGAAAAAAAGCATGCGGAAAACCTCTCGTCTGGAAACGCTCTTTTAAACATACGGCAAGAACGGGCCGCCCGCAACGGCGTACCCGGGGCTGCCGCCCCACAGGAGAAAGGCAGCAGGGGAAAAACGACGCCCCACAGAAGCGGAGCCCCCATTTTAAAACTGAAAACGCGCCGTCCTGGCGCGTACATGCCGTAAAAAAACTGGGGCATGATGGACGGCCATGCCCCAGAACCTTCACAACCGCCGGGGGATGGCGGGCGCCATGCGTATCTCTTCACGGCGCCCTCACCGTCCTTCCCCACAGGGCGGTTTACGCGCCCGGGAATGGAGAGGTATATCCCGGAACGCGCCACGAGCGAAATTTGTCCCGGCCTGTCCGGGAAGCGGAGATGCACTCTTTCATACATCTCAAATCTAAATTTGAATTAGAACTATTTGTAACTTCTGTCAAGCCCTCACAAAATTTTCCTGCCCGCACCCCTTCTTGACAAAATTCCGGAAACTGGCACAAGGGCTGCCGCAAATCCCTTTTTCCACAGGAAACAGTACCATGACCTTTTTTCCTGCCGTACAGAGCAAGGCCACGCTTATCGGCCTTGCCGCGCCTGTCTGCTGGGGTATGTCCGTAGGACTGATACGCAGCATCACGGAAGAGTTCGGCCTTGCCGCCGGCCTGACCTTGCTCTACGCCTCCACCTGCCTGTTTCTTGTCTTCTTTCTCGGTCTGCCGAAGCTCAGGGTCTATCCGAAAAAATACCTCTTCTTCGGCATTCCGCTCTCCAACGTGTGCTCCATCTGCTTCTGCCTCTCGCTCTACCTCTCCGACGGAGGACAGCAAACCGTGGAAGTGGGCATGGTCAACTACCTGTGGCCCTGTCTCGTGGTGCTCTTTGCCGTGCTTTTCAACGGACAGAAGGCCCGCTGGTGGATAGCTCCGGGCGTGGTCATCAGCTTTCTCGGCGTCATGCTGGTGCTCGGCGGCGAAAACGGCATACAGCCCTCGCTCATCGTGGAGCACATCCGGCAGAACCCGTGGAGCTATGTGCTTGCTTTCTGCGGTGCCGTGGCATGGGCCGCCTATTCCAACCTTACAAGAGCGTGGTCCAACGGCGAGAACCCCACCCTCATCGTGTTCGCCATAGACTCCGTCATCTTCTCCTGCCTGTGGCTCGCAGGCTACGGCGACCTTTCCCACGCCTCCGTCATGGGCTGGATAAGCGTGGGGGTCGGCGCCGTGGCCATGGGCGGCTCCTACGCGGCGTGGAGCTACGGCGTCACCCGGGGCAACATCACGGTGCTGGCCATCGCCTCCTACTTCACGCCCGTGCTCTCCTGTCTTTTCGCCACGGCCTGGATAGGCGCAAAGCTGGACGGCAGCTTCTGGCAGGGAGTGGCCGTCATCGTGCTCGGCTCCCTGCTGTGCTGGAGCTCCACGGCCATGCGCAAATAAAAAGCCGGGCGAAGCGCATGCTCCGTCCCGGCTCCACGCCTGATGCGAAAAACAATGTCGTGCGCGGGAAGGACGGCCGCCCTTTGTCGAAAAACCGCCCCGTCAGACGCGCCGCCCCTGAAGGCGCTCCCGCCGGGAACTACCCGGCCGCGGCCGCATCGTGCGCGGCGCGAAGCTGCCCGCAGGCCGCCTCAATGTCCTGCCCCTTGCTCTTGCGGACGATGGCGGTGATGCCCTTGGCCCAGAGCGCCTTTTCAAAGCGAAGCAGCTCCTCAGGCGTAGGGGCCTGATAGGGCGTTCCCGGCGTGGGGTTCTAGGGAATGAGGTTCAGCTTGGCCTTGAGACGGGCGCAGAGGCGCGCAAGCTGCTTCACATGCTCCGGCTGGTCGTTCAGACCGGCAATGACAAGATATTCCAGAGTGATGCGCTCTCTTGTCTTGAGCGGATACTCTTCAAGCGCACTGATGAGGCTCTCAAGCGGCCAGTGGTCCGCGCGGGGCATGAGCTTTTCGCGCAGCTGCTGATTGGGTGCGTGCAGCGACACGCCA
>CALUPQ010000022.1 GCA_944322695.1 uncultured Mailhella sp. | reverse complement strand
GGTGGCCCTGATGCAGAAGGTCGAAGCAGCCGTTGGTGAAGCCCACCTTCCTGCCCTGTTCGCGGCACTGCGCGGCAATGGTCGCGGCCTCGTGGCGGCTTATGATTTTGTTTTTCTGTTTCCAGCCAGGGCCGGTCGAGCTGCGGCGGCGGGAAAGCGCGTCGAGTATTTCCTGCGCCGTGACGCAGGATGTGCCGAGCTTGCCCACGGCCACGCCGGAAGCCACGTTGGCCAGCTTCATGGCGTCCTGAATGTCCGCCCCCGCGGCCAGCGCCGCGCCGAAGGCGGCCAGGGACGTGTCGCCCGCGCCGGACACGTCGAACACTTCGCGCGCCTCGGTGGGAATGCGGAACACCTGTTCGGGGTGCGCGGCGGGCACGAAGGCCATGCCGTATTCGGAAAGCGTGACGAGCAGGTTCCGGATGCCGTACTTTTCAAACAGCCTTGCCGCGCCTTCGCGCAGCCTGTCGTCGAAATCCTCATCCGAAGGATGGCAGGAAAGCCCCGTGGCCTGATTGAATTCCTTGAGGTTGGGCTTCACCACCGTGGCCCCGGCGTACTTTGCATAGTCGTCGCCCTTGGGGTCGATGATGACCGGCCGCTTCGCCGCAAGGCAGGCGTCGATGATGCGACGGCAGCGCCCGGGAGAAAGCAGGCCCTTGGCGTAGTCGGAAAGCAGAACGATGTCCGCTTCTTTTATGCGCTCTTCCAGCTCTTTGCCGGGAACGTCGTCCCCGCACAGGAAGCGCCGCTCGTTGTCGATGCGCAGCAGATGGTTGTTGCCCGCAATGACGCGCGTCTTTTCAATGGTGGGATAGCCGGGCACGGCCACGGCTTCCACGTGGTCGCACACCTGCCCCAGCAGGGCGCGCACCTCCTTGCCCGCTTCGTCGTCGCCTATGAGGCAGAAAATGTCGGCAGCGCAGCCCAGGCTCTTCAGGTTGGCCACCACGTTGCCCGCCCCGCCGAGCATTTTCTTCTCGCTCCGGAAATTGAACACCGGCACGGGAGCCTCGGGCGAAATGCGTTCCACCTTGCCGTACAGGAAGTGGTCGAGCATCACGTCGCCCACGCACAGTACCCTGACGTTTTTGAAGGATTTGACGATGGTTGAAAGCAGCATGGCGTTTTCCTGTTAAAAAAGAGAAGGGAAAGCGGCCCGCACGGCCGCAATGCGGCAAACATAACAGCGGAAGAGGGGCAAGTAAAGGCGGGCCGCTTTCTTGCCGGACAGAGGGAAAGGCGTTAAAAATACGTCTGCGCCCGGCGCTGCGGGCCTGTACCGCACGGGCGCGGCCCCGAAAACCCAAACCATGGAGAACGTCATGCCTACCTTGCTGGACTGCCGCGGGCTGGTCTGCCCGGAACCGGTCATCCGTACCCGTTCCCTGCTCGAAAAGGCCCCAGAAGATGTGGAAGTGCTGGTGGATAACGCCCCGGCCTCGGAAAACGTGAGCCGCCTTCTGGCCAAAAGCGGCTATGCCCCCCGCGTGGAACGGCGGGAGGAAAAGCTCTGGGCCGTGTGCGCCTGCAAATCCGGCGTGTCCTGCGCCGCGGCTGAGGAAGTCATCGCTTCGGCCGGTGAGGAAGCTCCCCGCCGTACCCTCGTCTTCCTGAGCTCCGATGTCGTGGGCAGCGGAAGCGACGAACTCGGCTCCCGACTCATGGCCAACTTCCTCGCCACCCTCCCCGAAATGGGCGCCAACCTCTGGCGCATCGTCATGGTCAACGGCGGCGTGCGCCTCGCCTCCAACCCCGGCCCCTGCCTCGACGCCCTGAAAAAACTCGAAAGCTCCGGCGTCAGCATCCTCGTCTGCGGCACCTGCCTTGATTACTTCCACCTGCTCGAACAAAAACAGGTCGGCGAAACTACCAATATGCTCGACATCGTCACCAGCCTCGACCTCGCCGACAAGGTCATCCGCGTCTGACACTCCCCCTCCCTTCCGGCCCCGTGCAGGCCGAAGGACTCCCCGCCCCGGTCCCACCGGGGCTTTTTTGTCGGAAAAAAAGAGGACGGGACAGGAAAGGCAGCGGGCTTTGCTCCGGAAAGACAGACAGGCCGGAGAGTCGGTATGCCGGGGCAGAGAAGGCCAGGAAAGGCGGGAAAGGCGGGAAAGGCGGGAAAGGCAAGGAAAGGCGGGAAAAGGCAGGAAAGGCAGCGGGGCGCTGCCCCGGACCCCGCCGGGGGCAAGGCCCCCGGGCCCCGGAAAAGGCATGCGGGGGAGATAATCCCCCCCGCGCCCCCCTGGTTCCGCCTTACGGCGGTGCCGCGAGGCGGTTGAAGGCTTGCCGGAGAGGGCAGGCAGTGCGCGTTGCTCTTTCAAAGGGGAAAAGGCGAGGCAGTCAGAGAGCCGGATGGCGTTTTTTCTTTGGAGTGCTGGTCGGACGGGCGCGGAGCCTTGCGCGCTTTGCCCGGCGTCGTCGTGGCGCGCACGCAGTGTGGGCGTGTCCTTCGGACCCGCCCACGGTGGCCGACATCTGTTCCGGCCTTCGCCGGACCAGATGTGTCAGCGGAAGGGATGGCGAGATGTGTTTTTTTGGGGGGGGAAGCGAACGTCCGGCGTTGAGTCACGGGGATTCGGTTGATGTGAATCCAAAGGAAAAGGGGGCTGACATTCCTTTTTATGAAAAGTTTTAGGAAGGGGAAGGGGGGAGCGGGGGGAGGGGGACAACCCTTTTTCAAAAGGGTGTCCCTCTCCCCCCGCATAACCTCCTCTCTCTTCTTCCTTACTTGTTTCTGGGGTGCTTCAGGGCTGCCTGTGCGGCGGCGAGTCTGGCGATGGGGATGCGGTAGGGGGAGCAGCTCACGAGGTCGAGGCCGATTTCGTGGCAGAACTCCACGGAGCTCGGGTCGCCGCCGTGTTCGCCGCAGATGCCAATCATGAGGCCGGGTCTGGTCTTACGGCCCTCTTCGATGGCGATTTCCATGAGTCTGCCCACGCCCTTGCGGTCCAGAACGGCGAAGGGGTTGTCCTTCATGATGTGCTGGTTGATGTAGATGGGCAGGAACTTGCCTTCCGCGTCGTCGCGGCTGAAGCCGAAGCAGGTCTGAGTGAGGTCGTTGGTGCCGAAGCTGAAGAACTCCGCGGCTTCCGCGATTTCTCCGGCGAGCAGGGCGGCGCGGGGAAGTTCAATCATGCTGCCGCACAGGTAGGGGAATTCCACCTTGTGCAATGCCATGCACTCCTTGGCGATGCGGTCGCAGCGCTCCTTGAGCATGGCCATTTCCGCAAGGCTGATGGTGAGCGGAATCTCGATTTCCGGCAGCGGGGTATAGCCGTCTCTGGCGAGGCGGGAGGCCGCGTTGAAGACGGCGTACATCTGCATCTCGTACACTTCGGGGTAGGTGATGCCGAGGCAGCAGCCGCGGTGTCCGAGCATGGGGTTGACTTCGTGCAGCTTCACGACCTGGGCGAGCAGCCTTTCCTTTTCCGCCAGGAGGTCGGGGTCGTTGCCGCGTACGCGCAGTTCCGTGGTTTCCACGAGCAGCTTTTCAAGGCTGGGCAGGAATTCATGCAGCGGCGGGTCCAGCAGGCGGATGCACACGGGCAGGCCGTTCATGGCCTTCAGTATGCCGTAGAAGTCGTTTTCCTGCATGATTTGCAGGGGAAGCAGGGCGGCGGTGCGCTCTTCCGTGGTTTCGGCGAGAATCATGTTCTGCACGTAGGGCAGGCGCTCCTGCGCCATGAACATGTGCTCGGTACGGGTGAGGCCGATGCCCTCCGCGCCGAAGCGGCGGGACTTTTCCGCGTCTTCCGGCGTGTCGGCGTTGGCGCGCACCTGCAGGTCGCGCACTTCGTCGGCCCAGCCGAGTATGGTCTGGTATTCGTGGGAGAGTTCCGGGTCCTTCAGCGGCACGGCCCCGAGAATGACGCGGCCGGTGGTGCCGTCGATGGAGATGAGGTCGCCCTTCTTCACCACGGTGTCGCCCACGGTGAAGCACTGCTGGCCGTAGTCCACGTTCACGGCCTCGCAGCCGCACACGCACGGCTTGCCCATGCCGCGCGTCACCACGGCGGCGTGGCTGGTCATGCCGCCGCGGCTCGTGAGGATGCCCTGTGCCTGCACGATGCCGTGGATGTCGTCCGGCGTGGTTTCCACGCGCACGAGGATGACCTTCGCGCCCATGCGGCCGAGGTGCTCGGCCTCGTTGGCGTCGAACACCACGGAGCCGAAGGCCGCGCCCGGAGAGGCGGCAAGGCCCGTGGCCAGCACGGTGGGATTGGCGGAGCTGTCAATCTGCCGGTGCAGCACGTTGGCGAGGTTTTCGGGGTCGATGCGCAAAATCGCGTCGTGCCTGCCGATGAGCCCTTCCTCCACCATGTCGCAGGCAATCTTCAGCGCGGCCTGCGCCGTGCGCTTGCCGTTTCTTGTCTGAAGAATGTAGAGCCTGCCGCGCTCGATGGTCAGCTCTATGTCCTGCATGTCGCGGTAGTGCTTTTCCAGCTTTTCCGCAATGTCCTTGAACTGATTGTAGATGTCCGGCATTTCCTCGGCGAGCTTCGCGATGGGCTTCGGCGTGCGCACGCCGGCCACCACGTCCTCGCCCTGGGCGTTGAACAGGTATTCGCCGTACAGCTTCCTTTCGCCCGTGGAGGGGTTGCGCGTGAAGGCCACGCCGCTGCCGGAATTGTCGCCCATGTTGCCGAAGACCATGGACTGGATGTTCACCGCCGTGCCGAGGTGATGGTCAATCTTGTTGATGGTGCGATAGACGATGGCGCGGTGATTGTTCCAGGAGCGGAACACCGCCTCTATGGAGAGCAGAAGCTGCTCGTGCACGTCTTCGGGAAAGTCGCTTCCCACTTCCTCTCTGTACAGCGCCTTGTATGCGGCAATCACCTTTTCAAGCGACTCCACGGAGAGTTCCTGGTCGAGCTGCACGCCCTGCGCGGCCTTGTGCTCCTCAAGAATGTGCTCGAACTTGGACTTGGGAACTTCCATGACCACGTCGGAGAACATCTGAATGAAGCGGCGGTAGGTGTCGCAGGCGAACCACCGGTTGTTCGTGAGCCTGCCCAGCGCGGGGAAGGTGACGGCGTTCAGGCCGAGGTTCAGGATGGTGTCCATCATGCCGGGCATGGAGAACACCGCGCCGGAGCGGACGGAGAGCAGCAGCGGGTCGTTTGCGTCTCCGAAGCGCTTGCCCACCTTCTCTTCCACTCTGGCAAGGACGGCCATGACTTCGTCCACCAGCCCGACGGGCAGCTTCTTTCCGCCGGCGTAGTAGTCGCGGCAGGCGTCGGTGGAAATGGTCATGCCGTAGGGCACGGGCAGGCCGATGTTCGTCATTTCCGCCAGGTTTGCGCCCTTGCCTCCCAGCAGACTCTTCATCTGTGCATTCCCTTCATGGAACAGATATACGTACCGCATATGGACGTTCTCCTTCATCGCTAGAGGGTGACAGTTCTTTGCTTCAGAATACGAAACTCCGGCCGTCCGGTCAATACGGGAACGCTTTTTTACAAGCCTTCTGCACGGGGCGGGGCGTGAATCGAAGGCTTTTTCCGGTGCGGCGGGGCAAGTCGCGTCCAGTTCCGCATTGGTTGCGGACGAAAAAGAGAGCGCGGAGCGTTCCGGGCGCGCAGGAGCGGAGGAGGGCGACGGGACGGGAGTTGCAGAATAAGGGGCGGACGGCTTTGCGGAGGAAGACGGCGTTCTTTTGCGGGAAAGCCGGGAGAACGGGCGGCCGCGCCGCGGGAGGAAAGCTCAGGGCCGGAAGGGCGGTTTTGGTGGAGAAAAAAGGAGGAAAACTGCGGAAACGGAGGCCTGAAAAAGACGGGAGGAGCCGAAGGCATGGGGGGGGAGGCGCATGCCGGGACAAGGAATGGGGAGATGCGCCGCGGAAGGAAGACGCAGGGGGCGAAAGGGCGTTTTCTGCGGGAAAACGGCGGAAACGGGCGGAAACTTCCCCCTGCCGGACGCGGGAAGGCCAGCTGCCGAAGGAAAGGAACCGCGCCGGGGAGGGGCGCAAAAAGGTCATGCACGCCGCACAGAACCGAAGGGGAGGCGAAAGACGGGAGGAGCCGAAGGCCCGGAGCAAAATCCGGAGAGTCGGAGAAAAAGCCGAAGGCGCGAAGCCAAGGCCAAAAGCTGAAGCGGGAGCCGAAGAGCCCTTTTCCTTTCCGAAAGGGCGGATGCCGCGGCCTTTTTCGCCGCAGGCGCGCGTTTTTCCGGGGCGTGGTTGTGAATTTTTTCGGAACCGACGGTTTTTCTTTGCCTCCGCAAAGAATAGTGCTACGGTCATCATCGTGCCCCCGTCACGGGGCGATGAGCTTTTTTACAGAAAACCAAGGAATATCGGGAGTCGATGATGAGAACCTTTGAAAAATCCAGCAAGCTGGACAACGTGCTGTACGACGTGCGCGGTCCGGTGGTGGACGAAGCGGCCCGCATGGAAGAAAGCGGCATGAACATCCTCAAGCTCAATATCGGCAATCCCGCACCGTTCGGTTTCTCCGCGCCGGAGGAAGTCATCGTCGATATGCGCGACTCCATCATGCAGTCGCAGGGCTATTCCGAGTCTCGCGGCATTTTCTCCGCCCGCAAGGCCATCATGCAGTACGCCCAGATAAAGAAGATTCCGGGCGTGGGCATGAAGGACATCTACACGGGCAACGGCGCAAGCGAGCTCATTCAGCTTTCCATGCAGGCGCTGCTCAACAACGGCGACGAAATCCTCATCCCGTCTCCCGACTATCCGCTCTGGACCGCCTGCGCCAACCGCGCCGGCGGCAAGGCGATGCACTACATCTGCGACGAACAGTCCGACTGGTTCCCCGACCTGGAGGACATGGAAAGCAAGATTACCGACAGGACCAAGGCGCTCGTCATCATCAATCCCAACAACCCCACGGGCGCGCTGTATCCCGTGGAGGTGCTTGAGCGCATCGCGGACATTGCAAGGCGGCACGAGCTCATCATCTTTTCCGATGAAATCTACGACCGTCTCGTCATGGACGGGGAGAAGCACGTTTCCATCGCCTCGCTCGCGCCCGACCTTTTCTGCGTGACCTTCAGCGGTCTGTCCAAGTCGCACATGGTGTGCGGCTTCCGCGTGGGCTGGATGATTCTGAGCGGCAACAAGAGCATCGCCTCCGACTACATCGCGGGCATCAACATGCTTTCCAACATGCGCCTGTGCTCCAACGTGCCGGGGCAGTCCATCATTCAGACGGCCCTCGGCGGCTACCAGAGCGTGAACGAGTACATCGTGCCCGGCGGCCGCATCTACGAGCAGCGCAACTTCATCTACGAGGCGCTCAACAGCATTCCCGGCATTTCCGCCACAAGGCCCAAGGCGGCGTTCTACATCTTTCCGAAAATCGATACCGAGCGCTACCACATCACGGACGACACCCAGTTCGCGCTGGACTGCCTGCGCGAGACCCGCATCCTGTTCGTGCCGGGCTCCGGCTTCAACTGGAAGAAGCCCGACCACTTCCGCATCGTGTATCTGCCGCGCATTTCCATTCTGGCGGAAGCCGTGGAAAAGCTGGAGAAATTCCTGAAGCACTATAAATAGCATAAAAAAACGAACATCCCTTCCTACATGAAGAAGCCCGCAGCGGTGAGAGCCGTTGCGGGCTTCTTTCATGAAAAGTTTTGAAAGGGGGATGGGGGCGCGGGGGAAGGGGGAAACTTTTCCAAAAGTTTCCCCCTTCCCCCGCCTGCCTTCCTACCTGCGCGCTTCCTTTTGCGCGGCGGTCATGAGCTTGGCGACGAGGTCGCCGAGAGGGGGGACGGAGCCTGCGCAGAGCACCGTGCCGTTGACGGCGACGGCCGGGGTGGTGAGCACGCCTGCGGCCATCATGGCGCGCAGGTCCGAAACCTTTTCCACGGTGGCGTCGAGACCGGCAACCTTCACGGCCTCATGCACGAGCTGTTCCGCTTCCCGGCATTTCGTGCAGCCGGGGCCGAAGACCTGAATAATCATCGTGACCTCACTT
>CALUPQ010000021.1 GCA_944322695.1 uncultured Mailhella sp. | reverse complement strand
CTTACGCAGCGTAGGCGTATTCGTAATCGTTGTTGGCAATTACTTTGTTGCCGCTTTTTACGAGGCCAGCGGCGCCTCGACCTGCAACCATGGCTTCCAGCATCCCCGTCGAAACCAATGCGCCCCCAGATAGAGCGTTTTCGAGGAAAACCGGCGTTCCGTGAGGAGCGCATCCAGGTGAAGGGAATATAGCCATGTTTCGACCGTCTGTAAAGGATGGGAATGTCGGCGGAAACGTCGAGCCCACGGAAAAGGCCGGGAAGGAAAGGGGAGGCAACGTCGTTGCCTGTTCTCACGGCGAGGATTCGGGAGCTTCATGGCCGCTTATGAGGGGCGGCTCCGGCGTCCGGCAGGGAGGCGGATTTGGGACGACCGAAAGAGGCAGGCATGCGGCGCGGGAGACATGGCGAAATCCTTTCAAAAAACTGTTCTGATGGGGACAAACTGCGGAAGGGGAGACGGCAAAGGCTCTTGCTGAACTCCAACCGGTTTGTTTTTCAAGGAAAAAGGGACTGCTTTTACACAAAAGGGGCAGGCTACGCATGACAATGAGAGACAAAAAAAGAAATTATACGCTTGTCTCCGAAAAAGTATTGGAGTATTACTTTGTTGTCGACAATCGACAATGGTGTTTGGGCCGGTTCACGTTTGTGGAGCCGGACTGTTTCCCGTGGTCATGTGAAAAAAGGAGTTATCGGCATGCAGGAAAAGAAACTGGACATGTACGGCGGCCTTGTGGGTGGTCTCGTCCCGTTGATTGTTCTGGTGGTCGGTCTGGTCGTGCTGTCCGTGGCGGAACGCGGCGGCACCAAGCCTTTCTGGGCGTGCGCATGGCTTGCGCTTTGTGTGGGGCTCTTTTTTGCCAGGGACAAGGAAGAATACTGCAAGGCCGCCATGCGCGGCATCGGCGACAAGACAGGCATCGTCATCGTGACGGCCTGGCTGTTTGCCGGCGTGTTCGGCAAGCTCATGGCTGCCGGCGGGCTGGTCAACGGTCTGCTCTGGATGGGCATGACCACGGGCGCGCAGGGTTCGGTCTTCACCGTGCTCGTTTTCGGCGCGGCCATGCTGTTCGCCCTCGGCACGGGTACCAGCACGGGCACCTGCATCGCGCTGGCGCCGGTCTTGTATCCCGCAGGCTATTTTCTTGGCTCGGACCCGGCGCTGCTCGGTCTGGCCATCCTGTCCGGCGCGGCCTTCGGCGACAACCTCGCTCCCATTTCCGATACCACCATCGTTTCGGCCTACACGCAGGGCGCGACCATGAAGGACGTTGTCCGCAGCCGCTTCCCGCTGGCCATTTCCGCGGCGGCGGTCAGTGCGGTCATCTTCTATCTGTTCGGCGGCGGCGGTGAAGTGCGCGCCCTGCCCGAGATTCAGGCGAACCTGAACCCCGACGGCATCTACATGCTCGTGGCGCTGGCCGTGGTCGTGGTTTCCGCGCTGTTCGGCCGGCACATCATCGAGTCTCTCATCTACGGCAACGTGACGGCCGTCGTCATCGGCGTGGTCATCGGCAACATCCGTCTCGGCGACATTTTCAGCATTCCCGAAAAGAGCGGCGGCTCCACGGGTCTCATTCAGAGCGGCGTGGACAGTGTGGTCGGCGCCATCATCTTCGCCATTCTCATTCTTGCGGTGACGCAGATTCTGGTGGAAAGCGGCATCATGCGCCGCATCCTCGATTACGCCCACAGCACGCTGGTGGCCACCGTGCGTCAGGCGGAGCTGTTCATCGTGGGCGTCACCGTGCTGGCTTCCATTCCCATTTCCGCCAACGCTCCGGCCGAGCTTCTGGTCGGTCCGAGCCTGGTCCGGCCCATCGGCGAGAAGTTCAATCTTTCCGCGGCACGCCGTGCCAACCTGATGGACTGCGCCGTGTGCAGCATCTTCTTCACGCTGCCCTGGCACATCGCCGTGGCGGCATGGTACGGCTCGCTTTACAGCGCGGCTGAAGGGTACGGCATTCCCGCTCCCGGCATCAGTTCCGCCCTGTTCAATCCCTATTCCTGGGCGCTGCTTGCCGTGCTGATTGTTTCCGCCTACACGGGCTGGAACCGCAGCTATGCTTCGGATGAGGAGAGCGAAGCGGCCTAGTGCAGGAGTTTTTCCGGATGTCGAAGCCCCGGCTCGTCCGGGGCTTTTTTGCGGGGATGGCCTTTTCAGTCGAAGTCTGCCAGAAGCGTGGCCATGCTGAAGCTGCCGAGGCGGATGCCGCCGTTTTCCCGCCGCATGCGGGCCATGGCCTCGTAGAGCTGAGGAGAGCCGATGCCGTTGTGAATGGAGCTGTAGGCTTCGATGAAGGCCGCGAGAGAGTCGCATGCCTTGATGAGCTCTCCGTCCTTGGGGTCGTATTCGTCGCTGTTGTACCGGCTGAGAGCGGCGAAGTTCTCCAGCTTCATGACGCGGCCGTCCTCGCGGCAGGTGTCGTTGAATTCCGACTTCGTGTCCAGCCCCAGATAGTAGCCGAGCCGTTCCCTGATGTGTCCGTAACCTTCCTGTTCCAGCGGGTCCAGAATCTTGCTGTGCAGCTCTTCGTCCTCATACTGATGGATGAGTTCGGGCAGCTGGGCCACGGAGCGCTTCACCGGCGTGATGATGTCCCGGGTGAGCAGCTCCGCAAGGTCGTGGAACAGCCCGCAGTAGAAGTCGTTGATGCGGCGCTGGGCGCAGCCGTCGAGGTAGAGGCTGAAAAGATAGGAATACACGGCCACGATGAACATGTGCCCGAGCACGGAGGTGGCGGGCACGCGCGGCGTCTGCGCCCAGCGAATCTGAAAGCGCAGCTGGCCGCACAGGTTGGCCATGCGGGCGAGTGCCGTGCCGGAACCGGCCAGCAGCTCGTTCACGCCTTCCACGTCCTTCAGGGCGAGGAGGCGCTTATTAAAGGAAGGTCCGATTTCCTTGATTTCCTCGTCGAAGCCGTTGAGCGGTTCGATGAGGGAGAATTCCCAGCGCGAGGCGTACATGTGCGCGGCGCTCAGAATGCGGTCGGAAAGGGCGCCGGCCTCTTCGGCGGGGCGGGTATGATAGGCCACAAGGCGCTGCCAGAAGCCTTCGTCCAGAGGACGGATGCGCGGCTCAAGCTCCTTGAGCGCCCAGGCGGTGAGCTCCTCGTAGTGGGTTCTGTTGGCCTTGATGCGGTAGAAGACCGGCGGCTTGATGTCGGTGATGATGAGACGGTAGAAGTAGTCGAAAAGGCCGCCTTCGATGATGTCGAGGCCGATGCGGCGCTGCTCTTCGGCGGGAAGGTCCTTCGTGCTCTGCTGCCACAGCAGGAAGGCCGCAATCATCTTGTGGGCCTGCTTGTCCAGCTCGAAAAGTTCCACGGGCCGCAGCTTGTCGTTCCAGCGGCGCATGCTGGCTCCCGAGAAAATGAACTGGAGAAGGCTTTTTCTTATGCTCCGCATGGCCATTCCTCGCTTGCTTAAACTTTCGTTTTATGGCAGATACCTTGTTTCGAACGTTCTGGCAAGGGAACGGCGGTCTGGTAGCCGCTCCCAAGGTGCGTTTCGCCGGCTCCCCGTTGCGGGCTGAACGTCTCCGGTTTCCCTTCATGAAAGAACGACTGTAACGAGGAATGCGCTTCCTTGCCCTGGTGCGGGAAGCCTTTTTGTGACTACGCCTCTTTTACGGCACACTCATGCGGTTCCGCTCCGCGCGGAACAGGAGATATTTTCATGAAAACTTTCAGCCCGACCCCGGCCGACATCGACCGTCAGTGGTATCTGGTTGACGCCGAAGATCAGATTCTTGGCCGCCTCGCCACCCAGATAGCGCACCGCCTGCGTGGCAAGCATAAGCCTGAATTCGCTCCCCACATGGACAACGGCGACTTCATCGTTGTGGTCAACTGCGAAAAGATTCGCGTGACCGGCACCAAGATGCACGACAAGCACTACTACAGCCACTCCGGCTGGGTTGGCGGCCTCAAGGAAGTCAGCCTGGAAAAGCTTCTGGCCACCAAGCCTGAAGAAGTGCTCCGCAAGGCCGTCCGCGGCATGCTGCCCAAGAACCGTCTGGGCCGCGCCATGCTGAAGAATCTGAAGATTTATGTCGGCGCTGAACATCCTCACGCCGCTCAGGCTCCCAAGCCGCTGACCTTTGAGAAGTAGGAGTCCAGCCATGTCCACCGCTTTTGATTATGGCACCGGCCGCCGCAAGACGGCTATCGCCCGTACCCGCCTCTATCCTGGTTCCGGTCAGATTGAAGTCAACGGCCGTCCCATGGAGCAGTATTTCCCCCGCAAGACCCTGCAGATGATTGTCCGTCAGCCTCTTGCCCTCACCAAGCTCACCGAACAGTATGACATCAAGGTCAACGTGTGCGGTGGCGGCATCTCCGGTCAGGCCGAAGCCGTCCGTCTCGGCATTTCCCGCGCTCTTCTTCAGGCCGACCCCGCTCTGCGCGGCGCTCTGAAGCACGCCGGCTTCCTGACCCGCGACGCCCGCAAGAAGGAACGTAAGAAGTACGGTCTGGCCGCTGCCCGCGCCCGTTACCAGTACTCCAAGCGTTAATCTTCCGCTTCATGCAAGATGGGAGCCCGCCTTTACGGCGGGCTCTTTTCGTTTAACCGCGCCGGAAAGCAGGCTGAAACGTGTTTGCAATCCTGCCGCACGCGGCGTATGGTTAAGCTCATGAAAACAGCGCGCTTCTGCGCTGCATAAAACGTGTTTTCCCGGAAGGAATCGTATGACGGAACCTTTGACCGGGCAGGGGCGGTCTGCGCCTCTGCTCCCTGCGCTTGAACAGGGCTGCATCACGCTCATAGGTATGGCCGGCGCCGGAAAGACGACCATAGGCCGCCTTGTGGCACGCTCTCTGGACTGGGCCTTTGTGGACAGCGACCATGTTATCGAGGCCGTCTTCGCCGCTCCGCTTCAGAGCATCGCCGATGCCATGAGCAAGGAAGCCTTCATCGACGTGGAGGCTGAAATCGTCAGCGCCCTGAGGCTTTCCCGCACCGTCGTGGCCACGGGCGGCAGCGTCGTCTACAGGCAGAAGACCATGGAGCACCTGACCTCTCTCGGTCCCGTCGTGTATCTGGACGTGCCGAGGCAGACCGTCTTCGAACGCATCGCCCGCAACCCAGACAGGGGACTGGCCATAGCTCCGGGACAGACGCTGGAGGACCTTTTCGCCGAAAGAGAGGCGCTCTACCGCCGTTACGCGACGGTGCGCGTGGAGCTTGCCTCCCTGTCGCCTTCGGAGAGCGCCGACCTTGTGCTGGAGAAGCTCTCTAGGTTGTGAGACGTTTTGTCGCGGGCTTAAATCATTCTTGACGCCCTTGTGTCCTCAAGGGTAATCTTGTCCGTTGTCCATACCTTTTTGGTATGTAAGTGCTGCTACTTTTCCTTATTAAGGAGTTTTATTATGCTTCGTCGCACTGTCATTGCGCTGGCTGTGGCCTTTTTCTGCTCCGCCGTCATCTTGCCTTCCCAGGCTCAGGCCGCGGGCAAAATCGGCGTAGCCAATCCCCTGCGCCTTTCCGCTCAGAGCGATCCCGGCAAGGAAGCGGAAAAACAGCTGACCTCCATGTTCGGCAAGGAACGTGAACAGCTCGAAAAGCAGAATGCCGATTTGAACAAGCAGGCCGAAGATTTGCGCAAGCAGGCCGCCGCCCTGTCCGAAAAGGCCCGCAACGAGCGCGCCCAGAAGATTCAGAAGCAGGCTCAGGAACTCGAAACCAAGGGCACCGCCTATACCCAGCGTCTTTCCCGCGTGCAGCAGGCCATCAATTCCCAGATGAACGAAGTGATGCGCACGGCCTGCGAAAACTACGCCAAGAAGAACGGCTACGACATGATTATCGACGCTTCCGTCGTCATGTTCTACGTCAAGGCCAACGACGTTACCAGCGGACTGATTGATGAAGTCAACAAGGTCTGGAAATCCCAGGGCGGCAAATTCAATCTCAGCTCCGTGAAGTAACAAAGGAGCAAGGAATGCCCAATCCTTCGTACAGGCTTTCCGAAATCGCGGAAAAGCTCGGGGTCAGGCTGGCGCTGAAGAACCCGGAAGACGACATCGTCATCACCGGCATCAACACGCTGGAGGAGGCCGGTCCTACGGAACTGAGCTTCCTCGCCAATCCCAAGTATGTTTCTCAGCTTTCCACCACCAAGGCCGGTGCCGTCATCGTGCGGCCCGAACATGAGAACGACGTTGACCGCGCGCTCGTGACGGATAACCCCTATCCCATGTTCGCGCAGGCGCTGACGTTCTTCGTCAAGCCGCAGGGCAGCTTTACCGGTGTGAGCCACATGGCCTGCATCCACCCCGAAGCCGTGCTCGGCGAGGACTGCACCGTCTATCCCTTCAGCTACATCGGCCCGCGCGCCAGACTGGGCAAGGGCTGCGTCATTTTTCCCGGCTGCTACATCGGAGAGGATTGTGAGCTGGGGGATGGCTGCATCCTGTATCCCCGCGTCGTGCTCATGGCGGGCACGAAGCTCGGCGAGGCCTGCGTGCTTCAGCCCGGAGCCGTCATCGGCGGCGAAGGATTCGGCTTCGTCAGGACGTCGGAAGGAATCAGAAAGATTCCTCAGATTGGTCATGTGGAACTCGGGGACCACGTGGAAATCGGGGCCAACGCCACCATCGACCGTGCGGCTCTGAGCTCCACGCTGGTGGGCGACGGCACCTGCATCGACAATCTGGTCATGGTGGGGCACAACGTGCATATCGGCAAGGACTGCCTCATTGTTTCCCAGGTGGGCATTTCCGGCTCCACGCACGTGGGCGACAACGTGACCATGGCCGGGCAGGCCGGCATTTCCGGACACCTGCACATCGGCAGCAATTCCACCATCGGACCGCAGGCGGGCGTGGCCAAGGATATTTCCGAAGGCCAGGTCGTCGGCGGTTCTCCCACCATGGACTATAATACCTACCTGCGAAACGCCACCCTCATGCCCAAGCTCCCCGAGCTGTTCAAGAGAGTGGCCAGGCTGGAAAAGGAAATGGGCCACAAGCCCATGTCCAGCGACAAGACGGACCGCTCTCTCGTGGCCATGTGGAATCGCTGGATGTCCATGATGCATCATCGTTGATTCGGCCGGACGGCGGGTTTTCCCGCCGTCGGCGTCGTATCCGCGCCCTTCGTACGTATCTCGCGAAGGGAAGACGCGGTGCGGAGGCGCCGTCACTGTAAACCATTAAAAGGCAACACACCATGAGCGAGTCCATTTCCCTCGGCATCAAGGAAATTCTGAGCATCCTGCCCCATCGTTATCCCTTCCTTCTTGTGGATCGCGTGGATGAGCTGGTGCCCGGAGACCATATCCGCGCATATAAGAATCTTACCTTCAACGAACCCTTCTTTCAGGGCCACTTCCCCGGCGTGCCGGTGATGCCCGGTGTCCTCATCATCGAAGCCATGGCGCAGACGGGGGTCATTCTCGTGGCGCACAGCTTCCCCGAATTCAAGGAACACCCCGACCAGATTTATCTCTTCACCGGCATTGAGAAGGCGCGTTTCCGTTCGCCCGTCCGCCCCGGTGACAAGCTGGTCATGGAATGCACCAACCTCACGCACAAGATGCAGCTCTGGAAGATGGATACCAAGGCGTATGTGGACGGCAACATCGTTGCCGAAGCAAGGCTGACCGCATCCGTTCTACCCAGGGAGTCCTTCTGATATGGCAGCACCTCAGGTCCATCCGAGTGCCTTCGTGGCACCTACGGCACAGCTCGGCGACGATGTGGTCGTCGGTCCCTGCGCCGTCATCGAAGATGATGTGGTCATCGGCGCGCGCACGCGCATCGATGCTTTTGCCTCCGTCAAGCGGTACACCACCATGGGGGAGGATAACCATATCTATTCCTACGCCGCCGTGGGCGGGGAACCTCAGGATCTGAAATTCCACGGCGAAGAAAGCCGGCTCATCATCGGCAACAGAAACAGAATCCGCGAGTTCACCACGCTGCATCGCGGTACCGAAGCGGGCGGCGGCGTCACCCGCGTGGGCGACAACAACCTGCTCATGGCCTATGTGCACGTGGCGCATGACTGCACGGTGAAGAACAACATCGTCATGTCCAACAACGCCACGCTTGCCGGGCACTGCTTCGTGGACGACAACGCCATCATCGGCGGTCTTTCCGCCGTGCATCAGTTCGTGCGCGTGGGCAAGCATTCCTTTGTGGGCGGCATGTCCGGCCTTGCGCAGGACCTTCCGCCGTGGATGCTGGCGGTGGGCAACCGCGCCACGGTACAGTCTCCCAACATCGTGGGACTGCGCCGCGCCAAGGCTTCCATGGAGCTGCTCTCCGCCTTCAAGCAGGCCTACCGCATGACATGGTATTCCGGCATTCCCCGGCCTGACGCCCTCATGCAGCTGGAAGCCGAGTACGGTCATCTGCCGGACATCGTGGAATTCATCAGCTTCGTGCGGGAAAGCAAGCGCGGCATTCTTCCCGGAGATGAGCGCAAGAAGATAATGGATTTGGCCTGATTCGTCGCCGGTTCGTGCCCTGCACGGGCCGGAGCGCGGAAGGGCAGATTCCTTTTCACAAAAGAAGAGGGCCGTTTGTTTCAAACGGCCCTTTTTTTGTTGGTTAAAAGAAAACCCCCAGCTAGGCTGGGGGTTCCCGAAAACTTATAGTTATGCGTAAGTGATAAAGACTCCTTTTGATTTGCTAAAAAAGAGGTGCGGTCTGGCAACTGCGCCCATAGGC
>CALUPQ010000020.1 GCA_944322695.1 uncultured Mailhella sp. | reverse complement strand
TTCAACCTTGGCAAGGTTGCACTCTACCACTGAGTTACTCCCGCGTGGAGGCGACATCCAGATTCGAACTGGAGATCAAGGTTTTGCAGACCTATGCCTTACCACTTGGCTATGTCGCCACGAAAATATGTGCTGGAGCGGGAGACGGGATTTGAACCCGCGACTTCAACCTTGGCAAGGTTGCACTCTACCACTGAGTTACTCCCGCGTGGCGTGAAGAGACTTATAGGTGATTCGGGGAGCAGTGTCAACAGGAAAAATGAGGATATGCGATTTTTTTGTTTCGACGAGCCGTGCATGGGAGGAAAAGACGCTTTCCGACGAGCCTCCGTTTCTTCGCTCAGGTGATGAAAGGGCGGAGCTCGGGACCGCATCCGTTTCCGGGGCGGGCCGGATTTTCATGATAATCTGCCCGGGAAACCGCCTTGCTGTTTGCATTGTCATGTGATACCGTGAGGAATTATTGCTTTTCTACATAAAGGTATCGCATCATGGAATGGCTCACGCTCGTCAACAACTTCGTCTGGGGTCCGTGTATGCTGGTGCTGCTGTTCGGCACCGGTCTGTATCTTACCGTCGGGCTCCGTTTCTTCACCGTCCGCAACTTTGCCCGCGGGCTGCGTCATGCCTGGGCCGGACGCAGGTCGAATTCCGAGCACGGGGAGATTTCCCCCTTCAACGCTCTGATGACGGCCCTTGCCGGCGACATCGGCACCGGTAACATCGTGGGCGTGGCCACGGCCATTTACATGGGCGGTCCCGGCGCGCTGTTCTGGATGTGGATGACGGCGCTTGTGGGCATGGCCACCAAGTTCAGCGAAGTGCTGCTTGCCGTGCATTTTCGTGAGCGCACCCCGGCGGGCAACTGGGTGGGCGGCGCCATGTACTTCATTAAAAACGGGCTCGGACGCCGCTGGATGTGGCTCGGCAGCGCCTTTGCGCTGTTCGGCATCGTGGCCTGCATCGGCACCGGCGCCATGGTGCAGAGCAACGCCATAGGCGGCGTGCTCAAGGCCGAATTCGGCATTCCCAGCGAGGTTTCGGCCGGTGTCCTTCTTCTGCTCTCCGGCCTTGTGCTGCTCGGCGGCGTGAAGCGCATCGCCGCCGTGGCGGGTAAAATCGTTCCTGTCATGGCGCTTTGCTATGCGGCCATGGCGCTGGTCGTCATCGTCATTCACATCGGCGAGGTTCCCGGCATCTTCGCGCTGGTGCTGCACGAAGCCTTCACGCCTACGGCGGCGCAGGGCGGCGCGGCCGGCGCTTCGGTGATGATGGCCATACGCATGGGCATGGCCCGCGGCATCTTCTCCAACGAGGCTGGACTCGGCACGGCGCCCATGGCTCACGCCGCCGCGTCCACGCGCTCTCCCATGACGCAGGCCTCCATAGGCATGCTCGACACGTTCATCGATACCATCGTGGTGTGCAGCCTTACGGCGTTCGCCCTGCTGCTTACCGGGCAGTGGTCCAACGCGCAGGAAGGCGCGGCCATGACTTCCGCGGCCTTTGAAAGCGTACTGCCCGGCATGGGCGGTCTGGTGGTCACGGTGTGCCTTTCGCTGTTCGCCTTCACCACCGCCATGAGCTGGTGCGTGTACGGCGAGCGCTGCGCCATTTACTTCTTCGGCGACAGAGCCCAGCTGCCTTTCCGCGTGATTTACTGCATTGCCATTCCGGTGGGCATTCTCGTCAAGCTCGACCTGGTCTGGCTCCTGGCCGATACCTGCAACGCGCTCATGGCCATTCCCAACCTCATCGCCATTCTTCTGCTGAGCCCCGTGCTGTTCCGGCTGGTGAGGCAGGAGGAAGCCTCGTTCCGCTCCGAGTGCGACAAGGACGGACGTTCCTGAAAATGAAGGCGGCGTGCCGCCTCTGACCGGACGTTTTAAAAAGGGCCCGCTTCTGATAAGG
This sequence comes from uncultured Mailhella sp., assembly GCA_944322695.1. Lineage (GTDB taxonomy): Bacteria > Desulfobacterota > Desulfovibrionia > Desulfovibrionales > Desulfovibrionaceae > Mailhella. The sequence goes on along the minus strand of CALUPQ010000020.1, from coordinate 22,974 downwards.
AGGCGGGCCTTTTCTGTATGAACGCTGGGTAATGGTGTCGGAGCAAAAGAAAAAGGCCCGTCATGGAACGGGCCCTGAAATGTCATTGGAGCGGGAGACGGGATTTGAACCCGCGACTTCAACCTTGGCAAGGTTGCACTCTACCACTGAGTTACTCCCGCGTGGTGCGAACAAACGTCTTCTATACAAGAAGGCGGAGCCTGTCAACAGAAAGTTGAGGGGAAAATATTTTTTCGATGCGTTGCGGCGAAAGAGCAGGCGTGTTCCGGGCGGAACCGGGGCCTTGTCATGCCGGGAAGGCTGCAACGCGTACCGGATTCAGTTTCGGTCGCGGGCGTTCATGCCTCGGGGAGGCGGATGCCGGCTGACGGCGCAGGACTCGCCATGCCGGAGCTGATGCGGCTTTTTGTGGGGGCAAAGACCCGTAAAAAGGAAGGCCGCCCCGGAGGGCGGCCCGTACGGAGAGGCAGTGCGGTCTCCGTCACGCAGGAAAAGAGTTACTTTCTGGGCTGATTGTAGTCATAGCCCTTCTGGTCGGAGACGGGAGCGTTGTCCACCTTGGGAGGACGGCTTCCGCTGGGCGAGGGCTTGAAGTCGAGCAGGGTCTTCCAGTCGGGGCAGGAGGGCGCAAGCTTGCGGATGGGCTTGAGGTCGCGTCCCTTGAGCTGCGGGGAATCGGCGCCGTAACGGAAGGCGCGGTGAATCTGCGTCCAGGGATTGTCGTCCTTCTTCACGCAGTAGGCCTCGTCGCCGGATATGGGGTTCACGAATTCCCACACCACTTCGCCCTTGGGCGTCACTTCGAAGACGTGTCCGTTGTTGGTGGAGGTTATCTGCCAGTTGCCGTTGGGCAGCTTCTGCGCGGCGCTCTGGTAGGCGGAGTAGAAGCTGTTCTGGTCCTTCGTCTTGAACTGCCAGACGATTTCGCCGCCGTTGAAGGTGCCGTCGCGCTTGATTTCATAGGCGGCGCTGTAGTTGCCGTTGGGGCGCATGGTGCCGTTGTCGAAGATGCTCACGTTGCCGCCGGGCAGCCAGTTGCAGTCGTGGGAGCCGAACAGAATCTGGTCGCCGTTGCGGGCGTAGCCCTGTTCCTTGGTGCCCGCTCCGTAGGCGTAGGGATTGCCCCAGCGCCAGACCATTTTCTTGGTCTTGCGGTCGATGATGTACATTTCACCCCAGTCGCGGGAGTTCACGAGATACTGGTCCGTTTCGGGGTTGTAGCGGACGGAGTTCCAGTGCGTCCAGTCGGGGCCGGCAAAGTAGGCGGGCATGTAGCCGAAGGGCAGATGATAGTTGGGGTCCCACTGGTCCTTGCCTGTGCCGATATTGTCCTTTACATGAAATTCCCAGACGATGTTGCCGCTCTTGTCCACTTCGATGATGGCGTCGGGCCAGACGCCTTCGAGCACCTTGCCGTCGGGATACTTGAAGCCGTCCTTATAGATGGTGGGGTCCTTGGGGTCGCGGCCCTTGGCAATCATGTCGTCCCAGCTCATTTTTTCCCAGATGAGCAGCGCGGTGTTGCCGTTGGGCAGGCGGTCGAAGCCGTGATGGGCCACCTTGTTTTCGTCGCGGATGGTGTATTCCCACACCACGTTTCCGTCCCAGTCGTACTCCCGCAGCGTGCCGTGCCAGCCGCCGAAGGTCACGGGAGAGCCCGGTCCCTGTTCGGCGCGCAGAAGATTGCCGTTGGGCAGAAGTTCGGCCATGAAGGCCTGACGGCCGTGGTTCCATTCATGCACCACGTTTCCCTCGAGGTCGATGAGGTAGGTTTTCGTGCCGCCGAGGTGATTGGTGTAGAGCACGTAGCCGCCGTAGGACTTTTCCTTCTGATAATGAAGCACGCCCAGAGGTCCGCAGATGGCCTCATAGGCGTGGGACGGCGTCGGAGCGGCGGAAAGTCCTGCCACAAGGGCTGCACCGGCCAGAAAAGCGACGAGTTTTCGCATAACATTCCTCTCCTGATAAAGGTTCATGACAGCGAATGAGTTCAGTTTTTCACAAACTCAGAACAAGGTCAACAGGTATTGGAAGGAAAAGTGCCCTGCATGGCCAGATATTGGATAAAAGGAAGAGCGTTTCAGAAAGAATCGCGGCCGGGGAAGAGCGCATCGGCTTTTTGTTACAAAAGCTGTTTTCCCATTGACAGAAAGGGAGGGTGTGCTGAACAATGGGAAAAATTTTCGGTATCCTCCATCATGTCCCAGAAACGCCGTCTCCTTACCCTGCTCTGTCTTGTTCTGTGCCTTCTTTTCTGCGTGCCTGCGCAGAGTCTGGCGGCCAATCCTCCCGATTACGAGAGGGCCAAGGCGCAGCTTCAGCGGCTGAAGGAGGGCAGCCCCGGCGCCAATTCCTGGCAGGCATGCGCGGACACCTTCCGCAAGGTCTATGACAATAATCCCAAGTGGCATCTTCGCGTGGCGGCGCTGTTCCGCTGCGGCGTGGCGCTGGAAGAGAAGGCCAGGGTCACGAAGTCGGCCACGGATGCCAGAAATGCGGCTTCCGTCTATGAGCAGGCGGCGAAGAAATATCCTTCCAGCGCCCTTGCCGACGATGCGCTTTTCCGCGCGGCCGTGGTGTACAACGAACTTCTGAAGGACCAGAAGAAGGCCAGGGTTCACCTGGAGCACATTGCCCGCCGCTATTCCCGGGCCGACCATGCGAAGATTGCGGCCGAATACCGTGCGAAGATGGACGGTAAAAGCGGCAAGGCGCAGACTGCCGCCTCCATCAGGGCACCGAAGGGGGAGGGGGCCCGCATGCTGGCCGCGCAGCTCGGCCTTTCGGTGCGGACCATCATCATCGACCCCGGCCACGGCGGAAAGGACCCCGGAACCATGCACAACGGCGTGGTGGAGAAGGACGTGAACCTCGACATAGCCAAGCGCCTGAAGACCATTCTGGACAAGCTGGGCTACAAGGTGCTTCTCACGAGAACGACGAACAAGGGCATATCGCTCTCCGAGCGCGTGCAGTTCAGCCGGCGCAACAAGGGCGACCTTTTCGTGTCCATCCATGTAAACGCCGCGGAGAACACGTCCATCAGCGGGCTTGAAACCTACATACTCGACTTTGCGCGCACAAGTTCGGCAAGCCGTCTGGCCACGGTGGAAAACGCCGACAGCGGGCGTCTCGGCGACATGGACAAGATACTCACGGAGATACTCACCGGCGCGCGCACCAACGAGTCGCGCCGCCTGGCGGAGAACATCCAGAAAAGCATCCTGAGCTATCTGAAGAAAAACGGCGCCACCACGCGTGACGGCGGGGTGAAGGGCGCGCCTTTCTTCGTGCTCGTGGGTTCTTCCATGCCGAGCGTTCTTGTGGAGGTCGGCTACTGCTCCAACAAGAAGGAAGCATCGAGACTCAAAACCACGAAGCACCGCCAGCGTCTGGCTCAGGGGCTGGCCAACGGCATACACGCCTACGCCAAAAGCCTGCTGGGGAAGTAGCGGACTTCTCTGCGGCCTGAACGCGCAAAGAAGCGTGACGGTCCGGCGCGGGCGGAGGGCCTGAGAAGCACGGAAGGCGGCCGGCCCCTCTTGCTCGGCCACCGGGCCGTTTTCCGGCAGGCTTTGCGTCATCCGGCCTTCGTCCTGCCGTCCTGCTCCGGACAGAGGGCGCCGCTCCGGACAGACCGGGGCTTTGCCCGCCCGCGGGAATCTGCCGGCTACTGCATCCTTCCCCGGCAGAGCACGGGCAGTTCCTCCACCACTTCCTCTCCATCCAGCAGATAGGCCCTGTCGTACAGGTTGCACACGGGACAGATGTGCACGGGGATGACGCGCACCTTGTCGCCGATGCGCACGGCTTCGCGGAAGCGGCTGTCGAGGATGATGGCGTGCTCGTCGTACACGGCGTGGATGTGCACGTCGGGAAATTCCAGCAGCACGCCCTTGCCGGGGGCGGAACAGATGCCCGTGGTGCGTTCCTGCATGGTCAGGCCCTTGGCGCCCACGTCCAGAATGACGCGCTCGGCCGTGGGGCGGCTCATCACCGTGGCGAGCACCGTGGCGGCGCAGCGCGCCCGGGTGCCGATGACGTTGGCCTGCGAGGCGTCCATGAGCGAATAGGTGCCGGGGCGAAGTTCCGTGATGCCGGGCACGACGTCGAGCCCGTGCATGAGGGAGGGGGTGGAGCCGAAGCTCACGTCCCGCACCTTCATGCCTGCCTCTTCCGCCAGACGGGCGAAGCGGACGGTGCGCTCCATGGCCGCGGTGGCGATGGCGTGGCAGGCTTCGACGTCGGGCGCGCCGTAGCTGTTGCCGTCGTGGGAGAAGAGCCCCGTGAGACTGACGTGCGGGCAGCGGCGAATGGTCGCAAGAAGCTCCAGAAAATCCTTTTCCTCAATGATGCCGGAGCGCTCTTCCCCGACTTCTATTTCTATGGACACCATGGCCGGGCGTTTCGCTCCGGCAAAGACGCGTTCCGCCGCCTCCACCTGACAGGGACTGTCCACCCCGAACACGATGTCCGCGCCCTGTTCGGCAAGGGCGCGTATGCGGCGCAGTTTCGCCTCGCCCACGATTTCGTTGGCGATGAGGATGTCGCGCAGGCCTTCCTGCACCATGACTTCCGCTTCGCCCACCTTGGCCACCGCGATGCCTGCCGCGCCGAGGCTGGTCTGCATCTTCGCCACGGCGGGCATTTTGTGGGTCTTGGTGTGCGGGCGCAGCTTCACGCCCTGCCTGTCGGCGTAGTCCTGCATGAAGCGCAGGTTGTCCATGAGCACGGCGCGGTCGATGAGAAGGGCCGGGGTGTCGAGTTCCTTGTAGTGCATGGCGTCCTCCATGGCCGGGAGCATAGCAGGAGAAAAAGGGGCGCTCAAGGTCCGAAGGAGGGAGTCTTCCGCTTTCCGGAGGGCCCCCGCCGGACAGAAAGCGCGTTGGCATCCGGCAGCCTGCTTTGCGGACTGGACGCGGGCCTTTTCAGACCGTAGAGTGAGAGGCCGTGCCTCCTCGGGAGGCGGAAACAGGATGAGGGCGTCCGGGCTGTCCGAAGCAAAAGGAGGAGTTTCATGGCAAGACGGAAGGTGGCGGTCATCGGCTGCGGTGCTTTGGGCAGTCTTATCGCTTCGGGCATAGTGCGGGATTTGGCCGAATCGTGGGAGCTTTCCGGCGTGCTCGCAAGACGCGTGCAGAGTGCGGAGGCGCTGGCCGCCGGGCTCGGCGTGCGGGCCTTTGCAAAGGTGGACGAGCTCATGGCGGCGCGGCCGGACATGGTGGTGGAGGCCGCGGGCGTGGAGGCCGTGCGCCTTCATGCGGAAGAGGTTCTGCTTGGCGGCGCTTCCTTCGTCGTGCTTTCCGCGGGCGCGCTGGCCGACGGGGAGCTGACCCTTCGCCTGCGCAGGGCGGCGGAGCGCGGCGGCGGGGCGCTGTACGTCGTGTCCGGGGCCGTGGGCGGCTTCGACCTTCTGCAGGCGCTTTCCTTCCGTCAGCGCCAGCTGGAGCGGGCGGGCCGCCTTCCTCAGCCGGGGCAGGAGTTTCACGTCAGGGTGGACAACGTCAAGGCGCCGGGCAGCCTGAACGGCGCGCCCCATCTGCAAGGGCGTTCTCTGCCGGAAGACGGCCGGGAGGAGATTTTCCGCGGCAGCGCGGCGCAGGCCATCGCGGGCTTTCCGAAGAACGTGAACGTGGCCGTGGCCGCGGCGCTGGCCTCTTCGGGCATGGACGAGGCCGCCGTGAGCATTGTGAGCGACCCGGACATTTCGGAAAACACGCACCGCATCGTTGCCGAAGGTTTCGGCGTGCGTGCGGACATGACCTTCGCGTCTCTGCCGGATGCGGAGAACCCCCGTTCGAGCACGCTTTCCGCCTGGAGCGTGCTGGCGCTGCTGGAAAACCTCGCAAGTCCCATACGCTTTTTCTGAAGCCGCTTTGAAAAGGGGGGAAAGGCCGGAGGCGCTTTCGTCCCTTCCGGCCTGCCGCGGGGCCTTCCCCGCGCAGGGTAAAAAAACGCCTCCCCGGAGATGTCCGAGGAGGCGTCGTGGTTCAGGCTTTGGCTTCGGAGGGGCCGGAAGCGCCTGGCTTCTGCTCCGGCATGTCTGCTTCGGCCGTTGCGGGCGCGTCTTCCGCGGCCGGAGAGACGTCGTCGCCGTTTTTCATGTGCACGTCAAGCTGCGGGAAGGATATTTCTATGCCTTCCCTGGCGAACACTTCGTTGATTTTCAGGCGGATGTCGGACGTGATGGCCGTGGCGTCGTTGTACTCGCGCACCCAGAAGCGCACGACGAGGTCCAGCGAGCTCGCCCCGAAGTTCATGAAGTAGGCCGTCGGCTCGGGATAGAAGAGCACCTTCTGGTGTTCCCGCGTCGTTTTCAGCATGAGGTCGAGGCAGTGCTGCACGTCGCTGCCGTAGGCCACGCCCACGGCGATTTCCTTGCGCACGCGGCGGTTGTTGTGCGTCCAGTTGGTGAAGGTGCTGTTGAGGAAGCTGGAGTTGGGAATGAAGATGATGGCGTTGTCGAAGGTTTCCACCATGGTGGAGCGGATGTTGATTTTCTTCACCACGCCGGTCACGGTTCCCACCTGCACCACGTCGCCTTCGCGTATGGTCTGGCCGAAGATGACGGAAATGCCGCTGGTGAAGTTCTGCACCATGTTCTGAAGACCGATACCGATGCCCACGGAAAGGCCGCCGGCAATCATGGACAGGCTGGAGAGGTTGAAGCCCAGGGCCTTCAGGGCGTAAAGACCGAACAGCGCCCAGAGCAGGCACTTGTACACCGCCTGCATGGGAGCCAGCAGGGACACGGAAATGCGCGATATCTGACTCTGCATGCCCGCCATGAAGGTGTTGCCCACGGCAAGCAGCGCACGGGTGAGGTAGAACGCGATGAAGATGCTGAGTATCTGCATGGCGTTCAGGGAGACGCTGCCGATGTTGAAGCCGAGCGTCGCCATGTTCTGCAGCAGGAAGTAGCCGCCGGGGTAGGCCAGAATCCATACCACGGCCGCCATGACGGCAAGGAGCAGCACCACGGGCATGATGAGCGCCATGGCGAGGCTGGCCATGACGGCGATGGTGCCGTCCTTGGGCAGGTAGGATTCGATGAGGTGCTCCACCTTGAATATGGACACGCAGAGCATGACGGTCACCGCGATGGAGGTGAAGCACATGCTGATGAGAATGGCGAGGCGCGAGAAGCCCAGCAGACTGATGGTGAGCGTTATCCACAGAAGGATGGAGTAAAGCCGCATGATGACGCGCGGAAGCGGCTGAGCCGGCAGAGAGAGGCCGCGCGCCTTCCACAGCTCGACGGCCTGAACCACCACCCACACCACGCAGATGAACAGCGGGAAGGGGTCGAAGTTGAGCAGCACCATGCCTATGAGAAGCGGCGGGAACATGGGCCAGAGCGGAGAGAGCCTGGGCCTGTCGGGATTTTCGAAGTCGTAGAGGTCCCAGGCGAGCAGCATCTGCCCCCAGCACAGGCACATGGTGCCGAGGGTGGCCACCATCTGGTACAGTCTGCCGTCTCCCCAGGACGAGAGGTGGATGGAAATGCCGAGGGCTATCCATACGGCGCTGTTGCGCATCATGCGCGAAACGCCGAGCTGCATTTTTTCCGGCAGTCTTCTGCTGGCGGTGCGGCAGAAGGCCACGCCGAGCAGGAAAAAGAAGAAGAGATAGGTGCCGATGCGTATCAGGACGGCGGCGACGGAGCTCAGGGAGGTGGGCAGCTCCGTGGTGATGCGCAGCGAATACAGCTCCCGTAGCGAGCCGAGGTTGCGGAAGTCCCTGCCCCAGGCCACCACGTCGTAGAAATGGCCGGAAGGCTGGAAGTAATAGCCGTTCCACAGCGAGGGCATGCTCTTCATCATCTCGGAGACGTGACTCTGCACCTGAGTGATGAGTTCCTCTGCGGGAGCAATGATGCGCTCGTAGTTGTTTTCGAGATTGGTGATGTTCCTGTTGGCTTCGCGCAGGCGGGTGGAAATCCTGCTGCCCACTTCGCCTTCCTGACCGGTGAGGGATTTTTCCAGCACGGCGAGGGTCTGCTTTTCCTTCCCGAGGTCGCCAAGCGTGGTCTGCAGCGGCTTTATGAGCGACTGAATGCGCTCTATGACGCGGTGCATTCTTTCCACAAGCACGGTCAAATCCGAAGGCATGCTGCCCTGCACCTGCGAGAGGGCTTCCAGCTTCTGAAATTCCTGTTCCAGCTGGGCCACGCTTTTTCTGGTGCTGGTGCTGAGGTCGGAAAGGCCGTCCTTCAGCGTCTGGGAATGTTCGAGGATGCCCGCAAGCTGCGCGTTGTGGGAGGCGAGCAGGGCTTCCCATGCTTCCTGCACGCTTTTGGCCGCTTCGGCGGCGCGGGCCTCTTCCTCCTGCTTGGCCTTTTCCGCGGCCTTGGCCTCGCTTTCGGCTCTGGCCTTGGCGGCGGCTTCGGCCAGCTCCCGGGCGTCGGGCTGGGAGTCGTCCATTGCCTGTTCCGCCTCGTCGGCGGCAAGGGCCCGGGGCGTCAGCCTGGAGTGTGCCGGGGCAAAACAGAAAAGAAGCGCCTGAAGAAGGGCGGCAGGGACACGTATGCTGCGTATGGCTGTCCTCGAAAATGAATGTGTTCAGCGGGCGCTGAGGGTGAAGGAAAGGGAAACGCGCTGCTCCGCATGACCGGGCGGGGGCGGGAAGGCTCCCGGCGAGAGCACGGCGGCCATGACCGCGGCATCGACTTCGGCGTTGCCGGAGGCGTGGCTTATGCGCGACTCGCGCAGCGAACCGTCGGCCATGACGAACAGTTCTACCACGGTTGTCCATGAGCCGGAAAGCCCCTGAGGCAGGATGAGATGAGGGGCGACGGCGTCGCGCAGGGTGTCGGCGTAACTTTTGGCGGGAGCGGCCTGTCCTGCCGGGGCGTCTGGCCCGTAGGACATGGCGAGGGAGACCTGCGCCTTTGCGCCGAAAGGAGGATAGGGATAGGGCGCGGCGTTCTGCGCCGCGGCGCACAGGGCGGCGTCGGCCGCGGGGCTCAGGGAGGGCTGGAGCACGTTGCAGGAGGAAAGCGCGCCGGAAGGCTCGATGGTCAGCTCCGCAAGCGCGGTACCCCGCGCTCCGGCGGGCTGATGCCAGACGCGCAGAATCTGCTGGAGGACCTGGGAGGAATAGCCGCCTATGTTGTCGGCCGTCGCGGCATAGGCAAGAGCCGGGCAGGGCGCGGCAAGGGCGAGGGAGAGGGCCGTCGCCGTAAGGACGGAACGCCCTTTGGGGAGAAGGAGAAGGTTCATAAAAACTCCATGCCGGCCCCGGCGGAAGCCGGGACCGGCGTGTGAGAGAGCTTTCAGCGTCCCATCATCTGCTGGGAGTTGAAGCTGATGACGAGGTCCTGCTGCGCCGGCGTGGGCGGCGGAGGCAGGGTTTTGGTACGGATGATGGCGTTGATGGCCGAAGCGTCGTATTCCGGTCTGCCGGAGGAGCGCTCTATGTGGCAGTCGAGCACGTTGCCCTGGGTGTCGAGCTTGATGCGCACCTGCACCACCAGGTTGTTGCGCAGGGCCGTGGTCATGCTCCAGTTGGGCTGGATGGCGAGAATGACCTGGGCCACATAGACGTCGTAGATGCCGCCTCCGCCCGGGCCGTCGCCTTCGCCACCGCCGCCGCCGACACCCGTGCGGCCAAGCTGCTTTTCAAGGTCGGCCAGCGCGCGGGAGGCGGAAGTGCCGCCGCCCTTGCCGGTGGCGTTGGAGCGGGCCTGCTTGCGCACGTCGGCCAGAGCGTCGGCCAGGGCGTCCTTGCCGCTGTCGCGCTTGGGCTGGGGCTTGGGCGCGGGCTTTTTCTCGGCCTTCGGCTCCGGCTTTTTCTCAGGTTCGGGCTTCGTTTCAGGCTTGGGCTCGGGTTTCTGCTCCGGCTTGGGCTCGGGTTTCTTCTCCGGCTTGGGTTCCGGCTTCTTTTCGGGTTTGGGCTCGGGCTTCTGGGGAACCTGCACCGGTTCCTTCTTGGGTTCGGGCTTCGGCTCGGGCTTGGGCTCCGGCTTCGGCTCGGGCTTGATTTCGGGAACGGGAACCGGCTGCTGTTCGGGCTCGGGCGCTGGGGCGGGTTCGGCCTTGGGCTGCGGCGAAGGCTCCGTGGAGAGCACCTGCTTGCCCGTCACCGGCGGACGCGCGCCCAGCACGGGAGAGGGCAGCTTTTCGCCGCCCGGCGCGCCCATCACGAGGCTGACCTGATAGACGGGCCGTGTGATGTCCAGCGGAGGACGCAGCGGCACGTACAGAATGAAGGCCAGCACTGCCAGATGGAGCAGTATGGAAATAAAGAGACTGCTTACTCGCATGGGGAATCTTCTGCTGCCTAGCGGCTCGCTTTGGCGCCGGACTGCGCGGCGGCGCCTTCCGTGGAGGGCATGGCGACCACGCCCAGCTTTTCAATGCCTGCGGCCTTGATGCGGCCCATGACGTCCACCACGATGCCGTAGGGCACGGCCTTGTCGGCCTGAAGGAAGAGCGCGCGCTCCTTTTCCTTCACGAGCGCCACGAGGCGTTCTTCCAGTTCCTCAAGGGGAACTTCGTAGGTGTCGAGGAAGAGCGTGCCGTCTTCACGCACGGTGAGCACCAGATGTTCCGCGTCCGAAGGCAGGGTGTCCACCTGCTTGGCCTGGGGCAGGTCCACGTCGAGACCGGAATCCATCATGGGAGCGGTGACCATGAAAATGATGAGCAGAACCATCATGACGTCCACGAAGGGCGTCACGTTGATTTCCGAGACGAATCCTTTTTTTCTGGGCATGACGGCATCCTACCTGTCGCCGCCGCGGGAGCGGTGCACGTTGACTTCGCGCTGGACACGGTTCAGGAAAATGCCCGCGAAGTTGATGAGGCGGGTTTCGATGCTGTCGAGCTTGCCGAGGAACATGTTGTAGGCGATGGTGGCGGGCACGGCCACGGCAAGACCGATGGCCGTGGCGATGAGGGCTTCGGAAATGCCGGGGGCCACGGTGGCGAGGGAGGCGGACTTCATCTGACCGATGGCATGGAAGGAAGTCATGATGCCCCACACCGTGCCGAACAGACCGATGAACGGAGCGGTGTTGGCCGCGGTGGCGAGAATGGAGAGGTTCTTGTGCAGGCGGTCGATTTCAAGGCCGACGCCCTGATTGAGCGCGCGGCGCACGGTTTCCACCACGACGCCTTCGTCGGCGCCGGCTTCCTTGCCGTTGTTGAATTCACGCACGCCGTGCTGGGCCACGCCGTAGAGCGGGGAGGTGGGGTCGCCGCCGAGGCTCTGCACGGCCTGACGCAGGTCGGGAGCGTCCGTGAAGCGGGAAATGCCCGCCGTGGCCTTGCGCTCGGCCGCGGAGAGGCTGATAATCTTGCTGATGATGACGGTCCAGCTGAGAATGGAGAGCGCAATGAGGATGACCATGATGATTTGCGCAACAAGGCTGGCGCTGGCAAAAACGGAAAGAATGTTGTAATTCATGGGTGCTCCGAAATATCCGAGTAGATTGCCGGCCTGTGCCGTGCCGGCGTGGGAATGTCCGCTCTGTTCATAAGCCCGAGCGGCTCTGGATGCAACGAAAAATTCCCGCCTTCCGCGCTGCGCGGGGGCGTGACAGACGGCCGCCTTTGGGGCTAGAAGAGGAAAGACCTTCAAGGAGAATTTCCATGTTCTGGCGCTCTGTCTGTTGTGCGGCTTTTGTTTCTATACTGTTTTTGTCCCCGTCCGTCAAAGCCGGGGAAAGCTATTCCATGGAAGGGGCCGTGCTGCACGCGCTGGAGCACAACCCCGACGTGGAAAGCGCGAAGTTCACGGTGCAGGCCGCGGAATCCGCGCGCAAGGCCGCCAGAAGTTCCTTCGGTCCCGAGCTCGGCGTATCCTACAGCTATTCGCGCTACAACAAGGACCGTCCCTCCCGCTACGAGCCCAACGTGACCACCATGACGGCGCGCGTGGACCAGCCTCTGTTCACGGGCTTCAATCTGCTGAATTCCTACCAGAAGGCCGCTCTGGAAGAGGAGCGGCAGGCGCTTCAGCTGGAGGCGCAGCGCCTTGCCGTCACGGCCGACGTGCAGGAGGCCTTCGTTTCCTATCTGAAGGCGCAGGAGAGCATCCGCAGCACGCATCGCACGCTGGAGCGGGCACAGGCGCAGCTCAACATGGCGAAAACCGCGTGGAACATCGGCCTGCGTCCCAGGCTGGACGTTCTGCAGGCGGAAACGGACCTTGCGCAGACGGAGGCTCTCCTCATTAAATATGAGAACGAGCGCGACATCTGGCTGACAAGGCTGAACACGCTGCTCAATCTGCCGCCGGATGCCGCCGTGGAATACAGCGGCACCTTGGACGTCGCGCCCTTCAGCCGTACGCTGGAAGCGTGTCTTGCCCAGGCTCTCAGTCACAGGCCCGACCTTCTCATGGCCAGAAAGTCCGTGGAAATCGCCCTGAAGGACCTCGGCATCGTCAAAAGCCAGTTCTGGCCGCAGGTATCCGCGCTGCTCGGCTGGTCCACCACGGGCAGCCATCTCGACGCGGCGGGCAGCCGCTACACGAAGAAGGACTATTCCTACGGGGAAATAGGACTTTCCATAGACTGGACGCTCTTTTCCAGCGGCAGACGCATGTACCTTACGCAGCAGGCGAAACGGCAGGTCTCCGCGCTGGAGGCCGCAGTCCGTTCCTCCGTCAACACCTGCGCCTACAGCGTGCGCTCGGGGCTTCTCAGCACGCAGGACGCCTACCGCTCGGTCAAGGTGTCGCAGCGTGCCGTGGTCAGCGCCCGTGAATCCTATGCCGATGCGAAAATGCGCTACGAGCTTCAGTCCGGCTCCTATCTCGATTTGCTCACCGCCCAGTCCGCCCTGTCCGAAGCGGAACTTGCGGAAATCTCCTCCCGGGCGGACTGCCTCATCGCCCTGGCAAGGCTCTATGAAACCATGGGAGAACTGCGGCCGGATTTGAAGGAAGAGGAAGGCGGGGAAGCGACGAAGGGGTAGCAGCCTCTTTTCTCAAAGTACCTTTTGGGGAAGGCTTGGGGACTCGCATCCGCGACTTTTGAAGCGGCGCGGATTTTCCGCGGGTTTCGTCCCAGCCATGCTCGCCATGCCGATACCACAGGCGATGAACGACGCCGTGTCTTTTCCAGGCACGGCGTTTTTTCTTGCTCTGCCCAAAAGAGCAGAGGGAAGGGCAAAAGACGAATCGCACGATTTTTCCGCAAAGATGCGAGGGCCGCGCGCCGGCCTCTTCCCGCTTCGAAGTCGTGGCGAGGAGCAGTCTGATGATGACGGGCCCCGACGTGCAGGAAAGACAGGTTCGACGTCTCCATCCATTCAGGCGCTTCTGTTTCCTGCGCGCCTGGCTTCTCCGCTTAGACTGCGGAGCAGGACGCTGAGCTGTTTACCAATGGGAGGGCGGACACAGAAGGTACGTGCAGCGGTTCCCCCCGTGTCTGAAGACCGGAGGGCGTTATGAATTGTGCCGACAATAATCAATCGAGGCGCCGTATTCTTTCTTCCATGGCATCCAGCATGGCGCCCGGACGTACCTCAAGCGCTTCCGCAAGGAGGAAAAGCATTTCAAGGTTCGGATACTTGTGTCCGCTTTCCAACATGCTGATATAGGGAGCCGCAACACCTACACGCTCGCTCAGCTGCTCCTGGGTAAGCTGCTTTTCCTGACGCATCCGGCGAAGTACCGGTCCGAAGGCATCTGACTTCTTCTTCATTCCTATGTGCTAGCCCATTGCCTTCAAAAAGAAATTAACCTATAGCTTATAAAAATAAGCGATAGGTTAATATTGAGGACGGTAATTCCCGTTCGTCTTTCGCAGGGAAGGGGGAAATTCTTATGGAAACACCGTTTGCCGTAAGTGAGGATGGACTTTGCGGGCATGTGTACGCCGGCAAGGTCTTCTTCAGCCGGGAATGCGTGCTTGCGGTATCGAATCTGCATGCCGGGAAATATGACGTCTCCGTTGAGCCGTATGGTGAGGAACACGTTGAAATAACAATATACTCAAGGGATGGTTCACCTGTGAGGGAAGAGATGCTCAGAAGGGTGATGAACGACCTTGTGGACTGTCAGGTGAAAATGGACCTGCAGAAAGAATTCGGCGCTCTGAGAGACAGGATAGTCGAATATGCCTTTGCTCCGGTGCGGAAGTCATGAGCGGGTACACGCTTCTGCCTTTTCAGTTCTGCCGGACCGGCCGGGACGAGGTGCTGCTGGTCAGCGAAAGCGGAGATTTCATCTTTCTGCCGGAAGCGGTATTTGAGCGGTTCATACGGCACGAGCTCTCGGAACAGAATGAGGACTTCTTCAGGCTGAAATCCCATCTGTTCTGCGCGGGAGAGGATGTCGAGGTTGCGCTTCAGAAGACGGCGGCCCGATACCGCACAAGAAAGTCGTTTCTGCGGGAGTTCACGGCGTTGCACATGCTTGTCGTCACGCTGCGCTGCAATCAGCGTTGCCGTTACTGTCAGGTGTCGTGTGCGGAAAAGGACGCGGCCATGTACGACATGGATGAGGAAACCGCCGTCAGGGCCGTGGACATGATTTTCAGGTCTCCGACGAAACATCCCAAGATAGAGTTTCAGGGGGGAGAGCCGCTTCTCAACTGGGATGTGGTAACGGCCGCCGTTATTCATGCCGAAAGGCTGGCAGCCGCACAGCGGAAAAAAGTTTCCTTTGTTCTGTGCACGAATCTGACGGCCGTCACGCGCGACCAGCTCGAGTTCTGCCGCGAACACGACGTGGTCGTCTCCACCTCGCTGGACGGAGACCGGTCTCTTCACGACGCCTGCCGCCGGGACAGACAGGGGCGGGGAACGTACGAGGCGTTCATGGAGAAGCTGGCGCTTGCCCGCGAAGTGCTGGGGCCGGACAGGGTGGGGGCTCTCATGACCACCACCTCCTTTTCCCTGAGCCACCTGAAAGCGGTGGTCGATGAGTATGTGCGTCAGGGCATGGACGGCATATTCATCCGCGCTCTCAATCCCTACGGGTTTGCTGCCGAGGATGAGGCAGAGCTCGGCTACGACATGGAACGCTTTGTGGAAAAATATCTTGAGGCGCTCGAGTACATCATCGAACTCAACAAGAAGGTGTTTTTTCCCGAGCAGTTTGCCACGCTTCTCTTTTCCCGCATGCTGTCTCCCTTCGCCACGGGTTTTGTGGACCTTCAGTCGCCTTCCGGAGCGGGCATAGGCGGCGTCATCTACGATTTCGACGGCTCCGTGTTTCCTGCGGATGAAGCGCGAATGCTGGCGCGGATGGGGGACAGGCACTTTTGTCTTGGAAATGTGGGAACCGATTCCTACGCGGATATCTTCGCCGGAGAGAAGCTCGGAAATCTGACCCGTGGGGCATGCCTTGAGACGTCCTTTCCGTGCGCCTTCTGTGCCTTTCAGGCCTATTGCGGCACGGACCCCGTGCGCAACTATCTTGAAACAGGAAAGGAGGTGAGGAATATGGCGCACTCTCCTTTCTGCATCAAACACAGAGGAATCATCATGGGGCTGTTCGACATGCTGCGTCGGGCCGACGACATGACCATGGATATCATCTGGAGCTGGATAACCCATAACGCCGGGCTGGTGCATAGACTATGATGACCTTGCATGGAAAAGCGTCGGGCGCGTTTTCGTCCATCACGGGGGAGGTGACATTCACCGGAAGGCCTTTTCATTCGAGGGGAAGGGCCGTTCTCGTCACGGACAGGCTCGGACTGTCGAGTCTGGGGTACAGGGGCTGCATCGTTTCCGGCGGCGGACGGGCGGGAAGCTGTTTTCCCCATCATGTTTGCGATGTGGAGGATGCGTCGCATCTGCATGAGGGCGACATCGTAAGCATGGACGGTTCCGGCCGCATTCGGGTGCTGTGGGAAGAGGGCTCTTCGCAGAACTGCCTGTTTCTTACGGAGCGGTGCAACTGCCGCTGCGTCATGTGTCCGCAGCCTCCGGCCCGGAGCGATTCGCAGCCTTTTCTGCGTCAGGCGGAAGAGGTGCTGAACCTTCTGCGCGGAAAGAAAATATCGGACTGCTGTCTCACGGGAGGGGAGCCCACGCTTGCGGGGGAGGATTTTTTCCGTCTGCTCCGGCGCGCGGCGCTGGAGCATCCCGAAGCGCTCATCAGCGTGCTGACCAACGGACGGCTTTTTTCGGATAAGGCCTTTGTCCGCCATCTGGCGGGGACTCCTTCGCGCAACGTGCTGTTCTGCGTGTCCCTTCAGTCGGAACTGGACGCGCTGCACGATGAAATAACAGGCGTGAAAGGAAGCTGTGTCCAAACTCAGCAGGGCATATATCATCTTGCCGCGCATGGTTTCGCCGTGGAGATTCGCACGGTGATTTCCCGGTATAACTACCGTTATCTTCCCGCTTTTGCGGAGCATATCGGCAATTATTTTCCCTTCTGTGCTCATTGCGCCCTGATGGGGCTGGAACTGCACGGTCATGCCGAAGAAAACGCGCGTAAGCTTGAGGTTTCGCCTCCCGAGTATGCGCCTTATCTGAAAGAAGCGGTACGGATACTTGAGCGGCGGGGCGTGCCTGTTTCCGTGTACAACGTTCCGCTGTGCATGTGCCCGGAAGAAGTGAGGCCCAGGGCATGCCGGTCGATTTCCTCATGGAAGAACGTTTATCTGCCTGCATGCTCTTTCTGCATTCAGAAAGAGCATTGCTGCGGCTTTTTCAGTACGTCGGCATCCTTGCCGGAAGAATTTCTGAAACCTTTTACTGAAGGAGAGTAGTATGAGAGCTTTTTTGTATGCGGCGGGCCTGCTGGCCGGGATGGTGCTTTCCCTGTTTTCCGGCAGGGCGGATGCCGTGGCGGTATCCGATGTTTCCCTGAATGACGAGCCCGGGGAAAAAGCGCTTGTCTTTTCCGACGTCATGCCGGACAGACAGAACGCTCTGCTGCCCTATCATTACAGTCATTCCAGCCATTCGAGCCACTACAGTCACTCAAGTCACAGAAGCCATTATTCAAGCCGCTGGTAGGATGTACAGGCAACAAAGAAGCGGCCGTGCAGAATAAACAGGTTGCCCTTGCGTCGGCGGAAAAGTTTTTTTATCCGTCCTGCAAATTAACAGAAAAAGGCCGAACCCAGGAGGTCCGGCCTTTTTTGTGTCGTAAGGAAAGATTACAGGGTGGCCTTGTAGGCGTCGGCGGAGAGGAGTCCGTCCACGGCGGCCATGTCTTCGGGCTTCACCTTGATGAGCCAGCCCTTGTCGTAGCAGGAGGCGTTGAGCAGGGTGGGGGTGCCGTCGAGGTCGCCGTTCACGGCGGTCACTTCACCGGCCACGGGCATGAACAGCTTGTTCACGGACTTGATGGATTCCACTTCGCCGAATTCGTCGCCGGCGCCGAAGCTGTCGCCTTCGGAGGGAAGGTCCACATACACCACTTCGCCGAGCTGGTCCTGAGCGTAGTCGCTCACGCCCACGACGATTTCATCGCCTTCCACACGGGCCCAGATGTGTTCGTCGGTGTACTTGATGTCCGCAGGAAGGTTGAGTTCCGCAACAGTCTTGGCCATGGGAGTTCTCCTTGAGGTTTGGGGCGCCTGCCCCGGAATGGAGGAAAGCCGGGCCGCATCCGGCCCGGCGGCATATTCTGTTTATTCTGCCATGTTGGCCGCGGCTTCCATGACGCCTTCGGCCAGCGTGGGATGGGCGTGGATGGTGCCCGCGATGTCGGCCACGGTGGCGCCCAGCTGAAGGGCGAGGGCGCATTCGGCGATGAGGTCCGTGGCGTGCGCGCCGGCGAAGTGAGCGCCGAGGAGCTTGCCGCTCGCCTTGTCCGCCACCAGCTTGAACACGCCGGGCAGTTCGCCCATGGCCTGCGCCTTGCCCAGTTCCCGGAACTGGAATTCGGAGGTGGCCACGTCGAGGCCCTTCTGCTTTGCCTGCGCCTCGGTGAGGCCCACGTCGCCGATTTCGGGCGAGGAGAAGATGCCGGAGGGCACCACGTCGTAATTGGGCTTTTCGCTCGCGCCGAAGATGTTGGCCACGGCCACGTGCGCTTCGGCGGAGGCCATGTGCGCGAGCATGATGCGCGCCGGGCCGAGAATGTCGCCGATGGCATAGATGCCGGGCACGGAGGTTTCAAGGTAGTCGTTCACCACGACGTAGCCGCGCTTGTCGGTCGCGACGCCGGCTTCGGCAAGGCCGAGGCCTTCCGTCACGGCCACGCGGCCGATGGTCATGAAGATGCAGTCGGCTTCCAGCGTGGCGGGCTTCTTCGCGGAGGCGGGCACAAGCTCGGGCGCGAGGAAGGGCGAGGGGCCGAGTTCGGCGTACACCTTGCCGTCTTCCACCTTCGTGCTGTTCACGGTGCGGCAGAGCTCCACCTTGATGCCTTTCTTCTTGGCTTCGCGCTGCAGCAGCTTGCTCATTTCCTCATCCACGGAAGGAACGGGGAGCAGCCTGTTCTGACCTTCCACGATGGTGACTTCGCTGCCGAAGGCGCGGAAGATGAAGGCGAGCTCCGTGCCGACCACGCCGCCGCCCACGATGACGAGACGGGCGGGCACATGGTCGAGTTCCAGCGCTTCGTTGCTGGAGAGGATGTACTTGCCGTCCACGGGAAGGGCGGGCAGGTTCAGCACGTCGGAGCCGGTGGCGATGATGACCTTGTCGCCTTCGATGTCCTGCACGGTGCCGTCGGCGAGGGTGGCCTTCACGAGGTTGGCGCTCACCACCTGACCGCGGCCCATGACGACCTTAATCTTGAGCTTGGCGCAGCTTTTTTCCAGACCGCCGCGCAGGGTTTCGGAGACCTTGCGCTTTCTGGCGATGACGGCGGGCATGTCCACGGAGGCTTCGCCTGCGCCCGCAATGCCGAACTCCTGCGCACGGCGCACGGTTTCCAGCGCTTCGGCGGAGGATTTCAGGGTTTTTGTGGGAATGCAGCCGCAGTTGAGGCACGTGCCGCCGAGCCATTTGGATTCCACGAGGGTGACTTCCGCGCCGCGCTTTGCGGCGTCGAAGGCGGCCGTGTAGCCGCCGGGGCCTGCGCCTATGATGGTGATGCGAAGAGCCATGTTAGCTTGCCTGCCTTGGAAAGAGGGTGGATGATGTGTTCCGGATAGGTGAAAAAGACCGTCCTGCGGCCTTTCGCCGCGCGGCGTGGACGCAGAACGGCCGTACGGCCCGGGCGGGGAATTCCTCGCCCCGGAGGATTATTCACTCTTGATGATGTCGGTCTTGGGAAGGGCGGAACGCACCTTGGAGCGGTAGGGCAGCAGGTTGGTGAGAGGTTCGAGTCCCTTCACGGCTTCGTCGGTGGCCTGAATGCCGAAGGGCAGCATCATGTCCTTGCAGGCTTCGGCCACCATCTTGCCGGCCAGAGCGGCGTCGGCGGTGGAAAGCCAGGCGAGGGAGCCGTCGGCCTGGGGGATGGGCTCAAGATACAGGCGGATGACGTTGTCCTTGAAGGCGCGCACAAGGGCGATGCTCTTGCCGAGTTCTTCGGCGGAGGGAGCTTCGCCGCCCACGGCCTGCGGATAGACGGAGGCGGGACCGGGGATGTTCAGGCGCACGCGGGTGAGGCAGCCGGTGTTGATGAGCTTTTCCAGAAGGTCGGCGTTGCGGCCGTCGCTGTCGATGACGACCTGAAGGCCGCCCTTGGCCAGCGCGGTGACGAGTTCCACGAAGTGTTCTTCTTCGCCGGCGGGCACCTTGGACACGTTCAGGCCGGAAATCCAGCCGTGCAGCATCTTGCTTTCGGAAACGGCTCCGGCGTCGCCGAGGGCCTTGCCGGAAAGCAGGTAGGCGATGATGACGCCCGTGCCCTGTAGCACCACGTCGCCGTCGTCATCATGGAACATGGGGAATTCCACGCCGGTTTCGTTGCGGTGCAGGAACTTGCGGTTCGCGCGGTAGAAACCGTTCACGATGTCCTTGTCGGCTTCGAGGTCATAGCTGCCGTAGGTGATGCCCTTGTTGTCCATGAATTCATGGGTGATGCGGCAGCGGATGCAGTTGGGAGCCTTGTAGAGAGTGATGGCCATGGCTGAACTCCATAACGGTTAGAAAAATTCGGTAGCCCCGGGCCGGAAAACGGCCTTTGCCGGAAGGTCGTCCGAAAGCGGAGGAAGGCGGCCTGCGCGGTATTTCACCAGAAAACAGGGAAGATGGCAACGAAACGCCGTCCGCCCTTTTACGTAAACTTATTCAATAGATTTTTATTCTAGTGAAAAACCCCTTCCCTGTCAAGAATCCCGGCTTTCTCAGACGACTGTTTTCCGCTGCACAAGCCGGGGGAGGAGACCGGGAACCGATGCGGGACAACGACCCGGCTGCCCTGGAGCAACTGCATCTTTGCTGTGGTTTCCCTTCTGCCGGGAGGGAAGACACTTTTAACGTTGCCTATCCTGAATTGATAGTGTAAACTCCGATTATCTTATTAATTTCTATTCAATATTATATTGAGGATTTTTTCATGCCCAGAAAAGCCGCAGAAGGCGCCCCGGAACCGGTAAAGAAAACACGGGCCTATCACTCTCCCCGTCGCAAGGAGCAGGCCAACGTGACGAAAGCCCGCATCGTCTCCGCCGCCATGCAGCTCATGAAGGAGAAGGGCTACGCAGACATGACGCTGGAATCCATAGCGCGCGAGGCCGGCGTCGCGCCGCAGACGGTGTATGCCGTGTGCGGTTCCAAGAAGGGCGTGCTTGCCGCCATCCTTGAAAACACGGTGGAGGCCAAGCGCTACGACAAGCTGCGCGATTCCATTCCTCAGATTATGACCGGCAAGGAGCGCGTGCGCGAAATCGGCCATTTCATGTCCAAGCTCATGGAAGACGCCATGCCCGTGTTCGACATCATCCGCGGCATGAGCGTGCTTTCGCCGGAATTCGCCGAGCAGGAATACGACCAGAACATGATGCTGCTGGAAAAATGCCGCAAGTCCGTGCACAAGATGGCGGAGGACGGCATGCTGCGCCCCGGCCTTTCCGAGGAGCGCGCCGCCGAGCTCTACTGGAGCATTACCACGCCCGGACTGCACCGCAGGCTGACCAAGGTGCTCAACTGGTCCGCGGAGGAATACGCGGCCTGGGTGTCCTATCTCATCGGTATTTCCCTGCTGGACTGGGATTCCCCCATGCCCTTCCTTAATGAAGGACCGAGGGAGAAGGTCGAGCTGAAGAAGCCCGCGAAAAAAAAGCAGGGGGACGAATCCGAAGAGACGCCTGCTGTCGAAGTGAAGCCCCGTCGCCGCGCAAAGCAGGAGGGGTGAGGCGGAAAGAAGAGCTTGCCTTTCCGGTACGACATTGTATGATACGCTGCACATCGGGCGCAGTTTTGTAACGGCACGCCTGTCCGTATGACGGACGGCGTGCATTTTTTCCGCAGGCGCCGCGTGCTCGCAATGCCGGACCGGGAGGTAAGGATGAGCCAGAATCAGAAAGCCAATGAAATGGGAACGAAGAGCGTGGGCCGCCTTCTTCTCGAATATTCCATACCCGCCATTCTCGGTATGGTCATCGTGGCCCTCAACCAGATTATTTCAAGCATCTTCATCGGGCACGGCGTGGGACACCTCGCCCTTGCCGCCATGGCCGTCACCTTTCCGCTGGTGAACCTGCTCATGGCCTTCTGTCAGCTTGTGGCCGTGGGCTGCGCGGCGCTGTGCTCCATCGAGCTCGGCCGCAAGGACATGGCGAAGGCGCGCAGCATGCTGGGCCATTCCGTACTGCTGGAAACGATGTTCGGCGTGCTGTTCGGACTGGTGTTCTGGGTCTTCCTCGACCCGCTGCTCATCTTCTTCGGCGCCAGCGGCGAAACGCTGCGCCTTGCCCATGAGTTCATGCTGCCCCTCGTGGTGCTCTCGCCTCTGGGCTTCCTCATGCTGGGCTTCAACTTCCTCGCAAGAGCCACCGGTTACCCCAAGACGGCCATGATGACGGCGCTGCTGTCCGCCCTCGGCATCATCGTCTTTTCTCCCATTTTTATTTACTGGTGGGGATGGGGCATGTACGGTGCCGCTCTTGCGCAGCTTGCCGGACAGGCCATGTCCGTGGTGTGGCTGGTGGTGCACTTTGCCCGTAAAAGCACCCTCATCCATTTTCAGAGAGACATCTGGAAGCTGCACGGCGAGACCATTGGCAAGATTCTGGCCATCGGCATGGCGCCTTTCCTCATCAACTTCTGCGCCTGCATCGTGGTGGTCATCATCAACCGCGCCCTTCAGGAGCACGGCGGCGACATGGCCATCGGTGCCTTCGGCATCATCAACCGTCTGCTCATGCTCTTTGCCATGAGCGTCATCGGCCTCGGCCAGGGAATGCAGCCCATCATAGGCTTCAACTTCGGCGCCAAACGGCCCGACCGCGTGCGCCTCGCCATGAAGTACGGTATGCTGAGCGCCACGGTCATCACCCTTGTCGGCATGCTCGGCTCATGGTTCGTCCCCGAACTTCTGGTCCGCATCTTCACCGACCACCCCCAGCTCATCGAAGTGTCCGCAAGAGCCCTGCGCATCACGGGCGGCGTGTTCATTTTCGTGGGGCCGCAAATCATCATCGGCACCTACTTCCAGTCCATCGGCCAGGCGAAAATCGCCAGCATCGTTTCCCTCTGCCGCCAGATGATATGCCTCGTGCCCGCGCTTCTCGTGCTGCCGCACTTCTTCGGGCTGGACGGCGTGTGGGTGAGCATTCCCATAGCGGACCTCACCGGCTGCGCCGTGGCCGCCTTCTTCCTGCGCCTCTCCATGCGTGCCGAAGACAACAACTGCGTTCCCTCGGTCGACCCGGAATGCAAGCCGCCGTCGAATTTCTTCAAGCCCAAGCAGTTCTGACGGGGACTGGTGTCGGGGGGGGGCGGGCGGTGGAGCGAGGGGGGTGAGGGAAGGGGAGGGGGTGGGTGGGGGGGGGTGTGGTGGTGCGGGGAGGGGGGGGAACGGGCGGGGGGGGGCGCGCGGGCGAGGGCGGGGGGGGGGGGGGGCGGGCGGGGGGGGTGGGTGGGGGGTGGGCGGGCGGGCGGGGTTGGCTGCGGGCGGGTGGGCGTCGGGGGGGACGACGGGGCCGGGGGGCGGCAG
>CALUPQ010000019.1 GCA_944322695.1 uncultured Mailhella sp. | reverse complement strand
CCCGGTCTTCGTCATCATGTCCCGGAACTCCTCGGGCAGCTTGCGGCGGTAGAGGGCAAGGTCGATGTTCCGCAGCCTGGCCAGCGTGGCTTCCGCGGGCGCGCCCCCCGCGCTGACGGGGTCGGCGCACAGAGCGCGCAGGGCAAAGGCAAGGCCCACGGCGTCCCCCGTGGACGACTGGCGCAGGGCGGCCGTCACATACTGCTGAAGCGTGGGCACGTCCCGCACCACGCCGGTCTGCACCGCGGCTTCCAGAGCGCTGGAAAAGGCGAACGCCCCGGTGGGCAGCATGGAATCGCCGAACTGCAGAAGCCGTACAAGAGAAAGGGTATTCAACGCATCCTCCGGCAGCGCTCTCAGGCATGATGGTGGTGGTGATGGTCGTGATGGTGGCCGTGCTCACCTCTCTCCGCCCCACCGAACAGAAGACGCGCCTCCTCGGGGCGAAGACGGTCGCGCACGTCCTCCCCGGCAAGGAAGTCGTACGTCACCCCGGGCACGGCGTGGGTGTCCATCACCGCGCCCATGACCTTTTTGTCCGCCGTCATGGGCACATACACCACGCCCTTCTTCACCACGGCGGGCCAGTGCTGGTTGCCCAGCGCATGCCCCAGACGCACCGCGGCGCAAAGAGCCTCCTCACGGGGCAGCTCTTCAAGGCCCCTCATGTTCACGGCCATCACCGGGCAGAGGCGTATACTGCACACCACGGCGAAACGCTTTTCTCCGTCCCAGTACAGAACGTCGCCGTCGCGCAGGAACGCGCCGCGCTCCAGCGCCACGGCCATGGGCACTCCCCCTTCCGTTTCCCTGCGCAGACGGTTCTTCTGCGCGTCCCACTGCGAGAGCACCAGCGCATCGATGGAGGCATCCTTCAGCCTCGCGCTCCACACGGCATCGGCCCTGTTGCCGAGCACTTTTTCCACAATATCCACGACATACCTCCTGAAACATGAAATGGCGGGCACCCCGGGCCCTCATCCGGCCCGGGGTACGGGACGCGCTCAGCTGAAGAAGTACAGCTGCCCCAGGCTGACACGCTGCACCGGAGGCACCGTTATGTGCTTGCCGTCCACCATGACGGCGAAGGTTTCGGGGTTCACCTCGATATGAGGCGTCGCATTGTTGCGCACCATGGCGTGCTTGGTAAGGTTGCGTATGCCGCGCACAGCCTCCACGCGGCTCTTCAGGCCGAGTTCTTCCCTGACGCCGCGCTCCACGGCGGCCTGCGACATGAAGGTGATGCGGCTTCTCTGCTGCAGAAGGCCGGTGGAGCCGAACATGGGCCTGTAGATGACGGGCTGCGGCGTGGGCAGGGAGGCGTTGGGGTCGCCCATGACGGACCAGGCTATGGTGCCGCTTTTGATGACCATGTAGGGCTTGGCGCCGAAGAACTGCGGCTGCCAGAGCACAAGGTCGGCCACCTTGCCCGTTTCCACGGAGCCGATGAGGTGGGAGACGCCCTGAATGATGGCAGGATTGATGGTCACCTTGGCCACATAGCGCAGCACGCGGAAGTTGTCGTTGCCGGGAGCGTCCTCGGGAAGCGGGCCTCTTGCCGCCTTCATGGCGCTGGCCGTCTGCATGGCGCGCGTCCAGTTCTCGCCCACACGGCCCATGGCCTGCGAGTCGCTGGCGATGCAGGAAATGGCGCCCATGTCGTGCAGCACGTTTTCCGCGGCGATGGTTTCGGGGCGCACGCGGCTTTCGGCAAAGGACACGTCGGAGGGCACGTTGTGGTTCAGGTTGTGGCAGACCATAATCATGTCGAAAAGTTCCGCCTGGGAATTCACGCCGAAAGGCAGCGTGGGGTTGGTGGAACTCGGCAGTACGTTGGGCTGGCCCGCCACGCGGATGATGTCCGGCGCGTGGCCGCCGCCCGCGCCTTCGGTATGGAAGGTGTGAATGACCCTGCCTTCCATGGCGGCTATGGTGTCTTCCACATAGCCCGCTTCGTTCAGTGTGTCGGTATGGATGGAGACCTGCACGTCCATCTTGTCCGCCACGGAAAGCGCCGCGCGGATGATGGCGGGCATGGCGCCCCAGTCCTCGTGAATCTTGAAGCCGCAGGCGCCCGCCTCAATCTGCTCGCGAAGGGGACCTTCGTTGTAGGCGTGCCCCTTGCCCAGTATGCCGATGTTCACGGGAAGGCCCTCGGCCGCTTCCAGAAGACGGTGGATGTTCCACGCGCCGGGGGTAATGGTGGTGCCGTTGGTGCCGTCCGAGGTGCCTATGCCGCCGCCGAAGAACGTGGTGATGCCGTTGGAAATGGCCGTCTGCGCCTGCTGCGGGCAGACAAGATGCACATGGGCGTCGATGCCGCCGGCCGTAAGAATGAGATGCTCGCCGGAAATGGCGTCCGTGGAATTGCCCACCACGAGGTTCGGGTCCACGTTGTCCATCACGGCGGGGTTGCCCGCCTTGCCTATGCCCACGATGCGGCCGTCGCGTATGCCCACGTCGGCCTTGATGACGCCCTGCACCGCGTCGATGATGGTGGCGTTGGTGATGACGAGGTCGAGCACGCCGTTGTCTCGGCAGGAGCGGCTGTCCCCGCCCATGCCTGCGCGCAGCGTCTTGCCGCCGCCGTAGATGACTTCGTCGCCGTAGCCGCGCAAATCCTTTTCAATCTCCACATAGAGGTCCGTATCGCCGAGCCTGATTTTGTCGCCCACGGTGGGACCGTAGAGACTCGAATATTCCTGTCTTGAAATCTGAGGCATGTCGCAGTCCTTGGGTTAGACGGATTCTGTGTTCTTGAAGCCGAGGGCGATGGCCTTTGCCACGTTGATGGGTTTTGCGTGCGCATCTCCCGCCCAGGAATCCACAAGGTTGTTGAAGCCGTACGTGCTGCACAGCCCGCCGAAAGGAACCAGGGACACGGTTTTCTCATCTCCCGGCTCAAAGCGTATGGCCGTGGTGGAGGGAATGTTCAGCCTCATGCCGTAGGCCGCGGCACGGTCGAATTCCAGAGCGCGGTTGACTTCGAAAAAATGAAAATGGGAGCCCACCTGAACAGGACGGTCGCCGGTGTTGCGCACCTTGATGCTCAGGGAAGGCCGGGACTCGTTGAACGTGATGGGGGTGTCGGCGAAAATGCATCCGCCGACGGGCGTCTTGGGCGAATCTGCCATAATCTGCCTGCCTGTGTTTTGCCGACGGCCGCGCCGCGGCGTGAAAAAGAGAAAACGGGCCGGAAGAAAAACTCTCAGCTTATGGGGTCGTGCACGGTGACAAGGCGACTGCCGTCCGTAAACACGGCTTCAAGCTGCACGAAGGGAATCATTTCCGGCACGCCTTCCATGACGTCGTCGCGGGTGAGCGCCTTGCGGGCGTCGTTCATCACCTCTTCCACGGTTTTTCCCGCCCGTGCGCCTTCCAGAGCCGTGGCGGTGATGACGGCAACGGCCTCGGGGTGATTGAGCTTCAACCCCTTTTCCCGGC
This sequence comes from uncultured Mailhella sp., assembly GCA_944322695.1. Classification (GTDB taxonomy): domain Bacteria; phylum Desulfobacterota; class Desulfovibrionia; order Desulfovibrionales; family Desulfovibrionaceae; genus Mailhella. Next base: position 13,986 of record CALUPQ010000019.1, on the reverse strand, counting down.
GGCGCTGCGCCACTTCCGCCAGAGAGAGCACCATCAGTTTTTCCATTTCTCGCGGGGTAAGATGCATGAGTCCTCCTTTGGGTGGAGATGGAAAGGCGGCATCATACCGCCTTCAGGAAGAACCCTAGCGCCCCTCGCGTGAGAGGGATATTGTAATAACCCTCCAACCCGTGAGAATGTCATGTCATTTCAAACGATTTACCCCGAAGCGGAAGGCCGTGCCCGGCGCTGCGCGTCCGGCATGGCCAAAAGAAGCAGCAAAAAGCACGCCTGCGCAAAAGCAGCCTCCATCCCCGGGACAGCGCCTTCCGCATGAGGCGGTCTTCCGCGAACGGCCCCGCCGCCTTTCTTCCTGTCAGGGCGCGGCTCCGCCTTCTTCAGCCTTGCCGCGCGTTGCGCATGCTCCCGGCAGGCCGACCGTCTCTCTTCCCCCCCCCCAAAAAAAAGTCGCCCGTCCCAGGAAACTCCCTTCCTCGTCATGATTCTTTTGCCGTTCCTGCCCTCCCTTCTTCAGGCAGTCCGACCGGCAGACTCACGAGCCTTAGGCAAAATCTCCCGGCAAAACGGACAGTTTCCCAAGCAGGCGAGGATACGGCCCTGCAAAGCTGCCACCTCTTCCCGAAGGAATACGGCATCGGAAACGCGCAGACAGCGCTTCCCGGTGATCCGCGCCGCTGCGGCCTTCTGTAACGCGCCCGGAAGAAGGCACAAAAAAAAGACGGTCCCGGGGGAACCGTCTTTTGCCGACAATCTGTCGGAGATAGGCGCTATTTCTTCGAAGTATCGGCCACGGTCTTCGTCTTGGCAGCGCTGCTCTTCGAGGCCGTGTTTTTCGCCGTACTGGTCTTCTTGGTGGCCGTCTTCGTCGAAGTCTTCTTGGCCGTGGAGGTCTTTTTCGTGGTGCTCGTCTTCTTTACCGCGGTCTTTTTCGTCGTGGTCTTTTTGGAGCTCTTCTTCGCCACCGTCTTCTTCTTGGCATGGCCGGATTTGGCCAGCGCCTTTCTCGCCGCGGCCGCATCCTCCTCCGTTCCCTTGGTCACCACCTGCTTGGGCGTGGGCAGATAGACCATGGGGTTCATCTGCCTGTTGTCGCGCAGAAGCTCGAAATGAAGGTGCGGCCCCGTGGAACGTCCCGTGGACCCCACACGGCCTATCATGAGTCCCTGCTCCACCCTGTCGCCCTTGCTCGCGATAATCTGACTCATATGGGCATAACGGGCGAGAAGGCCGTCATCCTGCTGGATGTCCACCATGTAGCCGTAGGTTCTGTGATACTGGGCGCAGACCACCACGCCCCCGCGGAACGCCATGATGGGGGAGCCCAGAGGAGCGCGTATGTCGATGCCCTTGTGCGAACGCCGGGAGGAACGCCTGACGCCGTAGGGAGAAGTGATGCACACGGTCTCCCCCGCCTCGCAGAGGGAGGCCTTGGTATTCATTTCGGCAAGGCTGCGCTCCTCGGCGCTGCCCGGAGCCGGCACGCCAATGCTCCACTGACCGACGGAGCCGGGCTCACTGCCGAACTGAAGCATTCCGGAAGGAACGGAAAGGGAAACGGGCTCGCTCGTCAGTTCCAGAGCGTTGCCGTACAGCGCGCGGTGCTCCTCAAGTTCGGAAACGCTGAGCGAGGAGCTCGCCACCAGCGCGCTCGGCGTCGTGGCGGCAAGATAAAGCTCCCTGTCGATAGCCAGGGAGTCCAGAGAATCGGAAACCTCGGCCGTCTCTTCCGGAAAGGCTGCGGAAACCTCGGGTATGTTGCTGTTTTTCGGCGTACAGGCCGTCTGCGAAAGTCCAGCACCGCACAACAATGCGCAGCACGCAATCAGGGAAGCAAGCTTTCGGGCTGATGACATGCCTTCTCCTTGGAGTGTCCGGAAAAAAGATACCCTTTCGTTATCATACACGGGAAAAGATGCGAAGGCAACGCGCCTCAGTCCTCCCGCACGTCCAGCACGACGGCCTCGCTCCGCAAAGGATTCACCTTGCCGAGGCGCACGTGCAGTTCCTGCCCGGGGAATACCTTTTCTCCGAACAGGCTGCGCTTTCCGCGCAGGCCGAGCTGCACTTCGGGCAGGTTCACGCTGACCCACATGTCGTTTTCATCGGCCACTTCGGCCTTCCAGCAGCACTCGTCCCCGTGCGCCCTGGCCTGCTGCTGGATGTAGAGATACTTCCAGTAGCGCGGACGGAAACGCTGCACCTGTCCCGCCGCCTCAAGACGTATGGAAAGATGCATGAGCATGTCGGAAAGCTCCTCGCGGGACCAGCGGGGCGTGCCGTCGGCAAGCACGGAAAGAAGCTGCGCCTCGTTCACAAGGTCGGTCAGGCGACGCAGGGGCGACGTGACCGGGCTGTAGGCCGTGAGCCCCATACCCGCGTGCGGGCGGGGAGAAACGTCCAGCGAAGCCGTCACAAGGATGCGCACCACCCGGGCGATGTCGGGCGCGCTTTTCCATACCCCGGCGTATTCCTTGGGCACGGCCACGTCCTGCGTGCGGAAAAGAAGCGGCACGTCGTTCTTCACGGCCCAGTCCGCCAGCGCGGCGTTGGCCACCACCATGAGTTCCGCCACCATGAGCTGCGCCCGCGGCGCGGAAGGAATGTTCTTGAGCTTGACGGTAATGCCCGCGCCCTCGCCTTCCAGCTCGAAATCGAGCTCCGGACGTTCGATGATGACGGCGCCGTGCTCCACGCGCCAGGCAAGGCGCTTCTCGCCCATGTCCGCGGCAAGGCGAAGCATGTCCACAAAGGGGGAAGCAGCGTTCTCCGCTCCGTCCAGCGCGGCCTCGCAGTCGGGATAGTTGAGGTTCTTCGCCACCTTGACGGTGGCTACGCGGAACGCCCCTTCTCCGGGAGCGCCGTCGGGCCCTATATGGCAGCTCACCACGAGCGCCGGACGCGCCTGTCCTTCGAACAGGCTGAAGGCTCCCTCGCCCAGTTCTTCGGGCATCATGTGGCAGTTGCCCTCAGGCAGATAGATGCTGGTGGCGCGGTGGAACACGGCGCGGCCCAGAGGACTTTCGAAGTCCCAGAACCATGCGGGACAGGCAAGCGCCACCTCCACATCCCAGCCGCCGTCGGAAGCGGCGGCGATGCGGAAGGCGTCGTCTATGTCGCGGGTGGTGGCGCTGTCTATGCTGATGAAGGCGGCATCTTCCGCCGGGGGCATCCTCTTCTCGTCGGAAACGGCGGCCACAAGGGCCTGCGTCTCCCCGGCAAAGGCCTTTTCCCAGTCCGTGCCGGCCTCGTAGTCCGCGCGGTCCATCCAGAAATTGTAGTGCTCGGGCACCAGGCCCCACGTCATGGCCAGAAGCAGCGCAAGATACGGGTCGTCGGGCAGGCCCTTGGTCACCTGCTTCCAAAGGGCCTCGTCCTCCACGGTCTCGGGGTCAATCATGCGGGCGCGGAGCATGCGCTCGAGGCGCTGGCACACCGCCTCATCCGGAGCCGTGGACTTGTCCGGCACGGGATGACGGCCGATTCTCGCCTCCCACAGGCGACGGAACCAGTCCGCTCCGCCGCAGACCATGGCTTCGCGCACGCGCGCCGCCTCTTCCGCCTGACGGCGGGATTCCACCGTGGCCGCATCGTAAATCTCAAATTCCGGCGGCTGAAAACGAAAATGCGTCTTGCACTGCAGAAGCGCCCTGCCGCAGGCCGCCACCGTATCGGCGTCGGGATTCGTGTAGCCGAGCTCCGCAAACCATTCGGCAGGAGCCCCGCTCACTTCCCCCTGAGCCATCTCCCACAGTTCCATGGGAGCCGCTTCGGAAGCCAGACGTTCGCGGCGCTCGCGGTGCCTGTTCAGAATCTCCACCATGGCATCCTTGCTCTGCGCGGCGCCGTACGCGGGACCGGCCCAGGGGAGAATGCGGGCCGAAGACAGCGAGGTCTCGCGGCGGTTCGGCAGAAAAAGACGCAGCTTGCCCTTCTGCTCCTCCATCACCCACGCTATCTGGGGTTCGTTCCCCTGCATGAATTCCACAATACAGCCCGCGCCGGGATACTGCACAATATGAGATGCCATGTTTTCTTCCTGAACAACCCAAAAAGGTCCGCCCGGCCCTCGCCGGGTTCCTTATCCGGCACAGGCCGGAGTGCGGTAAAAAACGCGAGGCGGAGGGTACTCCCTGCGCCTCGCCCATGACGGCCGGGAAACCCGGCCGCGGACATCAATGTCTGAAGGAACGCTGGCCCGTATAGACCATGGCCACCTGCGGTTCGTGTTCGTTGCAGGCCTGCACCACTTCCCAGTCGCGGATGGAGCCGCCGGGATGGGCGATGGCCGTCACGCCCTGCGCCATGACCACGTCCACGCCGTCGCGGAAGGGGAAGAACCCGTCGGACACCACGACGGAGCCGATGAGACCGCCCTTGTTCTCTCTGGTCTCACGGTTGATGTCTTCCAGCGTGGCCGCGGCTTCGGCGTCGGCAAGGGCCTTCTGCTGAAGTTCGTAGAGGGAGAGGCCGGTACGCTTGAAGGAAAGCACGTCGGCATACTTGGTGTAGGCCTTGTGGATGGCAAGCTCGGCGCAGCCCACGCGGTCCTGTTCGCCGGTACCGATGGCCACGGTGGCGCCGTTGCGCACGAAGATGACGGAGTTGGACGTCACGCCGGATTCCACGGCCCAGGCGAAGAGCAAGTCCTCGGCTTCCTGCTCCGTGGGCTTGCGGGCGGTGAACACGGTGCCGTCCTTCTTGGTGCCGGTGGCGGGAATGAAGTCTTCCTCGCTCGAAATGCGGTTGACGAAGGACTTCTGCATGATGATGCCGCCGTCGGTCAGGCTCTTGAAGTCAAGCATGGGAACGCCGCAAAGCTCTTCCAGATGAGCAAGGCCGGGAAGCTCGAAAATGCGCAGGTTCTTGCGGCCCTTGAGCACTTCGACCACGCCTTCCTCGAAGGAGGGAGCGGCCACCACTTCAAAATACTGGGAGGCGATGAGCTCGGCGCACTTCATGTCCAGCGGACGGTTCACCACCACCGCGCCGCCGAAAGCGGCGATGCGGTCGCACCAGAAGGCGTTGTTCAGCGCATCGAACAGCGTGTCGGCCCAGGCGGCGCCGCAGGGGTTGTTGTGCTTCAAAATGGCGGCCGCGGGCTTTTTCGTGAGGTACTGAAGGATGTTGCAGGCGTTGTCCACGTCGGTGAGGTTGGTCTTGCCCGGATGCTTACCGGACTGCACCATCTGCTCTTCGGTGAGGGCGGAAACGATGCCCTGCTTCGGAGAACGCCATTTCAGGTGAGCCACCTTGTTCTCGCCTTCCACGAATTCATACAGGGCGGCGGGCTGGTCGGGGTTTTCGCCGTAGCGCAGGCCGCGCACTTCCCCGCCCATGTCCCAGGTGCGTTTATGGTAGGTGAGAACGCTGTCGCCCAGCGTGATGGTCATGGTGTCGGGGAAACCGTCCGCAACGATGGTGCGGTACATATCTTTCAGGTCGCTCATGTCAACTCCACATCGGCGAAAGAATGTTCGGATGGCCCTCCCGCGGCACGGGCCGCGCGGCGGCGTGGGAGACGAATCTCCACCTCCCGGGGAAATCGTCTTTTTATCATAAAAATCCTGCACGGGCAAATTACCCCTTCTCACCTCTCCCGGGACGGAGACGCCGTAAAATTTATTTGCCCGCGCTCTTCTTGAGGGGTATAAGCATAACAGCTCAACTGCGAGGATGAATATGGAAAAAATGCTGTTGAAAATGGCCCGTCAGCTCAACGCCATGGACGAGGCTTCCCTCATGGGGCTGTGGAACAGGTATGTGGAACGTGTACAAAATTTTGACGCCTCGCTGGAGTGGGAGGAAGCCGCCATCGTCCTGTCTCTTCTCGAGGCCGTGCGCGGCAAGAACATGCTGTTCAATACCAGATGGGCGGAAAGAGAAAGGGCGAAACACGCTTCCGCAACGCAGCGCCACGAAAACATGCGGCCGTGGCAGCGCATGGCGCCGGAAAGCGACCAGGAAAAGGAAAGAGTCCGGCCGAAGCCTCGGGCCAAGGTCCATCAGTTCCGTCCGCTGGTCTGACGCGCTTCCGGAATCTCCCGGCATGATGCGTGAAAAACGCCGCCGGACGAGCGGGAAATGCCCGCTCTTCCGACGGCGGCTTTGTCGTACCTGCTATGCTTTCTGACAGTGCGGACACCACACCGTGGAGCGCCCCGCCACAGGAGCGGAGGCGAGCTTTCTTCCGCAGACATGGCAGCGTTCCCCGCTTCTGCCGTACACGAAAAACCGGTTCTGAAACGCGCCCACGTCCCCCTTTGCCGTGCGGTAGTCCCGGATGGAACTGCCGCACTCCCTGATGGATGTCAGAAGAATGTCCACCAGCGCACGGTGCAGGCGCATGCGCCTTTCCTCGGAAAGAGAAGCCGCCGGAACATCGGGCCGTACGCCTGCGCGAAAAAGGCTCTCGTCGGCATAGATGTTGCCTACCCCCGCCACCACGGACTGGTCGAGCAGAAGCGCCTTCACCGCCCTGCGCGAGGAAAGGCGCCCGGCAAACTCCTCATCCGTCATTTCCAGAGGCTCCGGCCCCAGCTTCCGCCAAAATTCCCAGACGTTCAGCTCTTCGGCACACAGCGCCCTTGCCTGCCCGAACTTGCGCGCATCGTCGAAAAACACGCGCCTGCCGTCGTCCAGCGTAAGAATGAGCCGCGTGTGCTTCTCCGGAGCCGTCCCTTCCGGATAGACGAAAAGACGCCCCGTCATGCGAAGATGAAAGGCGAGCGCCGTCACTTCCCGGGGCGTTTGCCCGCAAAGGGCGGGCCTTCCTGAGCGTATGCCCTGCGCCGTGTAATGAAGCGGCCAGAGCCCGGCGTTTCCGGGAACGGGAAGTTCCCTTTCCTCCTGCGGCACGGGGCCAACTTCCCCTTCGCGAACAAGGTGCACAAGCAGAAGTTTCCCCCTTCTGCCCGTGCCCGCCACAAGAAGTCTCTGCCCGGCCACCTCGGCCGCAGGAACGAGGCCCTGCCATGTTCCTGCGTTCAGCACCTCCACGGCAACGATGCGCCGTCCGCCTATCTGCGGGGCCAGCGTGCGCGCCACGGTCTCCACTTCGGGAAGTTCCGGCATATCGTTCTCCCTGATGAGGTTTTATCCGTCCGGACTTTCGGGCGGCTCTGCGCCTTCGGCCTCAGCCGGCCCGGCAATCCGCCGTGCACAAAAGCCCTTGCCGACCGTGCATGGCGCTGCGGCTTCCGCCGAAAGCCTTCGCAAAAAACGACCGAGTCGCTCCAGGCCCCGGACAAAAAAGCCTTCGCTTCCGCCTGCGTCCGCCTCTTTTCCTTACGGGGCAAGCCCTCAAAAACGGTCGGAGGCGGAACTGCCGCTCCTTCTCCGAAAGCCCGGCGCACGCCTCAAGAAACGTCCGGCCTCCCGCCCTTTCCGCCCCGTTTCCGTACGCACGGCGCACTCTCTGCACGCCATCTTCCGATAGGCGCGCGTTCCGCGCAAGGCCTCGACCCGAAAAGGCCGTCGCTTTCGGCAAAACGCCCCGTCAAGGAAGGGCTCTTTCCGGCACGGCAGGCCACGTCAGGACGGGAAGGCCGCCTTTTACGGACAAAAAACGCGGGGAAGAAAGCACGTCACTCCCTTCCCCGCATGATTCACGTCACGCCGTGAGCCCGAAACCGGGCCGAAGCGTGTTATCCGGCAATCCTGGCCTTCAGGATGCTGAAGGCCTCGTCGATGCCGCCGGCGTTGTTGCCGCCGGCCTGAGCCTGGTCGGGACGACCGCCGCCGGAGCCGCCGATGGCCGCGGCCACGTCACGGATGAGCGCAGGCGCGGTGAAGCGGTCGTGCAAGTCCTTGGAGACGTAGAGTATCATCTGCACCTTGCCGCCATCTTCCGCCACAAGGCAGGCCACGCCGGAAGGCATCTTGGAACGCACGTCGTCCATCATTTCGCGAAGGGCCTTCACGTTCATCGCGCCGGCCTTGGCAGCCAGCACCTTCACGCCGGCCACTTCCTCCACGGCGGACATGACGTCGCCGCGGCTCGCGGCCTGGGCCTTGTCGAGCTCCTTGCGAAGTGCCTTGATTTCCTTCTGCATGGCGTCCACGCGGGAGGCAAGGTCGGAAGAGCGCACCTTGAGCATGGCGGAAAGGCCGCCGAGTTCCGCACGGCGTTCCGCCATGACGTCGTAGGCGTTCCAGCCCGTGGCGGCCTCGATGCGGCGCACGCCCGCGGCCACGCCGCCTTCGGAAAGAATGACGAAGCTGCCGGCCTGACCGGTGCGGGAAAGATGCGTGCCGCCGCAAAGTTCCAGAGAGCAGGGGTCGGCGCCTTCGGCGCCCATGCTGACCACGCGCACCCTGTCGCCGTACTTTTCATTGAACAGCGCCATGGCGCCGCACTTCACGGCCTCGTCGTGGGCCATTTCACGGGTGGTCACGGGGTAGTCGGCCATAATCATGGCGTTCACCTCGCGTTCCACGGCGGCGATTTCCTCTTCGGTCATGGCCGCGATGTGGGTGAAGTCGAAGCGCAGATGGTCGGGTCCGACGGAGGAACCGGCCTGATGCACATGGCTGCCCAGCACCTTGCGCAGCGCGGCCTGAAGAAGATGCGTGCAGGAGTGGTTGCGGGCCGCGGCCATGCGCTCGCCCTCGGTCACTTCCATGGACACTTCCTGCTCGGCGCGGATGATGCCTTCGGTCACTTCAATCTGCTGCACGGTGAGGGTGGGCATGGGCTTCAGGGTATCGGTCACGCGGGCCTTGCCCTCTTCGGTGGCAATGACGCCGGTGTCGCCGCTCTGACCGCCGGAAGCGCCGTAGAAAGGCGTCTGCAGCGTGACGAGATAGCCTTTCGCGCCGGCTTCGAGGCTCTCCACGGTAAGGGCGTCCTCATCAAGCAGCGCCACGATGCGGCTGTCGGCCTTGAGCGCGCCGTAGCCCACGAATTCGGACTGCACGCCTTCTTCGAGCAGACCGCGGAAGCGGGCGGCGAGGTCCTTTTCACCGGAGCCCTTCCACGCCGCGCGGGCGCGGGCGCGCTGTTCCTGCATCTTTTCGGCAAAGCCTTCCTCGTCCACGGTGAAGCCGCGCTTGTAGGCCACGTCGGAAACGATGTCCAGCGGGAAGCCGTAGGTGTCGTTCAGACGGAAGGCCACTTCGCCGGGAATGACGGTCTTGCCTTCCGCGGCCAGAGAAGCGAGCTCGCTGTCGAGCAGGGCAAGGCCCTTGTCCAGCGTCACGCGGAAGCGGTTTTCTTCCTCGAACACCACGCGGGACAGAAATTCGGCGTGCTCGCGAAGTTCGGGATAGTCGTCGCCCATGACTTCCACGACCTTGCCCACGGTCTTGTAGAGGAAGGCTTCATGCAGGCCCATGAGCGTGCCGAAGCGAAGAGCGCGGCGGATGAGGCGGCGCAGAACGTAGCCGCGGCCTTCGTTGGAAGGCAGAATGCCGTCGGCAATCATGAAGGCGGCGGCGCGGCTGTGGTCGGCAATGACGCGAAGCGCGGTGTCCACGTCGTTGGTGTCGGGAGCGGAGAAGCTGTAGGTCACGCCCGCGATGGAGGCCGCGTACTGGATGATGTCCTGGAAGAGGTCGCAGTCGAAGTTGGAGCGCTTGCCCTGACACACGGCCGCGATGCGCTCAAGGCCCATGCCGGTATCGATGTTGGGATGCTCCAGCGGCACGCGCACGCCGGGTTCCTTCTGGTCGAACTGCGTGAACACGAGGTTCCAGATTTCAAGGAAGCGGTCGCAGTCGCACTTGCCGATGCCGCAGTCCGGGCCGCAGGCCATGTCCTCGCCCTGGTCGATGTAGATTTCCGAGCAGGGACCGCAGGGGCCGGTGTCGCCCATGGTCCAGAAGTTGTCCTTCTCGCCCATGCGGGTGATGTGGTCCGCGGGCATGCCCGCAATTTCCTGCCACAGGTTGTAGGCCTCGTCGTCGTTCTCATACACGGTGACGTAGAGCTTTTCCTTGGGCAGCTGCAGCTCTTCGGTGACGAACTTCCAGGCGAAGGTTATGGCTTCGCGCTTGAAATAATAGGCGAAGGAGAAGTTGCCCAGCATTTCGAAGAAGGTGTGGTGACGGGCGGTACGACCCACGTTTTCAAGGTCGTTGTGCTTGCCGGACACGCGCAGGCACTTCTGCGAGGTGGCGGCGCAGCGGTAGGAGCGGCGCTCCTGGCCGCGATAGAGCTTCTTGAACTGCACCATGCCCGCGTTGGTGAAGAGCAGCGTGGGGTCGTCCTTGGGCACCAGAGAGGAGGACGGCACCACGGCATGGCCGTTCTTTTCAAAAAATTCCAAAAACTTGTGACGTATTTCCTTGGCAGTGAGCATAGATTCTCCCGATGGGCCGCCCTGCAGGCGTCCCTATGAACAGGGGGAAGGACTCCCCCCTTTGGATGCGTTGTCCGCTTCGGCCCGCCGCGCGCCCCGCTCCTTGCGGAGTAAGGCAAAGCCGCCCGGAGGCGGCCCTGCGGCAGGACGGAAAAATTTCTAGTAGGCTTCGTCGTAGCTGTCTTCGTCGCCGGGAACTTCCGCCGCGGGAGCGGCCGTTTCCGCGCCGAAGCCCAGATGCTCCTTGAGCTTGACCTCGATTTCATCGCGCAGGGCGATGTTCTCGTTCAGAAGGTCGCGCACTCTTTCGCGGCCCTGACCGAGCTTCTCGTCCCCATAGGCGAACCATGCGCCGCTCTTGTCCACGATGCCGGCCTCCACGGCCATGTCGAGGACTTCGCCCGCACGGGAAATGCCCGTGCCCCAGATGATGTCGAACTTGGCTTCGCGGAAGGGCGGAGCCATCTTGTTCTTCACCACCTTCACGCGGGTGAGGGAACCGTAGGCCTCGTCCCTGTCCTTCAGGGTCTGCACGCGGCGGATGTCCATGCGCACGGAGCTGTAGAACTTGAGGGCGTTGCCGCCGGTGGTGGTTTCGGGGCTGCCGTAGCCCATCTGCCCGATTTTCATGCGAATCTGGTTGATGAAGATGACGCAGGTACGGGACTTGTGGATGGTGCCGGTGAGCTTTCTCATGGCGTGGGACATGAGGCGTGCCTGACTGCCCACCTGGGTTTCGCCCATGGCGCCGTCGAGTTCGGCCTGGGGAATGAGGGCGGCCACGGAGTCGATGACCACGATGTCCACCGCGCCGGAGCGAACCAGCATGTCGGCGATGTCGAGGGCCTGCTCGCCGTGGTCGGGCTGGGAAATGAGCAGCTCGTCGGTCTTCACGCCGAGTCTGGCCGCATAGGTGACGTCAAGAGCGTGTTCCGCGTCGATGAAGGCGGCGACGCCCCCCTGCTTCTGGCATTCGGCGATGATGTGCAGCGTGAGCGTCGTCTTGCCCGAGGATTCAGGACCGTAGATTTCCGTCACACGGCCGCGCGGCACGCCGCCTATGCCCAGAGCGAGGTCGAGGCTGATGGAGCCGGTGGGAATGACCGGCACATGCACATGCGCCCCGTCGGACAGCTTCATGACAGCGCCCTGACCATACTTTCTTTCGATGGTGCTGAGGGCGGTCTTGAGCGCTTCGCGGCGGGCATCTTCCGCGGAAACAAGAGGCTTTTTCGCCATGGATGACTTCTCCTGCATGAGAGCAATATGTTTCGAATGAACGTCCCGCGCCCGGCGTTGCGGCACACGTGCGGCACGGCGCGCCGTTCAGACTCTGCGCGACAGGCGGCCCTTTCACTGAAGGAAAAGGCCTCAGGGGCAAAACATTAGCAAAAGGCCGCCCGGGGGGCAAGAGAAACACTTGCCAGCGCGCCGCATACCATCTATCTAAAGAGCCATGAAAAATTACGACGGCATAGCACTTTTTTCCGGGGGACTGGACAGCATCCTCGCCGCCCGGCTTCTTATGGAACAGGGCAGGAGCATCAAGTGCCTGCACTTCTACTCGCCCTTTTTCGGCCATCCCGGCCGCGTGGAACACTGGAGCGAGGCCTACGGGCTCGACATCACCGCCATCGACGCGGGCGAGGCCTTCGTGGACATGCTGAAAAAGGGCCCGGCCCACGGCTTCGGCAGCGCCATGAACCCCTGCGTGGACTGCAAGATTCTCATGATGAGTCTCGCCCGGGAGCAGATGGAAACCTACGGGGCGAAGTTCCTCGTGTCCGGCGAAGTGCTGGGGCAGCGCCCCATGTCGCAGAGGCGCGACACGCTCAACGTCATCCGGCGCGACGCCGAAGTGCGCGACGTTCTCATCCGTCCCCTTTCGGCGAAACTTCTCGACCCCACGGCAGTGGAGGAGTCCGGCCTTGTCGACCGCTCCCGCCTTCTCGGCATGAACGGCCGCGGCCGCAAGGAACAGCTCGCCCTTGCCGAACGCTTCGGCATTGCCGAAATTCCCACTCCCGGCGGCGGCTGCAAGCTCACGGAAAAGGAAAACACCCGCCGCTTCTGGCCCGTGCTCTCCCGCCTCGCCTCCCCCGACGTGAACGACTTCATGCTCGCCGACGTGGGGCGTCAGTTCTGGTACGGGGACTACTGGCTCACCATCGGCCGTCACAAGTCCGACAACGAAGCCTACGCTCCTCTTCTGCGCGAAGGAGACCTGCACTTCAAGGTGGCGGGCTTCCCCGGCCCCATCGCCCTCGGCAGAAGCTCCCGCCCGTGGGACAACGAAACCGTGCGCATGGCGGCCGCGCTCGCCGCGTCCTACTCCCCCAAGGCCTGCAAGGCCGCCGAGGAAGGGCAGCGCATCGGCGTCCGCGTCACGCAAAACGGCAGCTCCACCGTAGTGGAGGTGACGCCGGGCCGCGATTCCCTCTTCCTGGACCCCACCTGGGAGAGCGCAAGAGACGAACTTCACGCCCTGCGCAAGGCAGGAGCGCAAAGCAGCGAATAACATACGAAAAAAGACCATCCGGCACGCACGCGCCGAGGAGAACCGTCATGGCAAGCGAACATCCCACTTCCGCAGAATATCTGCGCAAAATCCTTCTTTCCCCCGTGTACGACGTGGCCAGGGTGACCCCGCTCGAATACATGGAAAAACTTTCCGAGCGCGTGGGCTGCCGCGTCAGCCTCAAGCGTGAGGACCTTCAGCCCGTGCACTCCTTCAAGCTGCGCGGCGCCTACAACAAAATCGCCAAGCTCCCCGAAGAGGCGAAGAAGCGCGGCGTCATCGCCGCCTCCGCCGGCAACCACGCGCAGGGCTGCGCCCTCTCCGGCGCAAAGCTCGGCGTGAAGGCCACCATCGTCATGCCCAAGACCACGCCCGACATCAAGGTCGACGCCGTGCGCCGCTTCGGCGGCAACGTGGTGCTCTTCGGCAACAGCTTCGACGAAGCCTACGCCGAATCCATGCGCCTTGCCGAAGAGGAAGGCCTCACCCTCATTCCGCCCTACGACGATTCCGACGTCATCGCCGGTCAGGGCACCATCGCGCGCGAACTTCTGGAGCAGGACAGCCGCCTCACCCACGTCTTCGTGCAGGTTGGCGGCGGCGGCCTTGCCGCGGGCATCGCCGTCTACATCAAGCAGATTCTGCCCAACGTGAATGTCATCGGCGTGGAAGCCAAGGTTTCGGCCTGCCTCAAGGCCGCCTGGGAGGAAGGACGCCCCGTGACGCTGGACCGCGTTTCCCTGTTCGCCGACGGCGTGGCCGTCAAGCGCATAGGCGACGAGACCTACCGCGTGCTGCGCGAGAACCTCGACGAAATCATCACCTGCTCCAACGACGAAATCTGCGCCGCCCTCAAGGACATCTTCGACGACACCCGCGCCATCGCCGAACCTTCTGGCGCGCTCTCCCTCGCCGGTCTCAAGAAATACGCCGCCGAGCACGACATCGCCGGAGCGCGCATGGCCGCCATCCTTTCCGGCGCCAACATGAACTTCCACACCCTGCGCTTCGTGTCCGAACGCTGCGAAGTCGGCGAACAGCGCGAAGGCATCATCTCCGTGACCATTCCCGAAAAGAAGGGCGCCTTCCTCGACCTGTGCCGCAAGCTCGGCAACCGCATGGTGACGGAATTCAACTACCGCTATTCCGACTCCTCGCAGGCGGAAATCT
>CALUPQ010000018.1 GCA_944322695.1 uncultured Mailhella sp. | reverse complement strand
TGGAACGTCAGGCTGCAGACGAAGCAGTGGTCCGTCACGGCCGACGCGAAACAGGCCGCCCTCGCCTTCAGCACGGACATGGGCCTGCCCGTGGCCATGCGCAACCAGCCCGTGAACCTTCAGGTCTCACTGGACAAATCCCTTTCCGACCTCCTGGCCGCAGACCTTGATTTCAGCCTTGCCGGAAAGGCCGGCTACAGCATCGACGGCAATACCGTTTCCCTCAGCGACGCCGCGCTCCGGCACAGGGACTTCACCCTATCGGGGAATCTCGCCGTGACGAAGGCCTTTCAGAAGCCTACGGCCGCAGGCAGGCTCACTTTCACCAGCTCGTCGCTCAAGGAGTGTGCCGCCCTTTTCGGCCTGACGCTGCCCTCCGTCTCCGACCGGAAGGCGTTCAAAAAAGCGGAAGCCTCCGCCTCCGTCAGCCTCTCCTCCGAACGGCTTGTTCTGGATGAGCTTTCCGGCAGGCTGGACGACATTTCCTTCAGCGGCAAGCTGAGTCAGACCTTTGCGGAGCGCCCCGCCCTCACGGGCTCCCTGCGCTTTCCCTCGCTGGATTTGGAGCCCTATCTGGCAGGCGACAAGAACGGGAAGAAAAACGCCTCCAGGAGCAGGACGCCCCTGCCTCTGGACCTGCTGAAAAAAAGAGACATGGAACTTTCCCTCACGGCAGACAGGGTACGAGCCTTCGCCACCACGCTTTCCCATGCCTCGACCACCGTCAGCCAGAAAAACGGCGTCCTCGCCGCTCCCGTCAAGGCGTCCTTTCCCGGCGGCGGACGGGCAAGCGGCAGTTTTCAGGCTGCGCTCGACAAAAGCGGCCAGTCCGTACACGTTTCGCTCAAGGCGAACTGCGCGGACGTGAACATGCTCAATCTCAGCCGGGACAGAAAGCAGAAAACGCTCATCCGCGGCACGGGAAAGGCCGAGGCCGACCTGCGGACGGTGCAGAAGAACTGGGAGGACTGGAAACACACCCTGGAGGGACGATTCTCCTTCCTGGTCGCCGACGGCGCCATCATCTCCCCGTCCTCCACCGGGCAGAAGGAATCGACCACGGAATTTCGGACCATGTCCATGAGCGCCGCGCTGAGCAAAGGCGTGGCCACCTGCCGGGACTTTCTCATCAAGGGAGCCCTCACCACCGTCATCGGAGAAGGCACGGTGAACCTGCCGGAAGAGAGCATCGACGCCAGAGCCACCGTCACGCTGGCGGGCATTCCGGAAATGCCTCTGACCATCACCGGCAATCTCTTCGCGCCCAAGGTCACCTACAAGCTGCTCGGCGCGGTCACGGGCACGGTGGGCAACATAGGCTCCACCTTCGTGGACCTTGTGGGCGGCGTTCTCAGCGCACCCTTCAAGCTCTTCATGAAGTAAGGGCGGATTTGCCGAAACCATGTTCTCAGGGACGGACCTGCCACTCGAGCCCGCGCGGAACGTTCCGACAAGGCGGCATGGCCAGCGCTGCGTCGTTTTGCCTCTTCCCTTCGCGCGGAGCGTTCCGGCCGGGCCCGGCATCGTCGGGCAGTCCTCCCTCCTTACTCCCTGGAAAACAAGGCACTCCCAGAGCTTCCGGGCATAAAAAAACGCCCTTGCGGGCGTTGGGAATACGGAACTCAAAGAGGCTCGGCAAACCGGCCTTCGTTTACGCCGAGCTCTGCTATCTGCCTGAATATCTTCAACGATTCCTCGGCTTCAGCGGCATCGAGCGCGCGAAGGGCAAACCCCGCATGCACGATGACGTAGTCCCCCGGACGGGGAGGCTCGGGCAGAAGAATCGTGGAAATCTCCATGTGGTTCTCCCCCGCCCCCACCTGTACGCGGGCCTTTCCCTCCTCCGGAACGTCCACCACGCGGACGGGCACGGCAAGACACATAGGCATTCTCCTGAAAATATGCGGTAACGGTTCAAGTTTTTTCTGAATACTACCGGCCGGAAAATCATGCAAGCCCTGCTTTCCGGCGACATCGGCATACGTTGCCAACGAGTGTGAAATCGGCTAACATCCGTCCACTTATCTTCGGAGTCAGGGTAACAGTATGAATGAAATCATCACCCCCGTCCTGAACCTTCTGAACCGCATGGGCGAGATGGCGCTGTTCCTGTTCGAAGGCTTCAGGCAGACATGGCATTCCCGCCGACTGCCCGGCAAAGTCCTGCGGCAGGTCTATGTCATCGGCGCGAAATCCATGTTCGTCATTCTGCTCATCGGCCTGTTCACCGGTCTGGTGCTGGGGCTTCAGGCCTTCTACGCCATGTCCATGTTCGGCGCACAGGGCATGCTCGGCTCTCTGCTCGCGCTTACGCTCATCCGCGAAATGGCTCCCGTGCTCACGGCCATCATGATAGCGGCGCGCGCCGGTTCCGCCATGACAGCGGAAATCGGCGTCATGCGCATCTCCGACCAGATTGACGCACTGGAAGTCATGGACATCAACCCCGTGGGCTACCTCGTCACCCCGCGGCTGCTCTCCTCGCTGGTGGCCTTTCCGCTGCTTACCTCCATCTTCACGGTGGTGGGCATCTTCGGCGGCTACCTTTCCGCGTGCGTGCTGCTCGGACTCAACGAAGGGCGGTATTTTTCGGGCATAGAATCCAGCGTCACGCTGGACGACGTGCAGGGCTGCTGCCTCAAGGCCGCGGTCTTCGCCGTCATCGTCATCACGGTCTGCTGTTTCCAGGGCTACAACGCCCACAGAAGAAGTGACGGCAAAGGGGCCGAAGCCGTGGGCAACGCCACCACCTCCGCCGTGGTCATGAGCTGCGTGCTCATTCTCATGGCCGACTATGTCCTCACCTCTTTCCTTCTGTGAGGCGCGCATGAACCGGCAAGCCTGGGATATATCCATAGAACATCTCTGCGGCGGCTACGACGGCCGCCTGGTCCTGCAGGACTTTTCCGCCACCCTCCCCGCCGGAACGGTGACCACCATTCTCGGCGAATCCGGCTGCGGCAAAACCACCCTGCTGCGCCTGCTGCTGGGCCTGAACCGCCCCGTGTCCGGCCGCATACTCATCGGCGGGAGAGACGTCTCCGCCATGTCCGAAGCCCAGTTCCGCAAAATGCGCCGCCGCTTCGGCGTGCTTTTTCAGGACGGCGCGCTCATAAGCTCCCTCACGCTCGCGGAAAACGTGGCCCTTCCTCTCGTGGAGCACACCGGCCTGCCCCGCAAGACGCTGCGCGACGCGGCGCTCCGCACGCTGGAACTCGTGGGACTCGACAATTTCGCCGACTACTATCCGGGAGAACTTTCCGGCGGCATGCGCAAGCGCGCCGGACTGGCCAGGGCCATCGTCACCGAACCGCCGGTGCTTTTCTGCGACGAACCCACCTCCGGCCTCGACCCCATCACCGCCGCTCAGATGGACCAGCTCCTTCTGGACATGAAGGCCTGCTACCCGGACATGACGACCGTGGTCGTCACCCACGACCTCGGCAGCGTGGAGCACATTGCCGAACACGTGCTCGTGCTGCGCGCCGGAAAGGCCGTCTTCGCCGGAAGCCGCAAGGAACTGAGCACGGCAAGCGACCCGTATCTCAACCGTTTTCTCCACCGCAAATTCGAAGAATCCCGCCGCATGGCGGCCCCGCCCCTGGACAGCGCCGTTCGCGGAGCGCTGGCCGAATGGCTGGACGATTAACGAGGAAACTATGTCTGCTGCAAAGAACACCGTCATCGGAGTATTCGTGGTCATCGGCCTGCTGTGTCTGGCCTACCTCACCATCAAGCTCGGGCGCATGGAAGTGCTCGGCGACAACGGCTACACCGTTACCGCCCGCTTCTCCTCCGTGGCCGGTCTGCGCACGGGGGCGAGCGTGGAAATCGCGGGCGTGTCCATAGGCCGCGTCTCGGCCATCCGGCTCGACACCAGCGACTACACCGCCCATGTGGACCTCCGCATCAACGAAGGCGTCCCCCTTTCCGAGGACGTCATGGCCTCGGTGAAGACCAGCGGTCTCATCGGCGACAAATACATCGCCATCACCCCCGGAGGTTCGGAAACCCTGCTCGAACCGGGCAGCCTCATCACCGATACCGAACCGGCCCTTGACCTCGAAGCCCTTATCGGCAAAGTCGTTTTCGGAGGCGTTTAATCCATGCGTATCAAAGTCTTTCTTCTCGCCCTTCTCTTCTGTTTCGTCACAAGCGTAAGTGCCCATGCCGCCGAGATGACCGCCCGTCAGACCGCCGAGGCCGGTGCCGACCGCATCCTCGCGCTGCTCAACGACCCCGCCTTCAAAACTCCCGAAGGCAAGCCCGTCATCAGAAAGAAAATCGAGGACGAAGTCCTCAATCTGTTCGACTTCGAGGAATTCTCCACGCGTACCGTGGGGCCCACCTGGAGGAAGTTCACGCCCGAACAGAAGCAGCAGTTCAAGGACGCCTTCACCGAGCTTCTGCGCAACACCTACATCGACACCCTGGACGAGTACAACGGTCAGAAGATACGCTTCACCGGCGAAATCAGCGGCGGCAACGGCAAGAGAGTGGAAATCCAGATGGAATTTCTCGCCGACCAGAAAGTCTATCCCGTGGCCTTCCGCATGCTGGAAAAGAACAACCGCTGGGTGGTCTATGACGTGCTCATCGAAGGCATCAGCATGATAAAGAACTACCGCGACCAGTTCCGCGACATCCTCTCCAAGAACTCGCCTCAGGAACTCATCGACCGTGTGAAGGCCAAGGCCGAAGAACAGAAAAACAAACCCAAGGAAACGAAGTGATGCGTCAGGTTCTTTATACCGTCGTACTGGCCCTTGTCCTCGTCTGCGGCTCGGGCTGCGCCTCGCGTCAGAATGAGACTCCTTCCGCGACGCAGGAAATATCCGCCGTTTCGGACAGCACCGTGGAACAGGCCGCCGATGAGGATTTCGGGGGACTGGACGACTATGACGACTACACCGAAGACGACATGGCCCTCCAGGACGACCCGCTGGAAGGCTGGAACCGGTTCTGGTTCCATGTGAACGACTGGTTCCTCCAGTACGTGCTCAAGCCCCTGCACAGGGGATACGCCTTCATCGTGCCCGAATCCATCCGTTCCGGCATAAGCAACTTCGCCTACAACCTCGCCTTCCCCGTACGCATGGCCAACAGCCTGCTTCAGGGAGAGTTCGCACAGGCCGGCGTGGAGTTCGACCGCTCCCTCGTGAACTTCATGGTCAGTCTCGGCTTTGCCGACGTGGCCAGTCAGAGTCAGCCGCTCTACCCGTATCACCCGGAAACGGAGAACTTCGACTACACCCTCGGCGTCTGGGGCGTGCCCGACGGCCCGTACTTCATCATTCCCTTCTTCGGTCCCTCCACGGTGCGCGGCGCCGTGGGCAGAACGGGCGACCTCTTCATGAAGCCGCAGGACTACGCGCTGGGCTGGGAAATCAGCCTTACCGGCAGCGTGTTCTTCGCCTTCAACGACTCCGACGTTCAGTACAAGGCCTACGACCAGATTACCGAATCCGCGCTTGAGCCTTATGTGGCGCTTCGCAATGCCTATCTCGGCATGAGGCGCAACCAGCAGCTCGACATGAGCCTCTCCACCACCGGGGCCGACAAGCCCGCGACGGAAGAGGAACAATAAGAACGGCAACGCGCGGGCCCGAAGGCCCGCGCCTCCCCTGCCCATGAAGGCACAAGGCAGCGCGCCTTCGCCGTCATGCGGCCGAAACGCATTCTTCAGGAGACATACCGTGGCAAAGGCAGACCGCTATCATAAAACCTATCCCGTCACCTGGGAACAGCTTCACCGTGACGCCAAGGCTCTGGCCTGGCGCCTGCTGGAGCGTGGCAGATTCACCAGAATCGTGGCCGTCACCCGCGGCGGACTCATTCCCGCAGGCATTATCGCCCGGGAACTCAACATCCGGCACATCGACACCGCCTGCATCATGCTCTACAACTACCG
>CALUPQ010000017.1 GCA_944322695.1 uncultured Mailhella sp. | reverse complement strand
AAGTATGTGGGACTTGACGGCCGAGTCATTGGTATGGGAACATTCGGAGCTTCCGCTCCGGCGGGAAAACTGTTCCCTAAGTTTGGCTTTACGGTAGAAAACATTGTGCAGCAGTCTCTCGAACTGCTGTAAGGAAAGGAGAAACCCTATGAAAGCACTGACCATGAACGATGTGGACATGAAGGGAAAGCGCGTTGTCATGCGCGTGGACGTGAATGTTCCCATCCACGACGGCGTCATCACCAGCGACAAGCGTATCCGTGCCGTGCTGCCCACGATTAAGAAGGCTCTGGACGCGGGTGCCGGAGTCATTCTGCTCGCCCATCTCGGCCGTCCCACGGAAGGCGAGTTCGAAGAGAAGTTCTCTCTGCGTCCCGTGGCTGCGCACATGGGCAAGCTGCTCGACATGCCCGTGGAGTTCTGCGCCGAACCTCTGAACGGCGTGGAATGCAAGCCCGGTCAGGTGGTGCTGTGCGAGAACGTGCGTTTCTTCAAGGGTGAAAAGAAAAACAACGAAGAGCTGGCCGCGAAGTACGCCGCCATGGGCGACATCTACGTGATGGACGCCTTCGGCGCCGCCCACCGTGCCCAGGCTTCCACCGAAGGCGCTCTGCGCAAGGCTCCCGTGGCTGTGGCCGGTCCGCTGATGTTCGCGGAAATGGAAGCCGCCACCAAGCTGCTCGACAACCCCGAGCGTCCGCTCTTTGCCATCATCGGCGGTTCCAAGGTTTCCACCAAGCTCACTGTGCTGGAAAATCTGCTCAAGCACGTGGACGGTCTCATCGTCGGCGGCGGCATTGCCAACACCTTCCTTGAAGCCGCGGGCTGCAACATGGGCGCCTCTCTGGTGGAAAAGGACCTCATTCCCGAGGCCAAGCGTCTCATCGAAATGGCGAAGGAGCGCAACGTCATGCTGCCTCTGCCCACCGATGTGGTGGTGGCTCCCAGCTTTGAGCGCGCTTCCGAAGCCGTGACCAAGAAGGTTTCCGAGCTTTCCGCCGAAGACTGCGCCTTCGATATCGGCGAAGAGACCGTGAAGGAATACGCAAAGCTTCTGGCCAATGCCCGCACCATCGTGTGGAACGGACCTGTCGGCGCGTTTGAAACCGTGCCCTTCGACAAGGGCAGCCGTGCTCTGGCCGACATCCTTGCCGGCTCCGACGCCTACACGCTGGTGTGCGGCGGCGATACCGTGGCTGCTGTGGAATCCTTCGGCGTGGCTGAAAAGATGGGCTATCTTTCCACGGGCGGCGGCGCCTTCCTCGAAGTTCTCGAAGGCAAGACTCTGCCCGCCGTGGCCGCTCTGGCCGACGCTGCTTCGAAGTAGAAAAAAGCGGGTTTTCCCCGCGTGACGTGATGCAATATAAAGGCCGCCTTCCTCTGGAAGGCGGCCTTTTGTCATGTCTGTCTGGGAAGGAACGCTCGAAGGAAGCGGTTACGAGGCGTCTTTGCCGGAGAGGACCGGGGCCGTATCTTCGGCCCGGCTTTCCGCTTTTTTGACCACAAAGAGCTGAATATAGCGGTTGCGGCTGGTCTGGATGAGGAAACGTTCCTCCACGGTCAGTCTGCCCTGGGAAATCACGGCCGGGGGCGTGGTATCGGTGTCGAGCAGAAGGAAGGTCTGTTCCGGAATGTCGTTCAGGGAGGAGATTTTCGTGGTGTCTCTGCCTATTTCCCATTCTGCCGTGGGGTCGAAGCCGTCGAAGGAATAGCAGGGCAGGCCTTCAAGGCGCGGCAGCGTGCGGATTTCTTCCAGCGAGCAGGTGGGCGGCGTCTTCTGCACCACGGGGCGGTGTGTTCCCATGCGGAATCCGGCCCCGCAGACGAGAAGTATCATGAGGCAGGAAACGGGCATGAGATGGCGCGGGGCCCTGAGCCCCAGAGCGCCGAGCCCTGCGCAGAGCAGAGCGAAGAGGGAGGCGTAGAGCGCATAGTCGCGGTGATTCCAGGCAATGAACAGGCAGATGCCCGCCGCCGTCAGCGTGCCGAGGCCGAGATGGACGGTGATGATGCGTTTTTCCCGCCGGGCAAGAGTATCATCCTCAAGTCCCCGCACCCAGTGGCGGAGCACCTGCGCCGCAAGCAGCGCCAGGGGAACCATGGCGGGCATGAGGTAGCGTTCCTTTTTTTCGGGCACCAGGGAGAGCAGAAGCAGAGAGAGCAGAAACCAGCAGAGCGTGAATTTCATCTCCGCCCGGTTTTCGTCGCTTCTGTTGAGCCAGCGGTTGAAAAGACCGGCCAGGGAAGGAAGTATCCAGGCGCCGGCGAAAGCGGGGAAGGAGAGGTAGAAGAAGAAGGACGCCGTATGCAGGTTGCTCCATGCGCTGACTTCCCCTTTGGCCACCGTGGTCGCCACATGGGGAATGGCCAGATACACATAGAGGTACCAGAGGGAACCGAGCAGGCAGCCGGCTGTGAGAATGACGGCAAGGCGCTTCCAGGGGACGGCTTTCCGGAAGAAAAGCAGCGTGGCGAGGAAGGGCAGCAGCATGGTGTAAAGCTGAACCGGTCCTTTGCTCAGTACGGAGGCAGCCAGGAGTAAAACGCCTGCGATGAGCCAGCCGCGTCCGGACCTTACCAGGGCGACCAGGGCCCCGGTCATGAACACCACGGAGTAGATGTCCCAGGAGTTGGTGGTGCCGAGCTTGAGGGTGAGCAGCATGGACGAGACCACGAGTCCCGCGTAGAAGGCCGTCTTTTCGTCATCGAAGAGAGCGCGGTAAAGCTCGAAGCAGAACACGCCGAGAAGCGCCGTGACGAGAATGACGGGCACGTGCAGGGCGAACATGGAGGGGGCGGCGTCCAGCAGAAACACCGGTGTGGTCAGCCATACGGGCAGGGGAGGCTTGTTCAGGCGGATTTCCGTGAACAGGTGGGGAATGAGCCAGTCGCCGTCCATGGCCATGGACTGGGCGGAAATGAGATTGCGTGCTTCCATGATGCTCGTGCCGAACACATGGACGAGGGGCAGAAGAAGGAGCACGGAGAAGACGTAAAGGATGATGCGCTGTTTCATGGCGGGCTCGCTGCAGGTGTCGTTGCAGCTCCAGGGACGGGGGTTGGGGAAGGAAGCGCTGCTGCGCAGACCAATCATGATGTTGCGCACATAGGCCACCAGCCCCAGCGACTGGCCGAGAATGAGCACTATGTCCAGCCGGAACAGGGCATACACGCAGATGAGCACGGAACCTGTGAGGCTGATGAGCCAGAATCCCATGGGCAGTACGGAGACATGCCGTCGGGAGCAGTACCACCACTGATAGACGAAGCGCAGGGTGAACAGCGCCTGGCTGAAGCAGCCGAACACAAGCAGAGGCAGCGGAATGTCGGGATTTTTGAACAGGGTCTGCGCAAGGTCGGCGCCGCCGAGGGCCAGACTTGCGGCCGCCGCGGGCGGCGTAAGGAGAAGCAGCAGCCGGAGGGGAAGCGGACATTTCTGCCAGATGCCGCTCGCGTTGAGATTCCAGAGGTAGATGTAATAGGAGATGAACTGTCCGAGGATGATGGCGAAGTCGTTTCTGAGCCAGCCGTACAGCATGAGCAGGTAGGCTCCGCAGATGCTGAACACCCAGAACAGGGAGGGAGAAATGATTTTTTTCGCCCGCTCGGTTTTTATCCACTGGTGGAGCATGCGCAGGGAAAAGAATCCCTGCGCCAGCATTCCCACGCCGGTGACGAGCAGATATTCCTTCATGTTTTTTCCTTATGGCTCTTCCCGGCGCAGGGTGCCCGGAAAAGAAAGTCCGCCTGCATCGACAGGCGGAAGAAGACGGCGCAGAGCATGGGAAAGCCGGTCTCCCGGCCTCCAGCGCTGTGCGGCCGGTTATTCATGCCGGAAGTTGTCGGCCGAAACCTTATAGGAGATATGTCTTTTCTGCATCCATCGCACGACAAGACAGTCCATGAAGGGAGAGAGCAGGCGGTTCCACAGGTTGAACTTGGAAAGTCCGGCCACGCGGGGAAAATGCGACACGTTCACCTGTTTCACCCTGCCGCCCTCAAGCTGGACGAGGGCGGGGAAAAAGCGGTGCATGCCCTTGAAGAAGGGGAGGGAGCGGGCCATGTCCGTGTGCATGACCTTGAGCGGACAGCCGGTGTCGCGGGCTCCGTCCTTTATCACCATGCGGCGGAATCCATTGGCGATGCGCGACTGAATTTTCTTGAATCCCGTATCCTTGCGGTTGGCCCTCACGCCGGTGACGAGCTCGTATTCCTCAAGGTGAGGGATGAGCAGGTCGAGCTCTTCGGGCGCGGTCTGCAGGTCCGCATCGATGTAGGCGAGATAGGGGGAGCAGACATGGTCCATGCCTGCCTTGAGCGCACTGCTCAGGCCGGTATTGCAGGAAAGTTCTATGAAGAAGAAATCGTCGTGTTCCGCACAGGCTGCGCGTATGCGTTCGCCGCTTCTGTCGGAGGAGCCGTCGTTGATGAACAGCACGCAGGAAGAGAGCTTCGCCCTGGGCAGATACGCCGCAAGACGTTCGGAAAGGGCCTGCATGTTGTCTTCCTCGTTATAGACGGGGACGAGTATGGTCAGAGCGTAGGAGGCGGTCCGGTTCTGCTGATTCGTCATGGTGTTTTCCCCGGCGCAGGTGCCGTGTGAAGGTTTTATGCAAAGCCCGTCAGTTTTCCCGGATGGGATTGTCGTCGGACTGATACCACGCTGCGAAGCGGCGTATGCCTTCGGAGAGCGGCGTGGAGGGGCAGAAACCCGTGAGGTTCCTAAGTTTCGTGGTATCGGCAAAGGTCTGATAGACGTCGCCCTTCTGCATGGGCAGCATGTGCATCTCGGCTTTTTTCCCGAGAGCGTCTTCCAGCGTGTGGATGAAGTCCATGAGGGCCATGGGATGACCGCAGCCGACGTTGTAGATGTCGGTGGGCACCCTGCCTTCCGGCGCACGGTCGATGAGACGGACGACGGATTCGATGATGTCGTCGATGTAGGTGAAGTCCCGGGAGAGGTTGCCGTTGTTGAAGACGTTGATGGGCTTTCCGGCCAGAATGGCTTTTGCGAAAAGCACGGGAGCCATGTCGGGTCTGCCCCAGGGACCGTACACCGTGAAGAAGCGCATGCCCGTGGAGGGAATGCGGTAGAGATGCGCGTAAACGTGGGCTATGAGCTCGTCGCAGCGCTTGGTGGCCGCATAGAGGGAGACCGGCGTGTTCACCGGGTCGTCTTCGTGGAAGGGCGTTTTTTCGTTGCCGCCGTAAACCGAGCTGGAAGAGGCGTAAAGAAGATGCCGCACCGGATGGGCGCGGCAGCATTCCAGCAAATTGACGAAGCCGAGCACGTTGCTCTGCACGTAGGAAAAGGGATTTTCCAGAGAGTAGCGCACCCCGGCCTGCCCGGCGAGGTTGACGGCCACGTCGAAGGCGCCTTCGGTGAAAAGTTTTTCCAGGCCTTCGCGGTCCTCAAGGTGCATTTTCACGAAGCGGAAGTTCGGGGCGCCTTCCAGCGGGACGTTGTATTCCGGCGCCTGTTCCCGTATGCCGAGCATGGACAGACGGGCCAGCTTGAGCTTCGGGGAATAGTAGTCGTTGAGCTCGTCGATGCCAGTGACGGCATGTCCGAGCTCCAGTAGCCTTCGGGCGAGAAAGCAGCCGATGAATCCGGCGGCGCCGGTGATGAGTATGTTCATAGGCGGTCCTTTTCAGAGAGACGGCTCCCTTCGGACAGGGAAGGGAGCCGGAAGAGAGGCGTCACCCGCGTCCGTGGGCCATCAGCCTATTCTGTAGCCGGTGAATCCGGCATCGCGCAGCGTTTCTTTGAGGTACACGTTGCGCCCGTCGAACAGAACGGGGGTTTTCATGCCCGCACGCAGCTTTTTCCAGTCAGGAAGGCGAAATTCCTTCCACTCCGTGACTACGGCCAGGGCGTCGGCTCCTTCTGCCGCCGCGTACATGTTCGGCGCGAAGAATACCGTGTCGCCGAGAAGAGCCTGTCCTCTTTCCATGGCCACGGGGTCGAACACGCGCACGGTGCAGCCCGCTTCGAGCAGGGCGGCGATGAGCACCAGAGAGGGGGCTTCGCGCATGTCGTCGGTGCCGGGTTTGAAGGCGAGGCCCCATACGGCGATGGTACGTCCCTTCAATCTGCCTTCAAAGTGACGGGAAATTTTTTCGAAAAGCACGGTTTTCTGCTTTGCGTTCACGTGCTCCACGGCCTGCAGCACCTGCATGTCGTACCCGTGCCGGGCGGCGGTGGCGATGAGGGCCTTCACGTCCTTGGGAAAGCAGGAGCCGCCGTAACCGCAGCCCGCATACAGAAATTTCGGACCGATACGCTGGTCCATGCCTATGCCTCTGCGCACCATGTCCACACTGGCACCCACGCGCTCGCAGAGGTTGGCGATGTCGTTCATGAAGGAAATGCGCGTGGCGAGCATGGCGTTGGCCGTATATTTTGTGAGCTCGGAAGAGGCGCGGTCCATGAACAGAATGCGGTCGCCCGTCATCATGAAGGGGCGGTAGAGCTCACTCATGACGGCGCGGGCGCGTTCGTTTTCCACGCCGATAATCACGCGGTCTGGCATCATGAAATCGTTTACAGCGTGGCCTTCCTTGAGAAACTCGGGGTTGGACACCACGTCGAAACGGCAGTCTGCATTGCGGGCGGCGAGTTCTTCGCGGAGGATGGCCTCCACCTTGCCGCAGGTGCCCATGGGCACCGTGGATTTGACCACCACGACAAGGTCGCCCTTCATGAGGTTTCCTATGGAGCGAGCGGCGTTGCATACGTAGCTGACGTCGGCGCTGCCGTCCTCGCCTTCGGGCGTGCCCACGGCGATGAAGGCCACGTCGGCATCGGTGAGGCAGACCTCGAGGTCGGTCGTGAAATGCAGTCGACCCGCCGAGGCGTTGCGCTCAAGCAGCTCCGGCAGAGAGGGCTCGTAGATGGGGCATTTGCCGGCATTGAGGGCGTCTATCTTTGCCCGGTCCATATCCATGCACCAGACGTCGAGGCCCACTTCGGAAAAGCATGCGGCCGTCACCAGTCCCACGTACCCCGAACCAATCACAGTGATTTTCATCAGTCTTCCTTTTTGATTTTCATCCCTATGGGACACCGGGCCGACGGGCGGGCGCATCGGCAGAACAGGGGGAGACGAAACGGAAAGAGCGTTCTCCGGGAAGGAAAGGCGTTATTCCTTTTTCGGGCGGAGTGCCCGTGCAGCACAGAGTAAGCAGAAACACCCGGTGTTCAGGTCAGCGGTTATGCTGGAAAACGCAAGGATTGGCTACTTACTTATTTTTTTTAGTGTACGTAAGCGAATACTGTCAACACGCGTTACAATCCGTTACGGAGCGGTGGACGCTATGTCGGAGTCCATGTGAACTTTCGGCATGAGAATGTAAACGAAACGGTAACCGGAGAACGTTCTTTTGTGGACAGGGCTCGGACGCTGTCTATCTCCGGGCGGGGTCTTATGTTAGACGTTTTGTCAGTTCGGAGGCGACGAGCGCACCGCTGGCAAGCGCCCAATGTATGTTGTATCCGCCGAGAAGGCCGGTGACGTTCAGCACCTCTCCGCAGAAAAAGAGACCGGGCACCGCGAGGCTTTCCAGCGAGCGGGACAGGGAGGAGAGGCGGACTCCTCCGGCGGCGGCTTCCGCCTTTTTCAGGCCTTCGGTACCGGAGGGTAGACAGGAAAAGCGATGTACGGACTCGGCAAGGCGCAGTCTGTCCTTTTTTCCGAGTTCCGCGCACTTGCGCCGGGCGAGGTCCGCGGGGCAGAGCGCCTCGGCCAGGCGTGCGGGCATGAAGCGGGAGAGCAGGTTGCGTACCAGAAGTCTGCCGTGTTCCTTTTCGTCAAGAAGCTCGACAACGGGCAGTTCCGGCAGAAAATCGAGGACAAGTTCGTCGCCGGATTTCCACCAGCAGGAAAGGACGAGAACGGCCGGGCCGCTCACCCCGCGATGGGTGAAGAGCAGGGGGCGTATGCCTTCCGGGTCGGGCCAGAAGAGTTCGCCATCGTGCCTGAGGCCGGCGCGCACGTTGAGGCTTATGCCTTCAAGTCCGGCAAGAGGCCAGTTTCCGGGCATGACAAGAGGAACGAGCACGGGGCGGAAGGGCTCCACGTCGTGTCCCCACGCGGCTGCCAGCCTTGCCAGATTGTCGTTGGCTCCCACGGCGGGGCAGGCGGGGGAGCCGGAAGCGATGACGAGGTTCCGGGCGGAAATTTTTTCCCTTCCGGCAAGCAGGGAGAAGAGACGGCCTTCCTCCCGCTTCCGGCCGAAGGCGGGAGATGACGAGGATGCGGGAGCGGTTATGCTGCCGGCGGTGCAGCCGAGATAGAAATCCACCCCGGCGTCGTCGCACTGTACGGCCAGCCGTTCCGCCATGAGGGCGGCCGGGCGCAGGCCGAATATCTGCCCGAAGTCCCTTTCTTCAAAGGGCAGGCCGAGCTCCCGCAGAATATTGAGCACCTTTTCGCAGGGAAAGGACCGCAGCACGCCGCGCACCAGGGCAGGATTGTCGGTGACGTAATGCTTTTCCGTCAGCGTCCGGTTGGTGTAGTTGCCGCGTCCGCCCCCGGCAAGGGAGAGTTTTGCGCCCGGTCTGTTGTGGCTGTCCACAAGGGCTACGGAAAGTCCGCGGCGGGCCGCGTTTCTGGCACAGAAGAGACCGGCGGGGCCGGCTCCTATGATGGCGACGTCGTACTGGAACATGGTGTCTCCTGCCGGAAGGCGCGGGCGTTGACCCGGAAAGAGGGACGGATGCGGTTCCGGCCGCAGACGGATACCGGCTTTGAGGCGAAAGATGGGCGGTAGGGAGGGGCGGGAGCGGAAACAGTTCCCGACCGGGCCGATGTTCCGGGCCCGTGGAACATGGCACATCTTTGCCAGAGAGCGGAGTGTTCCGCTTTTTCACTCCGGCCCGGGATGCCCGGACCGGAAATTTCAGGCGCGCCTGTACCGTTTGCGGAAAAGGCTGCGGTTCTTGTTCAGTTCTCCCGGCGAAGGGCGGTGACGAGGGCTACGGCCTTGATGCCCTGAAGCGCTCCGGTGAAGCCCAGCTTTTCTTCCGTGGTGGCCTTGAACGCCACATGGTCGGGCGGAAGGTCGAGCAGGCGGGAGACGTTGCGGCGGATGGCGTCGGCATGGGGCGCGAGCTTCGGCTTCTGGGCGATGACGGTGAGGTCGGCGTGCACGAGGCGGACGCCTGCTTCGGCCGCCTTCGTCAGTACATGGTCCAGCAGAACGGAGGAGGAGATGTTCTCGAAGGCGGGGTCGTTGTCCGGGAAAAGCTGGCCGATGTCCCCTCCGGCGAAGCAGCCGAGGATGGCGTCCATGAGGGCGTGGAGCAGCACGTCGCCGTCGGAGTGGGCGCGGATGAGGAATTCTCCGCCCACGGATACGCCGCCGAGCATGAGCGGGCGGTCTCCTCCGTAGGCGTGCACGTCGTAGCCGTAGCCGCAGCAGGGCAGAGAGGGGTTCTGTTCGGAAAGCAAGGCAAGGTCCTGGGGATTGGTGATTTTGATGTTGTCCCTGTCGCCCTCGACGACGAGAACGGGCAGGCCCGTGCGCTCCATGAGCGAGGCGTCGTCGGTGACGCTCCAGCCTTCCTGCTCCGCCCGTTCGTGGGCCGCGCGCAGTTCGGCAAGCCGGAAGGCCTGAGGCGTCTGTACGGCGCGCAGGCGCTCGCGCGAAGGCGTGCGCGAAACGAGGCCGGAGTCGTCCGTTTCCTTGATGGTGTCGGTGACTTCCGTACCGGGAATGACGCCGGAGACGGCGTTTTTCCGCAGCGCGTCGGCCAGCCTTGTGACCAGAGCCGTGCGCAGGAAAGGACGTGCACCGTCGTGGACGAGTACCGTTTCGCAGCTGTCCGGCAGCACGTCGAGGGCATGGCGCACGGAGTCCTGCCGACGCTCGCCTCCTTCGGCAAAGAGAAGAGGAACCCCGCAGGATTCCTTTCTGTCGAGCTTCAGCGCTTCTTCTCTGGCCGCCTCGAGTCTGCCCGCAGGAAAGACGAGCACAAGACCGTGAACCAGGGGGGAAGACGCCATGCTTCTTGCCGAACGCCACCAGAGCGGCGCGCCCATGTAGGACAGAAACTGCTTCGCCTCTCCGCCCGTGGCCGCCGCCATGCGGCTGCCCTGTCCGGCGGCAAGGACGACGCCCCAGCATTCGCTGTGCATAGGAACCTCGCATATAAACGAGTGGGGAGGGAACTTGCGCTCCCTCCCCACAGTAAAAAGGGAGTCGGACTATAAGCCGGGTTTTGTACCGCCCGAAAGCGGCGGCTGTCATTCCTCTAGAGACGCGGTTACCCGCGCCTTCAAGCAACCTACCCGGAAACCATGGGCCGGGCCGGCCGGTTTCCCTATTTGGTTTTGCTTCGGATGGGGCTTGCCTGGCCTGACGTGTCGCCACGCCAGCCGGTGAGCTCTTACCTCACCGTTTCACCCTTACCGCTCCGAAGAGCGGCGGTCTGCTTTCTGTTGCGCTTTCCAGCGGTCACCCGCTCTGGCCGTTAGCCAGCATCCTGCCCTGCGAAGCCCGGACTTTCCTCCCCGGACGTACGTCCGCGGCGACAGCCCGTCCAACTCCGTGATATCGGTCGTCAGTCCCCCGGAAGGGGGCGCCGTTATTCCGCGTCCCCGGTGGCCTTGGCTTCGGGCTTGGGCGCGTTGGGGTCCTGATAGTCGTGCGCCCAGTACATGAGACGCTGGCAGTTGGGGCAGCTCATGATGTGGTTGCCGCGCTGCAAATCAATGAAGACCTGCGGAGGGATGGCGATGTGGCAGCCGGAGCAGATGCCCGCTTCCACCGGCACGATGACGGGGTGACGCAGGCGGTTGCGGATGAACTCGTAGCGGCTGAGCACGGGCGGAGAAATGAGGGAGCTCACTTCGGAACGCTGGGCTTCCAGAGCTTCGAGCTTCGAACGGGACTGTTCGAGACGCTTTTCCAGATTCTCCCTCTGGCTTTCCAGTTCGGCCTTAAGCTCGTTCCAGGTTTCTTCCACGGAGCGCAGATTGCTTTCCTGCAGGGAACGCTCTTCCTGAAGAGCCATGCGCTCTTCTTCGCGCGTCTGATTCTGACGTTCCATGGTGTCCATTTCGCGAATCATGGCCTGGTATTCGCGGCCGTTCTCCACCTGCATCAGCTTGTTCTTGCTGTTCATCAGGCGGGATTCGTCATCCTGAATGTCGGCGTCGAGACGCTTCTGCTGCTCCTGCAGATGCTGGAGCTTTTCCAGAATCCAGTTGCGCTGCGTATCCTGCGACTGGAAACGCTTTTGCAGGTTCTCCACTTCCTTGGGAGCGGCTTCAAGTTCGGCCTGCACGGCATGGATGCCGTCATCGACGTGCTGGAGAGCCACAAGCTGGCGGATTTGTTCGATATAGAGGCTCACGACAGTACCTCCGGTACTTCAGAAAGAAAGGTCAAGGGCAGGAAAGGGTCCCTGCCCGGCAGAAACGTTACCTGCACGCCGTCAAGCTGTTCTGCCAGAAGATTGGCGAAACGGCGCGTCATTTCTTCTTCCAGGGAAAAATGCCCCACATCAAGAATTGCCATGGGGCAGAAATTCGGGCTGCGCCTGTCGTGGCGGGAAGCCAGGGCAAGGGCATCGTGATATTTCACGTCGCCGGTGATGAACACGTCCGCCGAAGCGGCGGCCGCTTCCTCCAGAAGGGAGGAGCCGGAGCCCGTGCACACGGCCACCCGCCGGATTTCGCGGGCGGGGTCGCCGATAAGACGTACCGCTGCGCACATGCGCTCAAGCGGAAGATGGGCGCGCATGGCCGCGCACAGTTCGCCAAGCGTCATGGGGGAGGGCAAATCTCCCGCGCATCCGAAGCCGCCTTCCTTCAGCGAACCGTCCGGCGCGGTGAAGCTGCCGGTCTTTTCCAGAATCACGCGGTTGGAAAGACGAAGCTCGTCGGGCAGCCAGGCCGAAGGGCCGAGAGGGTTGGCATCCAGCGAAGTATGGCTGGCGTAGAGCGGCACGTCATGACGGTACAGGATGGAAAGGGCGTCCGTGTACCCGTTCAGGACGTTCGTCCATGCGGGCCGCATGGCGAGGGGATGATGCGTGAGCACCATGTCCGCTCCGGCCTCCACGGCGGCGCGGAGCTGTTCGGGCGAAGGGTCGAGGCAAACGGCAAGATGACGGATGTCGGCACGGGCCGAGGCCACCTGCACGCCGGAATGGTCCCATTCCGCCATAAGCGAAAGGGGGGCCGTCTGTTCGATAATCCTGATGAGCTCGCTCTGAAGCATGGTTCGCCTTCTGCGTGATGCGGGGCATGATTGTGCCGGGGAATTCATATTTCTAGGGAAACTTCTCTTCTTCGTCAAGCCCGGACCCAAGAGCCCTCTTCCGGGGAGCGGGCGTGGAAAAAGGAAGGCGTTCCGCGTTTTTTCTCTTGGTTTTCACGGCGGTTTGCGTTAAGCAGAGCCATGCCATCCTTCATTTATATTACTGATGTCTTCTGTCCCTGGTGTTTCGGGTTCGCTCCCGTCATGCGGAAGCTCGCGGCCCGCTACTCTTTTCCCGTGCGCGTGCTCTGCGGCAACCTTGTGGACGCGCCTGCGCAGACGTCTTCCATGGGTACGCCGCGCCTGAGGGCTTTTTTTCAGCGGCTTTCCGATACCACGGGCCGTTCGCTGGGCGCCGGATTCTTTCGTCTGCTGGAGGAAGAGGGGAGCGTCGTCATGGATTCCTCCCGTTCCGCGCTTCTTATGGCGGCGCTCAGGAAAGTGGCTCCCGGTCATTCCCTGGAGCAGATGGAGACGTTTCAGGACGCCTTTTACGGTGAGGGGCGCGACGTGCTTTCCTTTGACGTGCAGGCGGACGTGGCCGCTGGATGGGGCGTGGACGCCCTGGAGCTGAAGGAGGCGCTTTCGTCCGAAGCCGTGGAGCAGAAGGCCCGCCGGGAAATGGATGAAGCCGAGGAAATTCTCGGCGACTTCGTG
>CALUPQ010000016.1 GCA_944322695.1 uncultured Mailhella sp. | reverse complement strand
AAAAGGCTCTGGAGCGTTTTTTCGTCAAGCATGCTCAGACTGAAGGCGCAGACGGCAAGCCTGGATGCACGCACGTTTTCGGACTGGGGCGTTTCGGCCTGCATTCCCCGCGGCGAAAGCCCGGAGTCCGAAGGCAGAAACACCGGCCCGAAGTCCGCAAGTTCGGTTGCGCCTGCGGCACGGGCACAGCGCTTCATGACGGGCAGAGCGCGGGAGGCCAGCACCCGTGCGGCATGCAGGGCCGGAGAAAAGGACATCAGTCGATTTCCTGATAGGTCGCGGACTGAAGCGGGGTTTCGCCTACGGTCATGCTGTACATGCGCACCGGCATGCGGGCCAGACGTTCCTTCATTCTGCCGTACAGGTAGCGGGCCAGATTTTCCGAGGATGGGTTGATGACGTCGAAGGGCGGCAGCTCGTTGAGGTACAGATGGTCGATGGTGGCAAGCTCCGCCCGAAGTTCCTTTTTCAGGGCGGAAAAATCCGCCACGAGCTCGGTATCGGGCGTAAGAGTTTCACCTTCCACCACCATTTCCACCAGATAGTTGTGTCCGTGCAGGGTCTCGCACTTGCCCTGGTAGTGACGCAGGGCATGGGCGGCCGCAAAGTCTCCGCGGATGGTGAGTCTCCATATCGATTTGCTCATAGCTTCCCCTTCATCCCTGCAAAACGGCAGGGGGCGTCCGGCGTCATGCTGCGAGGTCAGGCTGATTTTTTCTGTCCTTTGCGGGGGGGGGGGAATGGAAGCATCCCTCCCCTCAGAGGGCGCCGTGGCAGCGCCTTCTCCGTGTTTTTTCAGATGGGGGAAAGCATGGCAGGGACGTTCCTCTTGGGCGCATTTTCCTCGGACAGGGCCGACCTTTTCGAGCCCTCACGCCTTTTGTGCGGGCACAGCGGTTCGCGTCGGGGGCGTTTTTCCGCAGAGCCTCCGGTAAGGACGGGCTCCGACCGCCGTCTGGAACGCTCGGAGCTTGAATTCTGCAGGAAAGCGTGCTTTGTTCGTCCTCTTCTTTCGAGCCTCAGCGCCGAAGGGTGTTTCTGGCAGCAGCCCAGGCATCCATGTCCTTGTTGAGCTGAGGGCTGGCCTGCACTCTCCAGCGGGGGCCGAGTTCCATAATGCAGTTGCGGTTGTTCAGCTCGAACTGTATCTGCACGGCGGACGAACCCTTGTGCTTTTCCAGAATGGCCTTGAACTCCTGAATGTCGGCATCGCCGAGGCACGTCACGGGGTAGGGGAACAGCACGGGATGGTCGCTGTTCATGCAGGCCTCAAGCAGCGGTCTTGCCGAGTCGCACAGCAGCTTGACTTCCTTGACGCTGTTTTCCTCATCATCCTCATCGTCATAATCGTCGTCATCTCTGGCGTCCACGGTGCCGACGAGCTCGATGAGCGGCCGTTCCGCGTGCAGGGTTTCCTTGATGGCGGCGTACGTCTTGGGGAAGATGGTGACTTCGGCGTGACCTGTCAGGTCCTCCACCTGCACGAAGGCCATCTTGTCGCCTTTCTTGGTGATGAACTCCTTGACGGCGGTGACGAGAACGCCGGTTTTGACCGACCCCTTGCCGAGTTCGCTGATTTCTTCCAGCGTGAGCAGTCCCAGCCTCTGCATGTCGCGCCGGAAAGGCTGGAGCGGATGGCTGGTCAGGTAGAAGCCCAGGGAATCCTTTTCAAAAGCCAGCTTCTGGTCGTCATCCCATTCCGGCAAATCCTGCTCCTCACAGGGGAAGCCTATGCCGGGCAGAGGGGCCGCTTCCACGGAAGGCGAGAAGGCAAGCAGGGATATCTGCGCGGAATTTTTTTCCTTCTGCTTTTTCTGCGCCCGGGCGACCACGGCGTCGAGGCTGGCCAGCATGCCTGCACGACTCACGCCGAAGCAGTCGCACGCGCCGCCCTTGATGAGGCTTTCCAGCACGCGCTTGGTCACCTTGCGCAGGTTGACGCGGGTGCACAAGTCCAGCAGCGACTTGTACGGACCTTCCTCCTCGCGCGAGCGCACGATTTCGTTGATGGCTTCATCGCCGACATTCTTCACGCCGCCGAGGCCGTAAACGATGGATTCCCCGCTGGGCGTGAAGGCGCGCAGACTGATTTGCACGTTGGGCGGAAGCACCTCGATGCTCATGTCGCGGCAGGCGGCGATGTAGCTGAGAATCTTGTCCTGGTTGCCGATTTCCGAGGAAAGCAGCGCAGCCATGAACTCAACCTTAAAGTAATACTTCAAGTACGCCGTACCGTAGGTGATGTAGGCATACGCCGCGGAATGGGCCTTGTTGAAGCCGTACTCCGCGAATTTTTCCATAAGGTCGAAGATTTCGTTGGCCGTTTCCTTGGGAACGCCGCGCTCGGACGCGCCCTTGAGGAAGATGTCGCGCTGCTTGGCCATTTCCTCGGCCTTCTTCTTGCCCATGGCCCGGCGCAGAAGGTCGGCGCCGCCCAGCGTGTACTTGGCGGTAATCTGGGCAATCTGCATGACCTGTTCCTGATAGACGATGACGCCGTAGGTGTCTTTCAGGCAGGGTTCAAGCTCAGGCAGAGGATAGGTGACTTCGATTTCGCCGTGCTTGCGCTTGATGAATTCGTCCACCATGCCCGAGTTGAGGGGGCCGGGACGGTACAGGGCCAGCATGGCGACAAGGTCTTCGAAGCCCGAGGGCTTGAGCATGCGCAGGTATTTGCGCATGCCCGTGCTTTCCAGCTGAAACACGCCGTCGGTGTCCCCGCGGGAGAGCAGGTCATAGACGTTGGCGTCGTCCGTGGAGAGGTTTTCCATGTCCGGGGCTTCCTTGCCCTGAAGAACGATGTTCTTCACGGCGTTGGAAATCACGGTCATGGTGCGCAGACCGAGGAAGTCGAACTTCACAAGGCCCACCTTTTCCACGAACTTCATGTCGAAGGCGGCAATCTGTTCGCCCTTGCGACCGGCAAAGAGCGGCAGATATTCCTCCATGGGCCTGTCGGAAACCACCACGCCCGCGGCATGGGTGGAGGCGTGACGCGTGAGTCCTTCGAGACGGCGGGAAATGTCGATGAGTTTTCTGACTTCCGGCTTTGTCTTGTATTCCTCTGCAAGCTCCGGCACCGTGTCGAGCGCCTTCTGCAGCGTCATCTTGAGGTCGGCGGGAATCATCTTCGCGATGCGCGTCGTCTCGTTGAAGGGAATGCCCATGGCGCGGCCTACGTCCTTCACCACGGCCTTGGCCTTCATCTTGCCGAAGGCGGCAATCTGCGACACCTTGTCCTTGCCGTATTTTCTGGTGACGTAGTCGAGCACCTCAAGGCGCC
>CALUPQ010000015.1 GCA_944322695.1 uncultured Mailhella sp. | reverse complement strand
CCTCGATGCGCCGCTCCGGCGGCGTCAAATCCTCATAGTGATACGGCAGCGCGCAGAAGAACGCCTCATGGAAGGAAAGCGAGGCCAGCGCCTGCCAGTCCGCCTCTCCGAGGCCCCCCGCCGCCATGATGTCCAGCGCCCCGGCCGCAGCGTCCGCCGCGCCCCTGCCGGCAGAAGGCGGAAACGCCGCGCGCAGGGGAAGGGTTCCCGTCACAAGAGGGGAGGAAACGGCCAGGCGTTCCGCAAGCGCCGTCTCCCCGCACAGACGGAGCGCCTCCGCCGTGCCCTGCGCCATGCGGGGCAAATATTCGCACTGGAACACGCCGCCCGCACAGGAAAGCCCCCGGGCCAGCGCCAGCGCGGCAAAGCACAGATAGAGCGAAGGCAGAACGCGCCCCTCGGAAAGCGCCTGCGTCACCGCTTCCGCCGTGAGCGGCAGAACGCTCCCTCCCCTTTCGACGGGCACGAGGGAGCGGCCGTCCTGCGAGAGCGTGAGCCCCACGCCGCGCCGCTTTTCGTTGACGGACCAGAAAAGGAACGTGCCTTTCATCGCCTCCTTGCCGTGCGCCCAGCAGGCGCGCGCGCCGTCGAGCGTGCGGAACACGGCCCGCGTCAGCTCCGGCTCCAGAAGCAGCGAACGCACCAGCGTGCCCGGACGCGTCACGTCCCTCTGCACCAGACGCCCCGCAAGGAACTGAATGTCCAGCGGCACGAGAGGCGGCAGAGAAAAGCCCGGAGCGGCAAGACGGCGCCACAACAAGGCGCCCGCCACGCTCATCTGGTCCCGGAAGGAAGGCTGCGCCAGAACGCGCCCGTCGCCATAGACCCCGGCGACCACGTCTTTTGCGGCCGCTCTTTCCGCCTCCGACAAGGGCAGGGAGGAAAAGGAGGCTGCGGCCTTCTTCAGGGCGGCGGCATCGAACGGGCCTGCCGCGCTGACGAAGGCGCGCCTGCCCGCATTGGAAAAAAACGGCAGATGAAAGGGCTTCGTGCTCTCCGGCGTGCGGGAGGAAACGAGCATGCCCCGGGGAAAGGCCACGTTGTCGCACGGCACGCCCCCGAAGGCGAAAAGCGGCACCGCCTCGCGACAACCCAGGGCGAAGACGAGGTCCCCCTGCAGAAATTCGGGGTGAAAGTCCATGCCGTGATGGTTGGCCGTCAGCGCAAGAAAGCGCCGCTCCAGCTCCCTGCGCAGGGCCTCCCCCGTCTGCGGGGAAAAAAGCCGCGCGGCCTCCTCCTGCACGAGGGCCATGAGGTCGTCCCCGTCCTGAAGGGCGGAAACTCCCCCGGGCAGGGTGCGGGACATCTCGCCGAGGCTACGCTCCGCCCCCGGCCCTTCGGCCAGGGCCATGGCCGTTCCTATGGAAGCACGAAGCTGCGAAAGGCAGCGCTCCCGAATCTCCCGGTTCATGCGTCCTCCGCGCCCTTGCCGCGTCCCGGCCGCGCCAGGAGAAGAAACGCCAGGGAAAAGACAAGGAAGCCCGCGCCGATGAACTTTGCCGCGTCATCCACGCTCATGGCCAGAAGCGCGGCGCCCATGCACAGCGGGCCGAGCACCTGCCCCACGCGCTGCAGCGCGTCCAGAAGGCTCATGCTCTGGTCCACGCCGATGGAGCGGGCGATGTCGAGCTGAAGAAGGTATTCGCTCTGCGCCGGGATGTTCAGGGCCGTGGCCAGCCCGAGCAGCACGGAGCCGAGCAGCGTGGCCGGCAGCGGCGCGAACGCGGCGAGCGACAGCACGGACGCTGCGGACACGATGCCCGCAAGGCAGACCATGAGCGCCATGGAGCGCATCTTCATGACCAGACGGCTGAACAGCGGCCCGCTGTAGATGACGAGCAGGCAGTTGAGCATGTAGATGCGGCCGATGTCGGACTGGGACACGCCCGCGCTTTTCAGGTACACGGGCAGGAAATAGTTGAGGAAGCCGATGCACAGCATGGCGGAAGGCACGAGGCTGAGAAGCACGAAGGAAAGGAAGCGCCTGTCCGAAAGCAGGCGGCGCATTTCGGCGAAGGTCAGCTTCGGCCCTTCCTTTTCCTCCTTTTCCGCTCCGGGCCGCAGAAGAAGGCGCGGCAGCGGCGCAAGGCAGAGCAGGATGAAGGCGGAGATGAGAAACACAGGCGCATAGCCGAAGCGCTCGGCCAGCATGGCGCCCATGGCGCTGCCGCACAACGAGCCCGCGTACACGCCCGCGAACATGTCGGCCAGCATGCCCTCCTTCACGGTGCAGGCCTGCGAGGTGAGAAGCGCGAGCCCGTAGCCTGCGCCCACCACGCCGCGGGCGGCCACGAAATGCCACGGCTCCGTGGAGAGCATGGAGCACAGATAGCCGAGCGCCACGAGAAAGAGACCGGTCATGAGCGGAGGCCTCGCCCCGAAGCGCTTTATCCACGCCCCGGCCACGATGACGCTCAGGCCCGTCATGCCCATTTCGGCGGAGATGGGCATGCCGAGCAGCATGTCGCGGGAAACGCTCCCTGCGGGCACGAGCTCGGCCATGCGCAGGGGAATGAAGGAAATGGACATGTCCATGGCAAAGAGCATGAAGAAGCCGAGCGGCCGCAGAAGCGAGCTGCGGCTTTTTCTCTCCTCGCCGGATTCGGCGACTCCCGCGCGCCTGCGCACCTGGAAGAACTCAAGCCCGCGCGTGAAAAGCAGAAAAAGCTCCACCATGAAGATGAGCGAAACCGCCGCCATGGTCAGCACGTCCATGGCCGTGGCGCGCATGCGCTCCGCCCACGGGGCGCGCAGCAGGGAAACCTGCAGCTTCCAGCCCTGCTCGGTCATGTCGCGCATCATGCCGTTCATGCCGCCGAGCAGGGGAAAGTCCATGGCATCCGGCAGCACGGCCGTGCCTTCCGGCATGCTGCCCGCCACGCGCCTTCCCTGCGGGGAAACAATCTCCAGCGCCACCGTGCCGCCGTGCGTGGCGGCTATGCCGGAAAGGTAGGCGTCCACCCTGTCCATGCGCTCGAAGGAGACACCCACCAGAAGCAGTCTGTTGAGCGTGTCGGTAAGAAGCGCGCCCGCGCGCTCCGCATCCCGTCTGAGGCTCTCCGTGTAGCGGGAACTCACGGTATCCATGGCGAGAAGCCCGTTGGCCAGCATGACGAGAAGAAACACGCCCATGCCGAAAAGGCGTACGGCGCGGGAAAGCCCGCCCCCGGCCTCCGCCCTTCTCCGGCCCGCCAGGATGAGTATCGCCGAAAGAAGCGCAAGCCCGCAGAGCGCTATGCCCGCCTGCACGAAAAGCTGCCCGCGAAACAGGGAAAAGAGCTCCTTTTCCAGCGGGGCGCGGCTCACGTGGGCGCCGATGTACCCGGCGGTGCCGCCGCTTCTGTCCTGCACCGCCACAAAGACCGTGCGGCCGCGCTCATCCTCGCGCCAGGTGGCGCCGTCGCCCTCTTCCAGCACGCTGCCCGAGCGCATGGCGGAGGGCGGAAAGTCCCCGCGGGAGAGCAGCACCCTTCCCTCCGCGTCCAGAACGGCCAAAGGCATGCCCACGGCCTTTTCCACACGGTCGAGCACCCTGTCCAGGCCCCAGTAGCGCTCCAGCTTCTTGCCGAAGCGCACGCCCGTGACCACGTTCAGGCGCACGTTGTCCGCCGCCATGCGGGCCGAGGACTGCGCTCCGGTCCACACTTCCCTGTTCAGAGAGGAAAAAAGCAGCGCGTCATAGATGAGCATGCTGCAGACGAGCACGACCACCCATCCGGCCAGAGCCGCGCCCATCGTGCCTTTCCGGCCCATAGGCCCGACATCTGTTCCTTGCAACGCCATGTTGAATCACCTTGAAAATGGAAACGCCAAGCGGAAGAGCTCCGCTTCGCGGAAAGGACGGGCACGGCAAAGCGCCGCGGAACGGGAAAACGCCCGGAAACGGCGTCCCTCAACGCTTTTGCCCCGACGCACACGCCGCCTGCCCGACGAAATATTATGAAAAACGATACATGGAATCGTGTTTCTTGGCAATATCATTCCCCGGGAAACGCCCGCCGGGAGCTAGGAGCCTCGCCGGTGCGTCACCAGAAGCGAGGCTCCGACCACGAGGGCGACGGCGCACCACTGGCGCAGGGTGAGCACCTCGCCGAGAATCAGAAATCCGAACAGGGCCGCGGCCGCGGGTTCGAGACTCATGAGCACGCCGTAGGCCTGCGGAGGCACGAGGCGGAGCGCCACCATTTCAAGGCCGTACGGCAGGGCCGAGGCGGTGAATCCCACGAAGAAGGCCAGAGGCAGCACGTCCATGAACACGCCCGGGGCAAAAAGCACGCCGCCGCCGTCCGCCCATGCGGCCCACGGAACGGCGGCAAGGGAACCCGCCAGCATGCCCCAGGCCGCGGCGCTCACGCCGACGCCGCCCGCCCGGCGGCCGAACACGATGTAGCCCGCCCAGCCCGCGGCCGCGGCAAGCGCGAAAAGCAGGCCCGCCACGTCGAGTCCGCCTTCCAGCCCGCTCCACGGCACGATGAGAAGCATGCCCGCCACGGCCAGCGCCACGCCCGCATAATCGGTCCAGCGGCGCGAGGAGCACACCGCCACCAGAAGCGGCCCGGAAAACTCCACGGCCACGGACACCCCGAGCGGTATGCGCGCTATGGACTGATAGAAGCAGCCGTTCATGAAGGCGATGGCCAGACCGTAGATGAGCACGTTCTTCCATTCGCCGCCCCGGGGCACGTGCCGCCATGGTCTCAGCACGGCGAAAAGAATGAGCGTGGCGCACACGAGGCGCAGCGCCACCGTGACCTCGGGCCCCACGGAGGCAAACAGCAGCTTGGCCGAAGCCGAGCCTATCTGCGTGGACGTGATGGAAACGAGCAGCATGAGCACGCCCGTGCCCACGCTTTCAGGCAAAAAGGCGCGCATGGCCTACCTGCCCGCTTCCGGTTCCACGTGGATGACAATCTGCGCAAGCCCGGGCAGGCGGTCCCGTATGTCGGCCTCAAGATGCGTGGCCTGCATGTGCCCTTCCGCCACCGTGGAGGCGGAGGAGCGGCAGTGGAAGGAAAGGGAGGTGCCCTCCTCTCCGTCATGCACGTCGATGTGATGCGCGTCGTGCAGCGGCGAATTCCGAAGCGCGGCGCGCACGGCCTCGGTCACGGCCTCGAGGCTGACGACGCGGCGCTCTCCGCGGTCCCGGCCGCTTCTCGGCTCCATGTGCGAGACCACGTAGCGCGCGCCCACGCGCTGACTCAGGTCCGTCTCGTAGGCCGTGACCCTTTCATG
>CALUPQ010000014.1 GCA_944322695.1 uncultured Mailhella sp. | reverse complement strand
AGGGCAAGCTCGGCGGAATGGGTGCCGGACTTGTCGCCGCGGCTGACGAATCCGGCCTTGGCGTCATAGATGGCCTTCAGCGCTTCGGCCGTGGTCTTGCCCGCAATCTTGGCGGGGTCGGCCTTGGGACCGACGATGACGAAGTCGTTGTACATAATCTGACGGCGGTCGATGCCGTAGCCGTCGTCGATGAACTTCTTCTCCACGTCCGGGGCGTGCACGAGCAGCACGTCGGCGTCGCAGTTCTTGGCGATTTCAAGCGCCTTGCCGGTACCCACGGCCACCCACTTGAGGTCGATGCCGGTTTCCTTCTGGAAGGTGGGGGCGAGGTATTCCAGCAGACCGGAATCCTGCGTGCTGGTGGTGGTGGCCATCATCAGGCTGTCCGCAGCCTGAGCGGGGATGGCGCAGGAAAGGGCGAGAAGGGCTCCGAAAAGAGTTTTACCGAGATGGTTCATGGGGTTGCTCCTGTTGTTTGACGTCCCTCCGGAAGGGAGGGGCGAGGTTGCCGTCAATCCTGGCAGAGGCGGACTCCCCTTGCGGGAAAGCCCAGGTACACTCTGCTTCCCTGATGGATTCTGAGCCGGGAGAGAAACGCTGTCTCCTGTACCGTGCTTATCTTTTCTCCATCCGGGAGTTCAAGAAGAAGAAAGCTTTCCACGGCGTCCTGATGCAGGGAGACCACTGTGGCGCGGACGGGCCCCTGAAGGCTCTCCGGCGTTTTTTCCGTGGAAAGTATGATGTGTTCGGGGTCAATGGATACGGAGGTCACCTGGTTGAGATGCAGCTCCCGGGCCGAGAACTCGCGCAAATCGAGCAGGGCCGTGATGACAAGGTCGGAGAAGGTGGTCACCTCCACGCTTGCGCAGCGCATGCCCGTTTCCATGCCGGTGATGATGCCGATGAAGGTATTGTCGGCTTCTTCTTCGTCATCGTCGTTCTGGGCGCTGCCTCTGACGAGACGTTTGGCTTCTCCTCCTGCAAAATCGAGAAATTCCGCCACCTGAGCGGACTTCTGCTGACCGAGAAATGCCTGCACCACGTTGAAGGGGACATGCAGCTCCAGAAGCTCCAGACCCCGTGCGTACCTGATGGCTCGCGGACCGGCCATACCCGGCGCGAGCCCCATGCCTTCGGCCACGGAGTAGAACTTTCTGCGGACGAACCCCTGGTCGAAGCGCAGAAAGGCCGCATCCCCGGCCTCGGGCAGGCTCAGTATGCGCCGGATGTGCTTCATGCAGGAAAGGGGCAGCAGGATGTCCCGGCTGCCGGGCGGAGGCAGATGAACCATGCCGGTGACGGTATCCACCGCTTCGCGGACGTTGAGTCCCAGAGCCTCTCCGAGGCGGAGACCTCCGTAGCGGATAAGCAGAAAAAGCAGATGGAGCCTTGCGCGGACAATCCTTTTGGCCGTGGTCGTCGCTTCCGTTTCCCATGCTTCCCAGCGCAGCGTAAGCTGTTCCAGCATGCTTCTGTTCAGGTGTTTCAAGGCGTCCTTCGCTGTTTTCCGTTCCATTTCAAAGAGATACCGCTCTGAAACGGCATAAAAAGTCATGATGCGATAATTTTGAAATGAGCAGTTGTTTCCTACCCGAATCTTTCGAAGACGAAAGACTCATTTCACATTACCCTAAAATTCGGGCAGGGGCAATGGTGAAGGCCTGCCGAGCTGGGTACAAATTGTTTTTTCATTTCAAAACTATCATCCTTTACCGTGTTATTACTGAATAAAAAAAGAGAGCTGGGGAAAAAAATTTTGTAATCGCAGTAATGATGAGGCTCGGAGAGGCATCTTTTCTTTTTTCCTCAAAAGACTATATTCGAAGAACATCATTTCATTAGCAGGAGCTGTCATGAAGTCCTTTCTTTCTCTGAAATCCGTGGATGAGGTTCTCTCTCTCCTCGAAAATTTTGCGCCGCTTGCCGAAGAGAGCGTTCCTCTGGACGAGTGTGCGGGGCGTTATCTTGCGCGGGACTTCGCCGCTCCTGAAGATTTGCCGGGCTTCGACCGCTCCACGGTGGACGGGTACGCCGTTCGCGCGAGAGACGTGTTCGGGGCGCAGGAAGGTTCCCCCGCACTTCTGGAATGCGTGGGAGATTGCCCCATGGGGCGTGCGCCGGACATCCGTCTTCAGGAGGGACAGACCGCCCGCATCCTGACGGGAGGAATGCTGCCCGAAGGCGCGGACAGCGTCGTTATGGTGGAATATTCCCGCCCCGCCGGAGACAACCTTGTGGAGCTTGTCCGTTCCCAGGCTCCGGGCGACCATGTGCTTGAGCATGACGAGGATGCCGCCGCCGGCAAGGTGCTGCTCCCTGCGGGGCGACGCCTTAGACCCCAGGAAATAGGACTTCTTGCCGCTCTCGGACAGGTGCGCGTGCCGGTGACGGCAAGGCCCCGTGTGGCCATTCTCTCCACGGGAGACGAGGT
The DNA here is from genome assembly GCA_944322695.1 of uncultured Mailhella sp. Taxonomy (GTDB): domain Bacteria; phylum Desulfobacterota; class Desulfovibrionia; order Desulfovibrionales; family Desulfovibrionaceae; genus Mailhella. The sequence continues at coordinate 15,794 of CALUPQ010000014.1, read as the reverse complement.
GGTTCCGTTTGAAGAGAAGCCTCTTCCCGGACAGGTGCGCGACGTGAATTCCCATTCCCTTGCCGCGCTCTGCCGCAGCGCCGGGGCGGAGGTGCGCATGGCGGGCCTCATGAGAGACGACGTGGAAGGCCTGAGGAAAACCGTGCGCGAGATGCTGGACTTTGCCGACGTGGTGCTGCTTTCCGGCGGCTCCTCGGCAGGTATGCGCGACCATACGGTGGACATTTTTCTTTCCATGCCGGAGAGCGAGCTGCTTGTGCACGGTGCGGCCATCAGTCCGGGAAAGCCCTTCATTCTTGCCCGTTCCGGAAGAATCTGCCTTATGGGACTGCCGGGGCACGTGTCGAGTGCGCTGGTCTGCGCCCGCGCTTTTCTGCTGCCCCTCCTGTGCCGCCTTCAGGGCGGCAGGCCGGGCATCGCGTCCGGCGTTCCTGCCGTTCTTTCCCGCTCCGTGGCCTCGGCTCAGGGCAGGAGGGATTTCATCCGCGTGCGCCTTTCCCGTACGGAGCAGGGCTGGACGGCGGACCCCGTCACTGCGCCGTCCGGTCTGATTTCCGGGCTGGTGGAGGCGGACGCTCTGGTGGTCTGTCCCGAAAACAGCGAAGGGCTGTATGCCGGGCAGGAAGTCTTTGCGGAGCTTCTCATCTGAACATGGAATCGGAAGCGATGCGTTTCGGCTTACGGAACGTCCCGCCGAAGACCGGGAGGCCCTCTGAAACGTTCGCAGCAGGGCCGTGTCGGATTTTTTTGAAGACGTAGCGGCCGCTTCCGCGGTGCAGCTTTCGTCTGTCATGCGTCAACGGAAAAGATACGGAAGAGAGGAATAGATGGCCAGGCATACCTATCTTACGATGAAAACTCCCGCCGAGGCGAGAGAGCAGTGGTTTTCCCGCATTGCGGAACTGGGCATGGACACGGGGGAGGAAGCCGTTCCCCTTGCGGTCGCGCTGCACCGCGTGCTTTCCCGTCCTGTGGAGGCGCTGCGTTCTTCGCCCGCCTTCCACGGGGCGGCCATGGACGGCATTGCCGTGAAGGCCGAGGACACGTTCACGGCTTCCGCACGCAGGCCCCTGCGTCTGGAAATCGGCAGAAACGCCTTCTGGATAAATACCGGACATCCTCTGCCCGAAGGCTGCAACGCCGTGGTGATGGTGGAGCATGTGAACGTGGAAGAGGGCGGAGCGGCCGTGGTCATCGAAAAGGCGGCTTTTCCCTGGCAGCACGTGCGCAAGCTCGGAGAAGACATGGTGGCGACGGAAATCATTCTTCCCCCGGGCGTTGAAATCGGACCGTACGAACTGGGCGCTCTGGCCGCCGGAGGCGTGACGCGCCCCATGGTGTTCAGAAAGCCGGAGGTGGCCATCATTCCCAGCGGGTCGGAAATCGTGGAGCTGGAAAAGGCGAAGGAGGAGGACCTTCGCGCGGGCCGCGCTCTGCCGGAATTCAATTCCATCATCTTTTCCGCCATGATAGAGGAAGCGGGCGGTCATGCCCATACCTGCCCCATCGTACCGGACGAGCCTGAGCTCATACGGGAGGCGATACGTTCCGCCGTCGAGTCCGGAGCCGACCTTGTGGTGATGAATGCCGGTTCCTCGGCGGGAAGCCATGATTACACGGCCGACATTATCGCAGGAATGGGCGAGCTTCTGGTACACGGCATAGCCGTCATGCCGGGCAAGCCCACGGCTCTCGGCATAGTGGAGGCGGCGGGGCGCAAAGTGCCCGTCATCGGCACGCCGGGCTATCCCGTTTCCGCCATCGTGGCCATGGAGGAATTCGTGCTTCCGCTTCTTGCCCGCTGGCTGAAGCGTGATGTCAGGCGCAGGGAAAGCCTGTCCGTGGTTCCCTGCAATCCCATTCCTTCCCGTCCCGGAATGGAAGAGCGCGTGCGGGTGAAGCTCGGTCTTGTGGACGACACCTTCTTTGCCGTTCCGCTGCCCAGAGGCGCCGGGACCGTCACCAGTCTTTCCCGCGCCGATGCGGTGATTCCCGTGGCACGTGACCTTGAGGGGCTGGACGCCGGAAAACCGGTGCCCGCCGTTCTGCTCCGTTCCCGGAAGGAGATTGAAGGGGCGCTTCTTGCCGTGGGAAGTCACGACAATACCTTGGACCTTATCGACAGCATGCTTCGGCGCACTCATCCGGGCTTTCGCCTGACCTCCGCCCATGTGGGCTCGCTCGGCGGCCTGCTGGCGCTCCGGCGCGGACAGTGTCATCTGGCGGGAAGCCATCTGCTTGATGAAGAGAGCGGCATCTACAACCGCAGCGCCATGCGTGAGCACCTCAAGGGAATGCCCGCGCTGCTTGTGCAGCTTGTGGAGCGCGAGCAGGGACTGATGGTGCTGCCCGGCAACCCGAAGAACATAGTTTCCTTCGAAGACTTGTGCCGTGAGGACGTGCGTTTCATCAACCGTCAGCGCGGCAGCGGTACCCGGGTACTTCTGGACTATGAGCTGAAGAAGCGCGGTCTTTCTGCCGTCCGTGTTCAGGGATACAGAGATGAGGAGTACACGCACATGAACGTGGCGGCGGCCGTGCTTTCCGGCAGGGCTGACGCCGGGCTCGGCGTACGCTCCGCAGCCTCTGCCCTGGGGCTTGATTTCGTATCCGCCGGCGTGGAGGAGTACGACCTCGTCATTCCCTGCCGCTATGCGGAAGATGCACGCGTGCAGGCTCTGCTTGAGGTGATACGCTCGGAAGCGTTCCGAAGCAGCGTGCAGGCCATGGGCGGTTACGGCACAGCGCGTACCGGCGAGGTTATCTGGGAGTATGACGGCAAGTAGCCTGCCGAAGCGTTTTTCGTACCTGTTTTTTCTCCATGAAAAACAGGCATGACAGGCACGGAAGAGCTCCGGCTGAGACCTTTCCTTAAAAAGGAAAAGCCCCGTTCTGATGACAGAGCGGGGCTTTCAAATATGTGCCGTCGGCTTTTGCCGTGACGCGGACAGGCGGGAAAAGAAGGCGTTTTTCAGACCGGCGTTCAGGAGTTCGCCTGAGCCTTGTTTCCGGCGTATTTCTTCATGGCGAGACTGCATTTGCCCGTTTTGATTTTCCGCGGAGTGGTGGCGTCTTCGGAAAGCTGAACGCCGGCGGGCAGGCAGGAGCGGATGATGTCGAAGGTGCCGTCCTTTTTCCATGCGGTGAAGCGCCGCCATGCCGTGACGTAGCTGCCCATGTCGCGGGGCAGGTCGCTCCAGCGACACCCCGTGGTGAGGACATAGAGAACGGCCTCCAGCGTTGCGCGGTCGTCCTTGCGGGGGCGTCCCACCTTTTTGGCCCGCGCGAGAAAGGGCTCAATGCGTCTCCATTGCTGATCGCTGATGAATGCCATGCCGTTTTCCTTGTGTTATGCGTTTCCTTCCGGTTCGGGTCCCGTCAGACTCAGGCGTTCCAGCTCGGGAATCGAAAGGTCGAAGTGAAGAAGCTGTCCGTTCCCCCTGCGTCCGCGAAGCTGCCTCATGAGCAGCGCGACCATGAGACAGGCCGTGCCGACTACGGTGAGAACGCCGGTGTTCATGGGGACGGCATCCTCTTCCGTCTCGTTCGGGTACAGCTGTGAGAAGGGGCGGGGATGGGTCGTGTCAAAGACCGCAAGTCCTTCACTTCTTGAAACCGAGCCGTGTACGCAGGGTACGGAGGCCTTCCAGGCGGCGTCTTCCAGCATTTTTTTCCGTGCCACGGAGTCGAGGCAGTCGATGACCACGTCCGCCCGGGCAAGCAGCTCGGGAAGATTGTTTTCATCCAGCATCACTGTCCGGGCTTCGATATCCATGTAGGAAGCGATGTCCAGAAGGGCGTTTCGACAGACTTCCGCCTTGGGCAGACCAAGGGTCTTTTCCGTGCAGAAATGCTGTCTGTTGAGGTTGCTTTCGTCAAATGCGTCCGGGTCGCAGAGAATGAGGCTTCCTGCACCCATGCGGGCGAGCATTTCCGCCACGTGACCGCCCAGTCCGCCGCATCCGGCGATGAGCACGCGACAGCGCAGAAGACGTGCCAGCTGTTCTGCCGTGACGCATCCCATGCTGCGGCTGAAGCGCACGGGCCAGATGTTCTGAAGCAGAAGCTCCGCCATGACTTCGCGTTCCGGCAGGGAGAACTTCCGGGCCAGGTGCCGGATTCCCTCGGTGCTTACCGTGTGCACAGTTCCGCGCAGCTCCAGAAAGGGCCAGAGCTCCGGCAAGAGCATTTCGTGCGTCGGAAAGGCGGCCATTAACCGCCTCCCACAGCGGGAAAGTACGCCACTGTGTCTCCGTTGTTAACCGGGCTGTTCAAATCGCTCTGGCGACAGTTGACCATGACGATTTTGATTTCCTCAAGAGGAAGGCCGATGCGTCGCGCCAGCTCTCCTGCCGTGAGAACGGAGGGTCCGTCTTCCGGTTCGAAGAGAAGGCCGGTTTCCGGCACATAGCCCGGAACGCAGTCGCGCAGGGTGGTGCTGAGTTTTATCTGTATGCTCATGGGCGGAGGAACCGGAGCGCGGCATTTCCGCGCTCCGGTATGTTATATGTTACTTCTTAATCCAGTTGAAGGTGGTCTGCAGTTCTTCGGGCGTGAAGTCGAAGGTGGTGTTGTGGGGAGGAACGGGTTCATCGGTGAAGAAGTCGGGCAGATGGTCGGCTGCTTCGGTGATGCCCGCACGACGGTTGAAGTCGATTTCCGTGGACAGGATGCGCTGACCGAGGGTGACCACGTCGTCGCCGGTGAGCTTCCAGCCGAACTTGGCGTTGAGCATGTCCACGATGGCGGCAAGAGCGTCCGGGATATCGAGGATGGCGAAGGCCGTGAACAGGCACAGGCCCACGCTGTCCACGGAAGCCGTGGCAATCTGCAGGTTGCGGGAAAGCTCAATCTGGCCTTCCTTCTTGAGCGGGTCCACCTTGCCGCCGCAGCTCAGGATGTTGGCGGTGACGGAGTAACCGGCGGTATGGTCGGCGCCCATGGGGGTGGTGGCGTAGGTGACGCCCACGCCCTTGACCGCGCGCGGGTCGTAGGCGGGAAGGCTCTGACCCTTGACGCAGGGAACTCTTCTCACGCCGAACACGCGACCCGTGGTGGCGGTGCCGCAGCCGATGACGCGGCCGAGGGGAGTACCGTCGCTGATGCCCTGCATGGCTTCCAGCACGGCCTGGCCGTCGCCAAGGGGAATGCCGCCGCCGGCCATGGCCACACCGATGGCCACGCCCACGTCGATGGTGTCCACACCGAAGTCGTCGCACATGTGGTCGAAGGTGCAGATGAGGTCGAGGTCGCCGATGTTGCTGTGGGGACCGAAGCACCACAGGGTTTCGTATTCAGGCCACTTGCTCTTGAACTTGCCCTTGGCGTCGGGGAAGATGCCGCTGCAGCGGATGATGCAGCCGCTCATGCAGCCGTGCGCCACGGCGCCTTCGCCGCCGCGTTCCTTGGTGACCTTGTTCATCATTTCGCCGGAAACGGCTTCATGCTGTTCGAACTGGCCGCAGGTGAAGTTTCTGGTGGGCAGACCGCCGGCTTCGTGCAGAATGTTGACCAGAACGGCGGTGCCGTATTCGGCAAGACCCTTGCCCGTGATGGGATGGCTGGTGAGGGCCTTGGCAAAGCGCTTGGAAGCGGCCTTGAAGGCTTCTTCGTCCGCGAGAGGATGATTCTTGCCGCCTTCGGGGTTGATGATGATGGCCTTCAGACCCTTGGAGCCCATGACGGCGCCGACGCCGCCGCGGCCGGCATGACGCTGGGGACGAAGTTCGCGGTCCGTGAAGGCGATGCTGGCGGCGGTGAGCTTGAATTCACCGGCGCGGCCGATGGTGACGTAGCTGCATTCGGTGCCGTACTGTTCCACCAGCTTGTTCACGGCGTCGAAGTTGTTCAGGCCGGCAACGGGAGAGGGAACGAGCTTCGCGGAGTCCTTGCTGACTTCAAGCTGCCACCATTCGCCTTCCGTGGCCATTTCTTCCACGATGATGGCGAGAATGCCGAGCTTGGCCAGATGGCCGCCGGGCTGACCGCCGGAGTTGGATTCCTTGATGCCTTCGGTGAGGGGGCTCTTGCAGCCGACGGAAATACGGTTGGAGTTGGGGCTGTTGGTGGCGCCCAGCAGACCGGGGGCAAAAACGAGCTTGTTGTGCGGTCCGAGAGGAGTGCAGATGGGGTTGACCTCGCGGGCCACGATGGTGGAGGTCAGGGCGCGACCGCCAAGACCGGCGTATTCTTCGGGAATGTCCTCAAACACGCAGCTCTTGGTGGCCATGTTGACACGCAGAAAACGAAACATGCCGTGCTCCTTGGTTGGTTGATGTCGCTTGTTGTCGGAGAAGCTCCTTTGATACCGACCATAAGGTCGTGGACTTTTTTTCGTCAAGAAAGCGGAAAAACAATCACGCTTTTGACGGGCATCTTCGATTTCGTGACTTTCGGAAACGACATGACCGGAGGAGCGGGCCGGGCCGACGAGGAAGCATGTCCTTATGAAGGGACGGGAAACTTTCCTTTCAGCCCAGGTTTTACGGGCGGGTCATTTCCAGGAGAAGAAAACGGGCTCCTTTCGTGAGCACGGCGGTACGGGCACCTTGGTGTAGCCCATGCTCAGCGTGGAAACGAGGTGGAACCCGTCGGGAACATGGTGAGCAGCCTTGAACTCGGCGTCATTGAACAGAGCTTCGGCAAAGCCTATCCAGCAGCAGCCTATGCCTTCTTCTGCCGCGGCCAGCATGAGGTTTCCCGCAACGAGAGAGCAGTCATACACATGCCATGGCGAGGCCGTATCGCCGTAGATGACCACCACGGTACCTGCATGATTGAAGATGTGGTACCGCTCACTGCGAAGCCATGATTCGTACTGGGCGAACTGCGGATAGTCTTCCAGGTGTTCCAGAACGTTCTGTTTTATGCGCTCCGAAAGGGCGTTGATTTCCTCCACGTCCTGAAGCACCACGAAGCCCCACGGCTCCATGCCCGAGCCGGTAGGCGCCTTTACGGCCAGTCGGATGAGCTTCTGAAGCACGGTTTTTTCCACCGGCCGTTCCGTATAGCTGCGGATGCTGCGCCGGGTCTCTATGGCCTGAATGATGTCCATGTCATCCTTCCTTATGAATCTTGCACTGGTGAGCGGTCCTGAAAAACGTCGACGGAGCGCAGGCGGGTGCTGTTCGGTTGCGCAGGGAATTTTTGCCGGGCAGGTCCCGTAATGAAAAGGGCGGATGCCTGAGGCATCCGCCCTGGTATGCACGTCATGAAAGGGCGTGCCGTATTTCAGGCAGAATGTCCGTGTCCGACGGGCGTTACTTGTTCAGGGATGCCACGCCGGCCTTGGCCACGTTGGTGTCTTCCTGCACGGTACCGCCGGATACGCCGATGGCGCCGACGATGACGCCGTTCTTGTCTTTCAGCAGTTCGCCGCCGCCGAAGATGACGAGACCGTCGTTGGTCACTTCAATGCCGTACAGTTCGCCGCCGGGCTGGGAAGCCGCACCGAGTTCGGCACTGGACATGTTGAACATACGGGCCGTCTTCGCCTTCTTCATGGAAACGTCGATGCTGCCCAGGAAGGCGCCGTCCATGCGGCAGAAGGCCTTGAGGTTGCCGCCAGCATCAATGACGGTAATGTTCATGGGAACGCCCTGTTTCTTGGCGAAGGCAAGGGCTCCGTCAACGACTTTCTGTGCCTGTTCGAGCGTCAGGTCGCCGGGAAGCTGGAGTTTGCTGGTATCGACGGCGGCGGAGGCGGGGACGACCATGGCGGCCAGAAGGGCGCAGGTGAGAAGAATGCGACGCATGTTCCTACTCCATGTTTTGCAAAAGGCAGGTATAGGCAGGAATGCCGTACATGCACTTCCGGTTTTTTCTTTTTATAACTCAGTACGGATAGACTTTCAAGGGCTGCCGTTGCATTCGTCCGTTCTTTTTTCATGCTCCTGCGGAGGAGATGAAAAAATAAGCGGAATGATTCCGTAGAGTGTCCGACACGTATGTCAAAAGAGAGAAGCACTTTTGGAATGGTGCGAGAGGCGTTCGTCCACTTCAGGAGGGGCGGGCGGCGCAGATGAGCTTCGGTAAGTGTTTTTAAGGCCGGGTTCTTCGGCTGGATGAGCGGCGTGTACCGCGAAGCGTGCCTTGCGGACAGAGTGTCTTGCCGGAGACCGGAGCTCTGTCGCACTGAGGAAAGCCGCACAGCATTCCTTTGAAAGGATGGGGAGGACGCCCTTGGAAGAAAGGTGGCGTCAGCGACCTCGCCTGAACACTTCAGAGAGAAGGGCTGGTTGCCCTATTAAGGAATATGGCTTTGCGAGTGCGGGCTGTGAAGGCGTGCTCTAGGCATTCAGCCTTCTTTGTCTATGAGGCATCTGCTTTCGTGTCTCCTGTCTTCTTTCGTCATCTCTTCCTTTAATAGGCAGGGCTGCCCGCATGGCTCCGAACAGAGGTGGGATGTTTCCTGGACCTCGCCATATTGGTCAGGAAGACAGCTCGGAAGAGGTTGTTTTTCCGGCATGTCGTCATGGACGCGTGTCATGAATAACCGTGTGATGATTCTTGCAGGCGGTGAGGCGTTGAAAAAAAACGTAGGGAAGCTCGTCCTTGGCGTCTTCCGCGGACGGGGAGAAAAAGGCCGGCTGTCTATCGTCGGCTGCATTTTTCGGCACGTGGAAGACGATGCTTTGCAGTAGGGACACGTTCATGCAAAGGGCTTCGGCTTCTGGATGAAGCCGGGGCGTCGGGTAATGCCTGCAGAGAAGAACCTGACGGAGCCTTGTCGCCTGAATGGGGGAGGGAGAGGCACGAAGCCTTCCTCTCTTTTCAGGCAGGGGGAAGCCTTCTGATTGGGGTGCCGCCTGCCGCGAGGGCTCCAGAAAAAAAGAGACAAGGTTATTAAATATGTTATAACAGTATGTTATGATACGATTAGGATGGGAAATCGCAGCATGTACGAAGGCTTTGCAAGCTGGTTTTGAAAAGGAGTGCGGAGAATAGTTTTGAAATGGAATTTTGAAATGGAATTGATTTCTGTGACAGCTTGTTACTGTAGGAACACGATAACATATTGTAGTAATTTATTATTTTAAGTTTTGAATTTTGAAATGAAAAAGTTCTTTTTTTATTTTTCTATAAAGTTTGACTTTCTCACAGTATTCTCGTAGGACAAATACAGTACAAGTCTCTTATCCTTTCGCTTTCAATGCTACCAAGGAGTTACTATGAGCACGGATGTCAAATGCATGTATCAGGGACAGATTACCTCTTTCTTCATTCCTACTGTTACTCTTGTAGGCCCCAACTGCAGTAAGGAGATTCCCAATCGTCTGAAGAGCCTTGGCGCAAAGCATCCTCTTATAGTTACTGATAAGGGTATCGTTGCCTGCGGCATTCTGAAGCAGATTACCGACATTCTTGATGCTGGCGGCATTTCCTATGTTGTGTTCGATGGCGCTGTTCCGAACCCCACTGACCAGAACGTGCATGACGCTGCCGCCATGTATAAGGAAAACAACTGCGACAGCCTCATCACTCTCGGTGGCGGCAGCTCCCATGACTGCGGCAAGGGCGTCGGCTTCCTCGTCAGCAACGGCGGCAAGATTCAGGACTACGAAGGCGTGGATAAGTCCTCCAAGCCCTTCCCGCCCTACGTTGCCGTGAACACCACCGCCGGTACCGCTTCCGAAATGACCCGCTTCTGCATCATCACCGACGTGGCCCGCAAGGTTAAGATGGCCATCGTTGACTGGCGCTGCACTCCCAGCGTCGCCATCGACGACCCCGTCCTCATGATGGGCATGCCGCCTTCGCTGACCGCCGCCACGCCCATGACCGATGCCTGCGCTGAAAAGGCCATCGAATTCATCAACCGTTATCTGCGCCGCGCCGTGGCCAACGGTCAGGACAAGGAAGCCCGCGAAGGTATGTGCTACGCCCAGTATCTGGCCGGCATGGCCTTCAACAACGCCAGCCTCGGCCACGTTCATGCCATGGCTCATCAGCTGGGCGGCTTCTACAACCTGCCTCACGGCGAATGCAACGCCATCCTGCTGCCTTACGTGTGCGAATACAACCTCATCGCCGCCCGTCGCCGCTTCGGCCGCATCGCCAAGCTGCTCGGCGAACGCACTGAAGGCTACACCGCCAACGAATCCGCCGAAGCCGCCGTCAAGGCCATCCGTCAGCTTTCCCGCGACGTGAACATCCCCGAAGGCCTCATCGCCCTCGGCAAGAAGTACGGCAAGGAAGTGCGCGAGGAAGACATCCCGATTATGACCGCCAACGCCCAGAAGGACGCCTGCGGCCTGACCAACCCCCGCACCATGACCGACGCTGCCGTGGCGGCCATCTACAAGAAGGCCCTGTAATAGACAGGTGACAAGAGCCGGAGTTCCGCTCCGGCAGATTCTGGTACATTACCTCCCCGAAGGCGGGCGCGTATGTCGGCATACGCGCCCGCCTCTTTTAATGCCTTCAGGACGTTGGGGAGCAGGCGAAGGAACCGAGGGCCGTCATACGGCGGTTCCGGGTGAGTTCACCCTGTGGTTTCTTTGTCGTATAGCCTCTGAGGGAAGACGTGCTACGCGTGATGCAGAAGGCAGAGAAGCGTGAGGCGTGCCGGAGCAACGTTGCGGGAAGGGCAAGTTCTTTCCGATATTCTGGCACGGAAAATCCGGTTCTCGAAGAGGCGTTTCCGGGGTGGATGTTTTTTGGCACACGTTGCGGGCGCCTTTACCGGAGGCGCGTTTTTGCTGCTTTGCGGGACGGAAAAAGAAAAGGGCCGCCGGTAAAGCGACCTTTTTGCGATTCAGATGTTCTGCTTGGCGTTATTTGGCTTCAAAGAACGCCTGATAGGCGAGTTTTGTGGCGTAGATGTCGGGCACGGAAGAAAGTTCGAAGGGACTGTGCATGCCGAGCAGCGCAGGACCTGCGTCCACCACGTCCATGCCGTAGGCCGCAAGGAAGAGGGCCACGGTACCGCCGCCGCCCACATCGACCTTGCCCAGTTCCGCCATCTGCCACGGAATGTTTCTGGCGTCGAGCACGCCGCGCATCCAGCCGATGTATTCGGGGTGCGCATCGTTGGCGCCGTATTTGCCCCGGGAACCGGTAAACTTGCAGAAGGCCACGCCGTGCCCGAAGAAGGCGGAGTTCTTGAGTTCATGCCGGTCCTGCCAGTCGGGGTCCACGGCGGCGTGCACGTCGCCGGAAAGGGCTTTCGTATTCATCATGATTTTGCGGAAGGGCGTTTCGGGTTCCCACGCGGCGGCCATGTCCTCCACGCAGTACTGGAAGAAGCGCGAGCTTGCGCCGGTGGAGCCGTCGGAGCCGATTTCCTCCTTGTCCCAGAAAATGAGGCAGCAGGCATATTCCGGGTCCTCGGCTTCAAGCAGGGCTCGCAGCGCCGTATAGACGCAGATGCGGTCGTCCTGTCCGTAACCGCCCACGATGCCCCGGTCGAGGCCCACATGACGGGCGGGGCCGGCAGGCACGGCTTCCAGTTCCGCGGAAATGAGGTCGTCCTCACGGATGCCGTACTTCTCGTTGAGCAGCTGAAGAATCCGGGTCTTCACCGGATCCTTGGGTTCCTTTTCCTCGTCCTCACCTTTAAGGACGGGCTCATGTCCGAGAATGACGTTGAGCTTTTCGGCATCAAAGGCGTCGGAGAGAGAAAGGGAGCCGTCCTTATGGGAGAGATGGGGCAGCAAATCCGCAATGGTGAACACGGGGTCCGTGTCCTTTTCGCCGAGGCTGACGGGAATGGTCTTTCCGTCGGAGGTGACGATGACGCCGTGCAGGGCGAGAGCTCTGGCGAACCACTGATACTTGCGCAGGCCGCCGTAATAATGGGTCTTGGCCTGTCCCACGCCGACCTGCTCCTGAAGCGGACGCTGCTTGAGGTCCAGCCTCGGGCTGTCGGTGTGGGCGCTTATGAGACGGATGCCTTCGGCAAGGGGACGGCGTCCTTTGCGGGCCACGAAGATGGCCTTGCCGTGCAGCGCCTGCCAGCCCCTGTCGGTGCCGAAGCCTTCGCTGTAACCGGCTTCTTTCAGGCGGGCGATGACGCCCGCCACGGCCTCGCGTTCGGTTTTGCAGTCGGAAATGTATGTGATGTAGTCGTTTGCCAGCGCGGCCATGGCCGCGCGGTCTTCGGCGGAGCGGTAGATTTCGCAGCCGGATTTGGAGGAAGAGCTAAGTTCGTCCATGATGACCTCAAAACAGGAATGGGTGTTTGTTTTTCATGATGCGGAGCTGACTCCGCATTCCTGCAGAGCTTCGCGCAGGACGAGGACGACGTCACGAAACTCGTCCTCTTCCAGCGTGCGCGTATCTATTTGGAAATACCGGTCGTCCAGTCTGCCCACCAGCGGCGGGTCGGTGGAGAGCAGGCGCTTCTTCAGCTGCATGGCGGAGCAGCCCTGCGGGTGGATGCACACCAGCGTGGTGGCCATGCCCTGTTCGGGGAAGGCCCCTCCGCCCACACGGGAGAAGTCGTCCCTGAGCGAGTACTCGGCAAGACCGGGAAGCTCTTTTTCCAGAAGGGCGCGCAGCTTTTCCGCCCGCTCCTGCAGCGTTTCGGCACTCGTGCTCATGCGGCGCACCGTGGGAATGGACTGTCTGGCCGTTTCCGGGTCGCGGTACAGGCGCAGGGTCGCTTCCAGTGCGGCAAGGGTGAGCTTGTCGCAGCGCAGAGCTCGCAGGAGCTGGTTTTTCTTCATCTTGTCCACGTACTCTTTGCGTCCCACTATGATGCCCGCCTGCGGGCCGCCGAGTACCTTGTCGCCGGAAAAGGTGACGACGTCGATACCTGCCCGGATGACTTCCGGCACGGTGGGTTCATCGTGCAGTCCGAAAGAGGAGAAGTCCATGAGACTTCCGCTGCCGAGGTCTTCCAGCATGGGAAGACCGTGGGCATGGGCAAAATCGGCCAGTTCCACGGCGGGAACCGAGGAATGGAAGCCGATGATGCGGTAATTGGAGGGGTGTACCCACAGTATGGCGCGGGTGTTTTCGGAAAGGGCGTTCTCGTAGTCGGAAAGATGGGTGCGGTTGGTGGTGCCCACCTCTTTGAGCGTTGCGCCGCTGCGCTCCATCACGTCGGGAATGCGGAAGCTGCCGCCGATTTCCACAAGCTGGCCGCGGGAAAGGATGACTTCCCCTCCCTTGCACAGCGTGTCGAGCATGAGCAGAACGGCGGCCGCGTTGTTGTTCACCACCAGAGCGGCTTCGGCCCCGGTCAGGGAGCAGAGCAGTTCCTCCACCAGACTGATGCGGCTGCCGCGCTCTCCGGTTTCCAGATTGAATTCCAGATTGCTGTAACCCGACGCGGCCACGCGCACGGCTTCCCTTGCCTCCTTGGCCAGTACCGAGCGGCCGAGGTTGGTGTGCACCACCACGCCAGCGCCGTTCAGTACCCGCCGGAAGCGGGGGCTGTCCTTTTTTTCCACCATGCGGCGCAGGCGCGGCAGTACGGCTTCAAGGGAAATCTCTTCCTCCGTAGTAGCCCGGCCTGTACGGATGTCGTTTCGAAGCTCTTCCAGCATGGCGCGGCAGCTTTGCAGCAGCACCATGTGGGGCGTGGCGGGAAAAAGCTCTTCCAGGCTGCGGAGGCAGGCGTCCACCGAGGGAAGGGAGCGGAAAAGAGACGACATGGAATCTCCTTGAAAGTTGTTGTCGGAGCGTTCGTACCCGGACATGTTCGGCCATCCTTCTGCGCGGAGAGCCCGTCAGACGGAAGTCCGGTCGGAATTCAGAAGTCCCGGCCACAGGCTGAAGAGTTCCGACAGCAGATACAGCGAACCGCAGACCAGAACGGGCTTGCCGTTTGCAGCCTTCGCGGCGGCACTGAGGGCGTCCTCGATGCGGGGAACCGCTGTGGCCGTGCCGCCAAGCATGGCGGCCAGCTCTCTTCCTCCGGCGGCGCGGGGATTGTCTTTAATGGTGGGCACGAACAGCGGTAGCGTCCCGGCAAGACGACGCACGAGCGCCGTAAGTTTTTCGGGCTCCTTGTCGGCAAGGCAGGAAAAAACGATGGCGCCGGGCTTTTCTTCTTCGGTCATGGCGTCGACGGCCGCAAGAAGGGCGGTCATGCCGTGCGTGTTGTGTGCGCCGTCCAGCCACATGGCAGGATGCGCCTTCCCCGCGGGCACGAACTGCAGCCTTCCGGGAATGAAGGCTCTGCGCAGGCCGAGCTCGATGGTGTGGCGGTCGGTTTTCCAGTGGTGGCGGTGGCAGAGCAGTACCCACGCCAGCACGGCCGTTTGGGCGTTCATGTGCTGATGAGGACCGGAAAGACCGAGTTTCGTGTCCTTTGCCAGAACCGCACAATCCCTGAGTTCTTCGGGCAGGTTTTCCCAGAAGGCTTTGCCGGCAGCGTTTCCGTCACAGCCGTTCTGCCCGGGGCAGGAGCACAGGGGAATGCCGCGGCTGTCGGCCTTGGAGAAAAGAATGTCCCTGGCTTCCGGCTGCTGCGTTGCGCTTACGGCCATGGCCACGCCGGAACGAAGCGCGTCGGACTTGTCGTCGGCAATGGCGGCAAGCGTGTCGCCGAGCACGTTCATGTGGTCCATGCCCATGGGCACGAAGCACACCATTTCCACGGGCAGGGCCGTGGTGGCGTCGTAGCGGCCGCCGAGTCCGGCTTCGAATATCATGAGGTCGCTTTCACTGGTCTGAAAGGCTTCGGCCGCCATGACGGTGAGCAGTTCGAAGTAGGTGAGTCCCCGTTCGGCGCGCACGGCTTCACCTGCAAGAGCGGGCCACACGCGGCGGGGCAGCATGGTGTGATTGAGTTTGATGCGCTCTTCCGGCCAGACGAAGTGGGGCGAGGTGTAAAGCCCCACGTTCAGGCCGTGGGCCATGGCGATGGACTGCAGAAAGACGGAAGTCGAACCCTTGCCGTTGGTGCCCACAATCTGCACGGCAGGGCAGCGCAGATTGTCGAGCTCCAGGGCATGCAGGGCGCGTTCCATGCGCCCGAGCCCCATATCCATGTGAAAGAGTCCCAGAGAATCCAGATGACGGAGCACGTCTTCATAGGTGCGGAAAGGCGCATCCTCGGGAAGACAGCAACAGGCGGGCGTCTCAGACATGGGCAGCTTCTTTCTTTGCTTTGACGGAGGCACGCAGCCAGTCGTACCAGGCGTCGAGGCCGGTATGGGTGCGGCAGGAGACTTCCATGACGGCAAGCTCGCCATTGACGGCACGGGCATGGGCAAAGGCCTTCTGCACGTCGAAGTCCACATAGGGCAGAAGGTCGGTCTTGTTGAGCAGCATGACTTTGGCCTTGTGGAAAAGATACGGATATTTCTGGGGCTTGTCGTCCCCTTCCGTCACGCTGAGCAGAGCTACCTTGGCGTCTTCTCCGCAGTCGAATTCCGTGGGGCAGACAAGATTGCCCACGTTTTCGATGAACAGAATGTCGAGGTTTTCAAGGTCTATGGCCTGAAGCGCCTCGCTTACCATGCTGCTGTTGAGGTGGCAGCCGCCTTCGGTGTTGATTTGCACGGCCTGCGCTCCGGAAGCGGCCACGCGGCGGGCGTCGTTGTCGGTCTGCAGGTCGCCCTCGATGACGGCCATGCGGAATTCTCCGGACAAATCGTTCAGCGTGCGCTCCAGAAGAGAGGTCTTGCCGGAGCCGGGGGAGCTGATGAGATTGAGCACCAGAATGCCGCGGTGCGTAAAATCGGCACGCAGGCGCGCGGCGATGCGGTCGTTGGCTTCCAGTACGTTGCGGACAACGGGAATTTCCATGATATGCCTCAGTAGTTAAGATGATATGGTCGCGGCTCTATTCCGCTTCCAGATGGTCGAGAAAAATGCCTTCTCCTCCCGTTATGCCGAAG
>CALUPQ010000013.1 GCA_944322695.1 uncultured Mailhella sp. | reverse complement strand
TTTACGGGCCGCCGGTAACAGAAATGCAGATGTCAGACCATCCATGCGCCTGTTAGGGCGCGGCTGGTAAGAAAGCCTTACAGGCGCATAAGAGGAACCACCGGCTATGCCGGTGGGGCCCCATTTTTTGTTGCACGCCGGCGGAAGGCGGAACGAAAGCGGTTCAGTTCGAAAAAAATGATACAAAAAAAGACTGTGTGCCTGCTGGCGATGCAAAAGCGTATCGTGCATTTCGGGGTAAAAGAGGGGCCTATCCCTCTCCGCCCGGCAAAAAGCGGAACCAGCTTGATACAAAAAAGTTTCGCAAATAACGCCTGTTGTACGGAGAATTTTTTTATTTCAGCGTGTTATTATAATTTTTTCAATTTGGCACGCTCTGTGCATTCCTTTTCGTATCATCCGAAGCTTTCGAAGGAGGATATTGGAATGAATGCGGCGGATACGGGTTTTGTTCTTGTCAGCGCCATGCTGGTCATGCTCATGGTGCCGGCTCTTGCTCTTTTTTATGGTGGGCTTGTAGCCTCGCGCAACGTACTTTCCACCACCATGCACAGTTTCGTGCTTCTTGGTGTTGGAGCGCTTTTGTGGCCTCTTTTCGGTTATACGCTGGCTTTCGGCGGCGACATTCACGGCCTCATAGGCGGGTTCGAGCATCTTTTTCTTCGCGGTGTGGGCATGGAACCTCTGGAAGGCGGCTCCATTCCCGCGCTGGCCTTCATGGCCTTTCAGTGTATGTTCGCCGCATTGACGCCCGCGCTCATTTCCGGCGCGTATGCGGAGCGCATACACTTTCAGGCCATGCTTGTTTTTTCCGCGCTGTGGCTTGTCGTCGTCTATTGTCCCATGGCCCACTGGGTATGGGGCGGCGGATGGCTCATGCAGATGGGCGCGCTTGACTTTGCGGGCGGCGCCGTCGTGCACATGAGCTCCGGCTCCGCCGCACTGGCCGCTGCCATCGTGCTCGGCAGGCGCTCCACGATGGGACGCCGGGCCGGTTTGCCCCACAACATTCCCATGACGGTGCTCGGCGCCGGGCTTCTGTGGTTCGGCTGGTTCGGCTTCAATGCCTGCAGCGCCCTTGCCGCCAACGGTCTTGCCGCCAACGCGCTCGTCACCACCCATCTTTCCGCCGGATGCGCCATCCTCGGCTGGCTTGCGGTGGAGCGCTGGCATACCGGACACTTCACCGTGCTCGGAGCGGCGTCCGGTGCCGTGGCGGGGCTTGTGGTCATCACGCCTGCGGCGGGCTTCGTGGAACCGTGGGCGGCCGTGATTATGGGCCTTCTCGGCGGCGCCGTATGCTATGGCGGCATCTTCCTGAAGAACCTCTTTCACTATGACGACGCGCTTGACGTTGTGGGCATACACGGCGTGGGCGGCGTGCTGGGCGCGCTTCTTACCGGCGTGTTCGCCTGTGCCTCGGTCAACGGCGTGGATGGACTTTTCTACGGAAACGCCCATCAGCTGTGGGTGCAGTTCGTATCCGTGGTGGCCACGGTGGGCTTCTGCTTCCCCGTAAGTTTCCTGCTCCTCAAGCTGACGGACAGACTGGTGGGCCTGCGCGTGCCTCTGGATAAGGAAGTGACGGGTCTCGACATTTCGGAACATTCCGAATCCGGCTATCAGATATAACATGACGAGGATACGGCCATGAAGGAAGAAAAGGCTTTGAAGAAGCTGCAGGTCATACTGAGACTGGAAACCGTGGAACGGGTGAAGGAAGCCCTGAGCGCCATCGGCATCGGCGGCGCCACCTTGATGGAAGTGCGCGGCTTCGGCCGCCAGAGAGGGCATACGGAAATCTACCGCTCTCAGAGAATGGAAGTGGACTTTCGCTCCAAGATGATGCTGGAAATCGTCATGGAAGAGGAAAAGGTGGACGATGCCGTGAAAATCATTCTGGAGAACGCCAGAACCGGCGCCGTGGGCGACGGTAAGATTTTCATCCTGCCAGTGGAGAATGTCATCCGCATCCGCACGGGAGAATCGGGCAGAGAGGCCCTGTAGGAAAAAGATGTTAAGAAAAGGTTAAAATTTTCAGGTATGAAGAAAATGTGAAGTGTACTGCCGAAGAAGATTTCCGGAATTTCTCCGCATGATGCTCCCTTCTTCGGCAGGACACCGTCATAAAAGAACCGGCAGTATGATGTTTCTGCGCGTCATACTGTCGGTTTTATGGCGAGCACGGTCACTTCTCCGGGTGTTCTGAAAATGTTGTTGAGCATGTCGGACGTATTGGGTATTCTTGAACTGTAAAAATAACGAAGCGGCTTTCCGTTTCTTTTTAAAGGAAAAAACTTCCTTTTCCACACCAGGAGAACGGTATGAAAACACTGCAATGCGATGTCGCCGTGATAGGCGGCGGTCCGGCCGGAACGTTTGCCGCCGTGAAGGCAGCGGAAAACGGAGCGGATGTGATACTGCTCGACAAGGGTTACGTCGGCAAGAGCGGCTGCGGCACGTTCGGCGCAGGCTCGTTCAAGGCCTACCTCAAGGAGGAGGACTCCCTTGACCTGTGGTACCACAAGGCTGTGGAGGAAGGGTTCTTCATCAACGACCAGGACTGGCTGAAGAAGCATTTCGACACCATAGGCGACCGGGTGAAGGAACTGGAATCCTGGGGCGTGGTATTCGAGAAGAACGAGGACGGCACCTATCGGCGCATCGAGGGGCAGGGCTCTTCGGACAAGCGTCCCATCAAGACGCTCATGTTCCACGGCCCTCAGTTCATGGAAGTGATGCGCAGGGTGTGCAAAGAGAAGGGCGTGACCATCGTGGACCGCGTGATGGTGGACGCGCTTCTTCACGACAGGAACAATCCGCGAGCC
Source organism: uncultured Mailhella sp. (assembly GCA_944322695.1). GTDB lineage: Bacteria > Desulfobacterota > Desulfovibrionia > Desulfovibrionales > Desulfovibrionaceae > Mailhella. Next base: position 3,150 of record CALUPQ010000013.1, on the reverse strand, counting down.
ATCCGCGGCGTGGTGGGCTTCCACGGCGTCACCGGAGAGATGTACGTGGTGAAGGCTAAGGCGGTGGTGCTCACCACCGGCGCTCAGGCGTACAAGTCCCACTATGCGGACTTGCACATGGAAACGGGCGACGCGCACATCATGGGTCTTGAAGCGGGCGCGGCACTTGCGAACTACGAGTTCAACTGCCATCAGCTCACGCACGGCCACTTCGCCACGCACGGCATGAACGTGTCGCAGGGGCTGGGCGCGAAGTTCGTGAACGCGCTCGGCGAGGACTTCACGGCGAAGTACGACCCCGAATACGCCTCCCACGGCAACCTGTGGCGCATTTCCGCGTCCATGGCCATGGAAGTGCATTTCGGCCGCGGTCCGCTGTATTTCGACTATTCGTCCTACACGCCCAAGGACTGGGAGCTTTTCGAGCGCACGCTTCCGCTCATGTACCGCTCCTACGAGCAGGCGGGATATGTGGACAAGAACCGCAAGGTCATTCAGGGCAAGCTGAGCTGGGTGTCGGCGCTCATCGGCAACGTGGGCTTCGGCGGCGGCCTGTACATCGACATCGACGGCAAAACCACGCTGGAAGGCCTGTATGCGGCGGGCGACGCCTCCTACGGACCGACCTCGGGCGTGGAAGGCTTCTGCGCGTACGCCATGCCCGCGGCGTCCACCACGGGCGCGGCGGTGGGCAAGTCCAGCGCGGAATACGCCCGCACGGTGACGGACTTCGAGATTGACGAGGAAGAGGTGGAGCGCATCACGCACAAGCTCACCGAACCTCTGCGTCATCCTCAGGGCGTGGACCCCTCGCACGTGGTCATCGCGGTGCAGGAAGCCCTGTTCCCCTACGACGTGTACATTCTGCGCACGGAAGAAAAAATGCAGGAAGCGCTGCGCCGCATTCAGGAAATCAAGGAGCATGACGTGCCGAGGCTCCGGGCGCTGGACGCGCACGGACTGCGTTTCGCGCTGGAAGCCAGAAACATGGTGCTGAGCGCGGAAGTCATGCTCACGGCGGCCCTGTACCGCAAGGAGAGCCGCGGCTCCCATCTGCGTCTGGACTACCCCGAAATCGACAACGAAAACTGGCTGAAGTGGATTCTGGTGGAGCTCAAGGGCGACGAGCTCGCTCTGCATACGAAGGACATTCCCATCGACCGCTATCCGCTCCGTCCTGAACATAAACGCGAGCTGCACGCCTCCATCGCCGCCGCAAGAAATCTCGGGGAGGAAATATAATGGGCATCCGCCATATCGATTACGACAAATGTGTGCGCTGCGGCCGCTGCGTGACGTACTGCCCGCAGGACGTTCTTCGCTTCGACGAGGACAAGCGTCCGGTCATCACCTACCTTCAGGACTGCCAGTCGTGCTTTTTGTGTGAAAAGTACTGTCCTTCCGGAGCCATCGCGGTTTCGGCGGACAGGGAGCGGCGTCCCATCCTGCCGTGGAAAATCTGACAGGCTCGGGCCGGATTTCCGGCCCGGCAACCCCTTTCCCCGGCTTCCGGACTTCGGAAGCCGGGCCGCCGCCGGGAGGCCAATCTCATGATAGCCAACATGCCCACCTCCACCTTTCTGCTGTACATAGGCGCGTTCGTCGTCCAGTTCGTCTTCGTCATCGGCTACGGCATCTGGTGGTGCCTCCAGGACCGCGAAGGTTCCGGCAGGAATAAGCGGAACTAAAGGAGAAAAAGCGCCATGATGATAGCCATACTCGTCATTTATTTCGGTCTGATGCTGTTCATAGGCTACCTTGCCTCCCGCCGCGTCCGCGACTCCAAGGACTACTTTCTCGGCGGCAAGGGCTTCGGCCCGTGGTTCACGGCCTTCAAGTTCGCGGCCACGTGGGAGAGCGGCGTGAAGCTGGTGGGCAGCCCGGGCATGGCCTGGAACGCGGGCTGGTCGTCTCTTGCCATGGGCATAGGCACGCCCCTTTGCTACTTCTTCTCCTTCCGCGTGTTCGGTCAGCGGCTGAAAATAGCCTTCGACCACTTCAACGTGCTCACGCTTCCGCAGATGCTGGAAAAGCGCTACGAAAGCCGCGCCGTCCGCGTCATCGCGGCCGTGGCCATCCTCATCGGCCTCGGCGGCTCTCTGGTGGCGCAGTTCAAGGCCACGGGCGAAATCTTCTCCGCCATTCTGGGTCTCGACTACCTGCACGGGCTTCTCATAGGCTCCGTCATCGTGGGCATCTACTGCATCATGGGCGGGTATCTCGCGTCGGTGTGGACGGACTTCATCCAGGGCATCATCATGGTGTTCGGCTCGGTGGCCATCTTCGCGGCCACGGCGCAGGCGGCCTTCGGCGGCCTGTCCTTCGACCTTCTCTCGCAAATCAACGCCTCGCTCGGAGCCATCGACCCGAACCTTCTGGACATCACGGGCGGCGGCAAGATGAGCTGGGCGAACCTGTTCATCATCCTCGCCATCACCATGCTCGTGGGCATAGCCATGCCGCAGCAGAGCGTGGCCATCTTCTCCATGCGCGACGTGCGCACGGCCCGCGTGGCCATGATAGTGTGCGTGGTGTTCTCCGCCATCCTCGCCTGGACGCTGGTCGGCACCGGCATGATGAGCCACATGGTGCTCGACCCCGCCGAAGTGAAGAACCCGGACATGGTCATCCCGCTGCTCATCCCCAAGGTGCTCTCTCCGCTCATGGGTGGCATCTACCTTGCGGCGGTGCTCGCGGCCATCATGTCCACGGTGAGCGGCTCCATCGTGGTGGCGGCCTCCTCGCTGACGGAGGACATCTTCAAGCTCGCCATCCCGAAGCGCTACAACGCCCACCCCATGTTCTACAACCGCGTGGGAGCCACGGTGTTCGTGCTGCTGCCCCTTCTCTTCGCCATCAACCCGCCCACCATCATCTTCTGGATAGGCGTGTTCGCCTTCGGCTTCCTGGTGTTCACCTTCCTTATGCCCATGATAGGCGTCATCCTTCTGCCCACGGCGTCCAGGCAGGCCGTCATCGTTCAGATGCTCTGCACCATGATAGTCATTCCCGTATGGACCATCTGGCTGCAGAAGAGCACGGGCATCCCTGCCCTTCTCGTCGGTCTCATCGGCGCGCCGCTCGTCTTCTTCGCGGTCAACGCCCTCTACAAGAAGACGGAGCTTTCGCCTGAAATTTCCGCTCTCTGGG
>CALUPQ010000012.1 GCA_944322695.1 uncultured Mailhella sp. | reverse complement strand
AGAGCTGTGTTTCCGTAACTATCTTGGTCGGCATGAGGTTCAGCAGGAGTATCTTCAGAGGGCGGATGTCCTGCGTCATGGCGCGCGTTTCGGTGATGACGAAAATATTTTCCTGATTCAGCGTTTTTACGGCGGGGAGTTCGTTGGGTATCATGATGGGCATGGCATGCTCCCTGTATGATGTTCGGCCTGGAAGGGCACGCGGAAGATAGGAAAAGGGGCCTTCCGAGAAACGGAAGGCCCCGGATTATCAGCGGTTGGAGGCCAGTGCCTGGTCGATGTCGGCAATGAGGTCTGCGGAATTTTCAATGCCGCAGGAGAAGCGCACGAGTTCCGGCGCGATACCGCACAGGCGCAGTTCCTCATCGTTCATCTGACGGTGAGTGGCGCTCGCGGGGTGCAGGCAGCAGGTGCGTGCGTCGGCCACGTGGGTTTCGATGGCCGCAAGACGCAGATGCTTCATGAAGTTCTCGGCGGCCTTGCGTCCGCCCTTCACGCCGAAGCTCACCACGCCGCAGGAGCCGTTGGGCAGGTACTTTCTGGCAAGGTCGTAGTACTTGTCGCCGGGCAGGTCGGGGTAGCGGACCCAGGCCACCTGGTCGTGCTGGCTGAGGAACTTCGCCACGGCCAGACCGTTTTCGCAGTGACGGGCCATGCGCACGTGCAGGCTTTCAAGGCCGACGTTCAGCAGAAAAGCGTTCTGCGGAGACTGAATGGAGCCGAAGTCGCGCATAAGCTGAGCCGTGGCCTTGGTGATGTAGGCGGCGGCATTGCCGAACTTGGTGGCGTAGGTGATGCCGTGGTAGCTTTCATCGGGCGTGCAGAGGCCGGGGAACTTGTCGGCATGGGCCATCCAGTCGAACTTGCCGGAATCCACGATGCAGCCGCCTACGGCCGCGCCGTGACCGTCCATGTACTTGGTGGTGGAGTGCACGACAATGTCGGCTCCCCATTCGAAGGGACGGCAGTTCACGGGCGTGGCGAAGGTGTTGTCGATGATGAGCGGCACGCCGTGGGCATGGGCGGCCTTGGCGAAACGCTCGATGTCGAGCACCACGAGAGCCGGGTTGGCGATGGTTTCACCGAAGACGGCCTTGGTGTTGGGACGGAAGGCGGCTTCCAGCTCTTCGTCGGAGCAGTCGGGAGAGACGAAGGTGAACTCGATGCCCATGCGCTTCATGGTGACGGCAAAGAGGTTGTAGGTGCCGCCGTAAATGGTGGAGGAGGCCACCACATGGTCACCCGCGCTGGCAAGGTTGAACACGCTGAAGAACGAAGCGGCCTGACCGGAGGAGGTGAGCATGGCGGCCGTGCCGCCTTCGAGTTCGGCTATCTTGGCGGCAACGTAGTCGTTGGTGGGGTTCTGCAGACGGGTATAGAAATAGCCACTGGCTTCGAGGTCGAACAGCTTTCCCATGTCCTCGCTGGTGTTGTACTTGAACGTCGTGCTCTGGATGATGGGAATCTGTCTGGGTTCGCCGTTGCCGGGCGTGTACCCGCCCTGTACGCAGGTGGTGTCGATATGCTTGCTCATGCTGTATCCTTTTTTGAGGCATCATGCCGTTTCGGCATGGTGTTGTGCCTGCCGGGAACGTGCGGACGCAGGGGGCGGCGTCCATTCGCCGGAAGGTCCGGTGAACAAAAATGAAAAAGCCCGTGCTCATCGCACGGGCTCCTTGCCGTCAACGTTCAGGCATAAATGGAGACAGGTGCGACTGATGTTTCACCTCTGCACATGCGTTCATCGAGAAGTTCGAGAAAGTATTCCATGGTATGCCTGCCTTTGATATAACTCTATATCTGGAAATCCTTATATTAGCCCCTTTCAAAAATGTCAAGGCTTGAAAAGGGGCATTGATGATTTTCCCTGAGCCTCGGACGGAAAGCCTTGCGGCCCATATATTCCCGGAGAGAAAATTTTTTGCGTCATGCGCATTCGGCCCCGTTACGGCGTATTTTCTGAAAGAAAAAGCTCCGGCAGAATGAATATGCCGGAGCCGTAATGTGGCGTTTTTTTTTATTTTTTAAGAAAACGAGGGTGTCACGGAAGCTGCAGATAGGAATCGTCTTCCACGGCCTCCAGCCATTCGTTGGAAGCGTTTTTCCCCGGCACTTCCACGGCCACGTGGGCGAACCAGCTGTCTTTCGCCGCACCGTGCCAGTGCTTCACTCCGGCGGGAATGATGACGACATCGCCGGGATGAAGCTCCCGTGCCGGGGTGCCCCAGGCCTGGTACCAGCCGCGACCTGCCGTACAGAGCAGTATCTGGCCGCCGTTTTCGGTGGCGTGATGGATATGCCAGTTGTTGCGGCAGCCGGGTTCGAACGTCACGTTGCCGATGACGACGCCTTCCGTGGAAAGCATGCTGAGCCAGCTGTTGCCCTTAAAATACTTCGCATAGGCGGTATTGGCTTCGCCGCGGGGAAAGAGGTCGGTAATGGTATTCATGGACTTGCTCCTTAAACAGGGCGTTTATCCTGTTGAGAGGGAATATGGCCGTTTTGTTTTCCTATCAGCAGGAAAGGAAAGAGAAGCTCGACGGGAGAAAGGTAACGCCGGAGAGCTTTCCGGAATAGAGCCGGTTCGCTTTATTTCTTGCCTGATTCTCTCACCTTTATATCCCTGCCGGGCAGAGCATGTTGCAAAGAGGTCTGTTTCTGCCGAAAAAACGGACGGTCGGATGTCGCTCTTTGTGGCAGGCGGCCGGAACGCCGGTCAGAGTTTTTTTCCGGTTCTGCGGGCGTGAAGTGAAAGGCTGACAAAGGTAAGCAGCGTTGCTCCGGCAAGAATGGCTCCTGCCAGGAGGAAGATGCCCGGCATGCCCGAGGCGTCGTACATGGAGCCGCCCAGAGCCGCGGCGGTGCCGATGGAGAACTGGATGGCCGCCACGGAAAGCCCGCCCGCGATTTCCGCCCTGTCGGCCAGAGTGAAGGCTATCCATGTCGTCCAGCCTACGCAGAGCAGGCCGAAGAGAAATCCCCATGTCAGCAGAAGCGCCAGACTGACGGCGACGTGGCCGGAGGAGAAGAACAGCGCTACGGCCATGGCGGCGAGAACGGCGTGTACTCCGAGCAGCGTCGGGCGGAAGAGGCGGTTCAGCAGAAAACCGGCGGCAAAGGTGCCGAGCGTATTGGCCACGCCGTAGGTCAGCAGCATGGTGAAGAGGCCGGTCGGCGACATGCCGAGCGAATGTTCCAGGCAGGGTCTCAGATAGGTGAAGAGGGCGTGATAGCCGCCGTAGCCGCAAATGGTGGCCACAATGCCGGACAGAGCCCAGCGCTCCTTCAGCAGGTCGAGCATGCCGTGGAAGTCGTTTCCCGGCCGGGGCGGTATGGAGGGAAGCACGCGGTACTGCCAGAGGAAGGAAATCAGCCCCGGAACGGCCGAAATCAGAAAGACGTTGCGCCAGCCGAAAGCCGCTTCCAGCATGCTTGCCAGAGGCAGGGACAGAATGGTGGCCACGGCCACGCCGGAATAGAGAATGCTCAGGGCGCGGGGGCTGTCCTGTTGCGGCACGAGCTGAATGGTGACGGCGGAGGCCATGGGGCAGGAGCCGCCCACGCAGATGCCGAGCAGGGCCCGGCCCAGGAGCAGCATGACATAGCTTTGAGCTGCGGCAACGACGAGATTGGAGACGATGAGCAGCGCGGAGAGGGCGAGAAGAATGCGTCGCCTGTCGGTATGGCGGGAGAGCGGGGCAAGCAGCAGGCTTGTGAGCATGGCAAGCGCGCCCACGGCGGTGACGGTCTGCCCGGCCATGCCCTCGGATACGGCAAGGCCGCGGGCTATGGGCGTAAGCAGGCTGACAGGGGTGAACTCTGCGGAGATAAGGCAGGTCACTCCCATGAAAAGGGAGAATACGGCAGACCACCGGGCGGTGGTCACCTGATTCGTGCTGAGAGAAGTTTCCATGAAAAAGGCCTCTGATGGCTGGTGAAAAGGCCGCCGCTTGAAGCGGCGGCCTTTGGATTACTTCAGGCTCTGCCTGAAAAAGTCCTCAAGTTTGTCAAAGGGAATCAGACCGGTTCGGTCATACAGGTCCACATGCCCTGCTCCGGGGACGATGACGAGCTCTTTCGGCTCCGCGGCAAGGCGGTAGGCCTCCTGGCTGAACTCTATGGAGTGGGCGTTTTCTCCCGTGATGAAAAGCATGGGACGGGGAGAGATGGTCTCCATGTCGTTGAAGGGGTAGAAGTTCATGAACTTCACGTTGCTGGTAAGCGTGGGGTGGGTGGTGGTGAGAGGCGTTGCGCCTTCGGGCGTGAATTCTCCGCGGGGCGTGCGGTAAAAGCCGTAGAATTCCCGCTCGACGGGCGTGGAGTGCTCGGTGAGTTCATGGACTGTGCCGCTGGTGTACTTCGGCTCTCCGCCGGCATATTCGACATAGCGCTGCGCGGCCGCTTCGCGGAGGATTTCCTTTCGCTGTTCCAAAGTGAGGGAATGCCGCAGGCCGTTGCGGTTGGCCGCCCCCATGTCGTACATGCTTACCGTGGCCACGGCTTTCAGCCGGGGGTCAATTTTTGCGGCGCTGATGGCAAAGCTGCCGCTTCCGCAGATGCCGAGGACTCCGATGCGCTCTCTGTCCACAAAAGGTCTGGTTCCGAGGAAGTCCACGGCGGCGCTGAAGGCTTCGGCGTACATGTCCGGTGATACGGCGTTGCGGGGCGTTCCTTCGCTTTCTCCCCAGAAAGGCAGGTCTATGGCCAGCGTGATGAAGCCGCGTTCGGCCAGCTTCGCGGCATACAGGCCGGAACTCTGTTCCTTTACCGCCCCCATGGGATGGCCCACGATGACGGCGGAGCGGGCGCTGTCAGCCATGTCTTTCGGGAGGTAGAGGTTGCCGACGACCTTCATGCCGTACAGCGTGGGGAAGGAGACTTTCTGCACGTCGACATTGTCGCTCGTATAGAAGTTTGCGGCGTCCGCGGGAATGACGATGTTCTCGGCGAGAGCGGGAGCTGCCATGCCTGACAGGAGGCTCAGCAGAAGGGCGGCGGTCAGCATTTTTTTCATGGTAAACTCCTTGTAGAAAGTAAAAGGGGTCAGGGAAGGTTATTGCCGGCGGGGTTCTGACGCAGATGCTTTCGGAAAAAGCGGCCGAGTTCTTCGAAATGGAAACGTCCTTCGGGCATGTCTTCATCCATGTGATACTGGGCGTGGGACATGCCTTCGAAGACGATGAGGTCGGCAGGAACGCCCGCCTGTCTCAGCTTCAGGTGCATGCGCACGGTATTGCTCAGGAAAAGGTCCCTCGTGCCGGAGGTGAGCAGCGTGGGAGGAAAGCCCTTCACATCGCCGTTCACGGGAGAGAGGTACGGGTCTGCCATCTCGTGCCCGCCGGCATACAGCTTTGCCGCTCCGGCCAGCCAGCCGTCGTAGCTGACGAGCACGTTGTCCACTTTTTCATTGGTGACGTAGCTGTCGCCTATCTTGCGCATTTCCGCCCAGGGGGTACCGGCAGCCAGCGCTCCGGGCAGAGGGAGGCCTTCGTCCCGGGCCCGAAGGGCCAGGATGAGCGTCATGGCGCCGCCTGTGGACGTGCCGAAGACGCCTATGCTTTCAGCCGGTGTGGTGGAAAGAAGTTCGCGGTACACGGCCATGGCGTCGTCAATGGCAGCCGGGTAGGGAAAATCGGGGGCCATCCTGTAATCCGCAAAAATGACTCTGAATCCGCCGAAGCCTGCCATGAGTACGGCTTCCTGCGTGCCGGCCTCCCCTGGACCGAGCACGTATCCTCCGCCATGCAGGTTGAGAAGCACGCGGCCGTCCTCGACCATGTTCTTCGACTCCATGATGAAGACGGGAACTCCCCCCATGACGGATGACTTCATGGTGACGCCGAGCTTCTCGCGCAGCGCGGGCAGGTCCTTGAGCTGCATCCGGGTCATGGCGTCTATCCAGGCCTTCCATTCGGCCCGGGTCTGAGGAGGCGTCTGCCAGCCCTCAGGCAGGCCCTGCGCCATCATGGCTCCGAGTTCGGGACTGACGGTGGAAGGGGCGGGAAGGAGCGTGTCCTTTCCCGCGGCGGGGAAGGCGGCGCCAAGAAGAAAAAGGGCGGAGAGCAGGACCGGGGCGAGATGTTTCATGGAATACTCCGGAAGGCTGTCTTGGGGGATGCGCGGTGCAGAGGCGTTTTTTTTTTGCGAAGCTCTGTCGCACAACGCTTGCGGATGTCTGAAGAAGATGTCGGAAGCATAAGAGAAAAAGCTATTCTATAGCAAATACTTATATTGAATCGTGATATATGCTTTACAGGCATGAAATGTGCCGATATGCTGAAGGGAAGCTGGAAGAACCTCCTGAAGGCGGCACCATGAAACAAAAAGGGGGAGCAGGTATGGAGCTGAGAGTGTTGCGTTATTTTCTGGCCGTGGCCAGAGAGGAGAGCATATCGCGGGCGGCGGAATTTCTGCACCTTTCTCAGCCGACGCTTTCCCGTCAGCTCATGGATTTGGAAGAGGAACTGGGCAGGAAGCTCTTTGTCCGCGGCGGGCGGCGGATGACGCTTACCGAGGATGGAAAGTTTCTGCGCAAGAGGGCGCAGGAAATAGTGGCCCTTGCCGAGCGCACAAAGGAGGCCTTTCGCTCCACGGACGAGGATGTCGGCGGAGATATCTACATAGGCGGAGGAGAAACCCGTGCCATGGGGCTTGTGGCGGGAACGGCGCGCAGGCTTATGGCCGTTCATCCTCACATTTCCTATCATCTTTACAGCGGCAACGCCGCCGACGTCATGGAACGGCTGGACAGGGGCCTGGTGGACTTCGGCGTGTTCATAGAACCGGCGGACCTGGCCCGTTACGAATACATCAGGCTTCCGGTGTCGGACGTATGGGGGGTGCTCATGCGCAGAGACCATCCGCTCGCGCAAAAGGCATCCCTCATGCCAGAAGACATTGTGTCCCTTCCTCTTTTCTGTTCCAGGCAGGAGCTGGTGGCCAACGAGATTGCCGGATGGATGGGGGAGAGCTTCGAGAGGCTGAATGTGGTGGGAACCTACAACCTCCTTTATAACGCTTCGCTTCTGGTGGAAGAGGGCATGGGGTGTGCCCTGTGCCTTGACGGCATCATCCGGTGCGAAGGGAGTCCCTTGTGCTTTCGTCCTCTGGAACCTCGCCTTGAGGTGGGGCTGGCCGTGGCATGGAAGAAATATCAGGTCTTTTCCCGCGCGGCGGAATGTTTTCTTGAGGAACTTCAGAAGGTTCTGAAGGAACGGGAAGAGGAGAGATAAAGACGGAAAAGGGGCCGCTCTTTTCGGAGCGGCCCCTTCTGCGTTATGGATTCGTCTCAGAAGCTACACTTTGACGAGTTCGTATTCTCCGTTGCCGAGGCCGATGGCTTCGGCATGCTGAATCTGGCTGCGCCAGTCCGTGGTGGGATGGATGCTGGTGAAGTGGTCGTGGGCGGAATGGTCGCACTGACCGAGCACGCTGGAGGCGATGACGGGGGCGGCGTTCACGGCGTCGATGCAGGCCTTGTCCAGGGCCACGGGGTCGAAGCTGGCGAACATGCCGATGTCCGGCACCACGGCGGCGTCGTTTTCACCATGGCAGTCGCAGCAGGG
>CALUPQ010000011.1 GCA_944322695.1 uncultured Mailhella sp. | reverse complement strand
GGGCCGGAGGGAAAGGCCCTTTGTTTTGCGGGGAGGAGAATCGCGCGGGAAGAGGCGCGGGACTTTCGCGTGGGCGCGGCCTTTACGGAAAAGCCCCATGTTGCCTTGAGGAGTCGGATTTTCCCGTAGGCTCGGGTGAGCCTTGGATGCACAGGGGAACGTCAAAGCCACGGAAGAGATTTTCGCGGGGCGCAGGGGAACCTTCGTGCCGTCCGGCGTGAGGCTGCGGCTCCCGAAATCCTCCCGGAGAAAAGTGCGGGAACCGTTGTCGACGGGAAAAGCTCTAGCCAAGAGGGCTGAAAAAAGGTAGAGGCTTAATGCAGACTTTTGCAGGAAGACAGGTGTTCATGGAGCAGCCCCCGATGGAAACGGAAAGCAGCATTCAGGTCTATTACGGCGACAACCTTGACGTATTGAGGCAGATGCCGGATGAGTCGGTGGACTTGATGTACATCGACCCGCCCTTCAATACGGGAATCCGGCAGATACGCAGGCGTTTCCATACCGAGAGCGGATGCAGGGTCCTTGAGGACACCTACGGCTACAGGGACAGTTTCGACGACTTTCTCGGCTTTCTCCGGCCGCGGATGGAAGAGGCCTACAGGATTCTGAAAGCGCACGGCTCGCTGTTCTTCCACCTCGACTACCGGGAAATTCACTACTGCAAGGTCATGCTGGACACGATTTTCGGCCGCGACTCCTTCATCAACGAAATCATCTGGGCCTATGACTACGGGGCCCGCTCGAAAAAGAAGTGGAGCGCCAAGCACGACAACATCCTCTGGTATGCCAAGAATCCGGAAGAGTATGTCTTCAACTACGAGGACATGGACAGGATTCCCTACATGGCTCCCGGGCTCGTGGGCGCGGAGAAGGCGGCAAGGGGAAAGACGCCCACGGACGTGTGGTGGCACACCATCGTCAGCCCCAACAGCAGGGAAAAGACCGGCTACGCCACGCAGAAGCCGCTGGACATCCTGCGGCGCATCGTGAAGATTCATTCCCGCCGGGGCGACACGCTCATGGATTTCTTCGCCGGTTCCGGCACCTTCGGGGAAGCGGCGGCTCAGCTTGGAAGAAACTGCATTCTCGTGGACTGCAATCCGCAGGCCGTGGCCGTGATGAAGCGCCGCTTCCGCTCCTACAGCGTGCAGTGGTTCGGCTGCGAGGGCATAGCCATGGCGCAGGCGCCGCGCAAGTCGGCTTCGGCCGGAAGCAGAAAAAAAACGCAGGCAAAGGAGGGCGCATGTACAGACTGAGCGTGAGAGGACAGAAGGTGCTCAAGGGCGTGCATCTTGTTTCCGCGGGCTGCTGGCTCGGAGGCGGCGTGTCGCTTTTCATCCTGTCGCTGGCCAAGTACCTTGGCTGGATAGAGGGAGAGGCCGTGTACGGAGCCGACCTTGCCGCCCATGTCATCGACGCCTGGGTGGTGGTGAACTTCGGGGCGCTTCTGTGCTTTGCCACCGCGCTTCTCTACAGCCTGTTCACGAACTGGGGCTTTTTCCGGCACCGCTGGATTATGCTGAAGTGGCTGGTCATTGTTCTGTGCATCGGCTTCGGCATCTGGCTCGGCGGCCGCGAGGAAATCATGCTCTCCCTTTCGCGCGGGCTCGGGGCGGAGTCCATGAACTCGTCGGCCTACCGGGACGCGCTGCTGCCCTATTTTCTCGGCGGCGGGGTGCAGCTTTGCGTTCTGGCGCTCGTCTTTGCCGTGAGCATCTTCAAGCCCTTCGGAAAAAAGAAGAAGGAGCTTCTGCAGTAGGGCGGTCGCCTTCGGCACGCGCCGGAAGCGGGAAGGGCTGCGGGACCTGTCGGTTTTTCGGGGCTTTTTCGCGCATGGGGCGTTGAAGTACACGAGGGCCTCCTTCGCGCATGGGCTCGGCCGTGCGGAAGCCCTCCTTCCGTTTCCGGTCATACGGTACGGAGCAGCGCCGTGCGCTGCGCTGACGGCGAAAGTCGTTCCCCTCGTTTTCACGAAGCCCGAAAGCCTCCGGACCAGAGCGTTGAAAAAGGCCGTGCCGTTCATGCGAAGGCGGAAGGAGCGTTGCCGTGAGGCCGAATCGAACGCCGTGCGCGGGGGGCTGGCTGCGTGATGCCACGACCGACGTCTGCGTCATGTTTTCCGACGACGTCTTCTCCTCCTCAAGAACGACACGGCTCCGCGCCGGATGGCGGGGGCTTTTTTCCTCACGGCTCCGATGTCCGAACCTGCATGACGCAGCGCATGGGGTTTGCGCCTCTGCCGTCCGAGCCATCTCGTCATTCTTTCCAGCCTTTTCTTAAAGGAAAAGGGCGCCCTTTCAGGCGCCCTTTGTGTTGCGTCATTGCGTTATGTCAGCGGGTTATTCCTGTTCCGTCTTGTTGTCCACGGGGCAGCCGCACCACGGGCAGTAGTGCATGGCGGCGGAGGGCAGGGGCTTGCCGCATTCGGGGTTGGCGCAGACGGTGGGGCAGGGGCCGAGTTCCACGATGAGTTCGCCTTCGCGGACAGGCAGCATCTTGCGGGTGGTCTGGTAGTCCGCCGTCTTGAGCACGCGCTTGACGATGCCGTCGATGGGGGCGAGCACGGCCTTTTCCTGCTTCATGATGGAGATGTTGAACAGCTCGTCTCCGGCCTTCACGATGTCGCCGGGCTTCACATACACGACCCAGAGGTCGCCGTTGGAGGGGGCGGGCACGTGGTAGATGTTGTTCTCGTCGGCCATGGTGGTGTCGGCTGCGGTCATGCGGCCTTCGGCCACCTTGACTTCATGGCTGATGATGATGGAGTCGAAGCTGTAGCGCACGGTGACGGTGCCGTGGTCCGTCACGGGGCTGACGCGGAAGATGGTCATCTTGTGCGGCTTGCCGCTGGAGTCCGTGAACTGGAGTTCCTGACCCTGCTTCAGGCCTTCGAACCAGACGTGCAGGGGCAGGCGGTTGGGGTCGCCGTACTTCTTCACGAACTGCATGGTCTTGATGGCGTCGCCGGGGTGGTTCAGGTACATGACCAGCTCTTCGTCGTTGGGCGCGCGCTTGAGGATGTCCGTGCAGGCCTTGGCTTCGGCTTCCACGTTCACGTCCTTCAGGTGGTCGAGGGGAGAATCCTCGGTGCGGGAGGCCAGCGCGGAGCGGTAGGCGGAGGGGCCGAAGGCGCTCTCATAGACCCAGTCTTCGGGGAAGCCGAGGGGGAGACGACCGAACTTGCCGAGCAGGAGGTTCCTGAAGGCGTCGTTGCAGTCGCGGTAGATGTCGAGGCGCTGCTCGCGCAGGATGTCGTCCACGTGTTCCTCGGGCGTCACGGCGGCGAGTTCGGCCACGCGGATGAGTTCCTGCACGCCCTTTTCGCCGCTGCGCTTGTAGGCGTTGGTCACGGCGAGGAAGGCGGTGTTCCAGGTAATCTGGGCGGCGGGCGTCACGTCGTGGTAGCGCACAATCTGCCGGATGGCGGCGAGGAAGCGCAGCATGTGGGGCAGAAGCTGGATGTAGCCCTGCTTCATGGCGCCTTCCTGCGAAGAGGAGGTCGCGCCGCCGGGCATGCAGTGGTACACGGCGTTGTAGTCCGTGCCCTGGAAGTAGGGCGAGCAGTAGCGGTCGTAGAAGGGCATAATCTGCTTGAGCACGAAGTTGGCCTGGGTGACCATGTCCTTGTTAATCATGGTCTTGAGGCCGAGTTCGCCTTCCATGTAGGCCACGGTGGCGAGCAAATCGCCCTGACCGTAGGTGCGCACGCTCGCGCCGAGGCCGGTATCCACAATCTGCACGCCGGCCTTGGCGGCCGCGCCCACGGCGGGCACGAACAGGCCGTCCGTGGCGTGGCGGTGGTAGTGCAGCACGAGGTCGGGCCCGCGCTTTCTGATGGCGGTGGTCAGGTTGGCGATGAAGGTGGGCGAGCAGATGCCGGCCATGTCCTTCAGGCCGAGGATAATCATGCGCGAGGCGTCCTTCTGGTTGCAGCCGGCGATGCTGCCCACCATGTCGAGGGTGGCGGCCGTCACGTCGAGGTAGTGGTCCACGTCGAAGCCCTTGGCCACGGAGATGGACAGGGCGGGCTCGAAGACCACGTCGTTGCGCGAGAGCACGACCTCGGCGAGCGGGCGCATGTTGCGCATGTCGTTCAGGAAGTCGAAGCAGCGGATAATCTGGTAGTTGTCGCAAATCATCTCGCCGGTGATGTTCATGAGATTGCGCGGCTGCGGGGTGTAGCCGAGCACGTTGGTGGAGCGCACGAGCAGCTGCTTGAGCGTTTTCGGAGCGAACTGATTCCACGCCTGCGCCTCGGAGAAGGGGTAGGTCATGTTGGCCATCATGGCCACGTGGAAGTGCGCGCCGCCGCCGTTTTCCAGCGAGAAGAAGTTGCACGAATCGAGATACGGACCGATGAGCGCGTCCTCGGCAAGGCGGAAGCGGTTGCCAGTGTTGGACTGCGTCATGTCGCGGGTGGTGGTGTCGGTGAAGTGCACGGCCTTGGAGTCGCGCAGAAATTCCAGCAGCTGATTGCGTTCGTGCGGGTAGGGGCTCGGCGCGTAGCGGTCGGCCCCGGAGATGTGCGGAAGCACGGGCTCGAAGGCGGGCAGGCGCGGGGTGTCCGCGGAGCGGTAGGCTCCGAGCTGCACGTAGGGGTTGTAGCCGCGGGCGGTGATTTCCGCCACCAGATGGCTCAGGCGTTCGCCTTCGGGCGCGAGGTCCTGATAGTCGAAGAGTTCGGGCGTGCTGGCCACGAAGTTGGTGTCGAACTTCGCGGAGCGGAACTGTTCGTTCTGCAGGATGTGGCGGTAGAAGGGAATGGTCGTCTTGATGCCGGAAATGGTGTATTCCTCAAGCGCGCGGTCCATGACGCTCAGGATGCGCTCCCAGCTCTTGCCGAAGGCGATGAGAAGCGCGCCCGCGGAGTCGTAGTTGGAGGGGAAGTCGTAACCGGCGCAGAGGATGGAGTCGATGCGGATGCCGGGGCCGCCGGGGGATTCGTAGCGCACCACGCGGCCGCAGTTGGGCGTGAAGTTGTTCTGCGGGTCTTCGCAGTTGATGCGCACCTGCATGGCCCAGTTCTGGGGCCTGGTGTTCTCTTCGTCGAAGGGGAGCTTCGCGCCGAAGGCGATGGCAATCTGCGCGCCCACGAGGTCGATGCCGTAGCGGCTTTCGGTGATGCCGTGTTCGACCTGCAGGCGGGTGTTGACCTCAATCATGTAGGGCGTGCCGTCCTGCGTGACGAGAAATTCCACCGTGGCCACGGAGTAGTAGTTCACGGCCTTGACCAGGGCGCGGGCGTATTCCTTGAGCTGTTCGCGCAGCTTTTCGGTCATGCCGGGCCAGGGCGAAGGCGTGATTTCCACGAGCTTCTGATGGTTGCGCTGCACGGTGCAGTCGCGCTCGTCGAAGGCGAACACGTTGCCGTACATGTCCGCGATGACCTGGATTTCGATGTGGCGCACGTGTTCGAGGTAGCGCTCCACGAAAAGGCGCGGGTTGCCGAAGGAGGCTTCGGCCATGGTGGAGGCCTTCACGAAGGCGTCTTCCAGCTCCTGCATGGTGCGGATGACGAAGATGCCGCGGCCGCCGCCCCCGCCTTCGGCCTTGAGCATGACGGGCAGGCCGATTTTCTTGATGATTTTGCGCGCGCCTTCGATGTCCACGGCGCCGTCGGAGCCGGGCACCACGGGCACGCCGATTTTCATGGCGAGGTTGCGCGCCTGCACCTTGTTGCCGAGCAGGTTCATGGACTCGCAGGTGGAGCCGATGAAGGTGATGCCCGATTCGGCGCACTTGCGCGGGAAGCTGTCGTCTTCCGAGGCGAAGCCCCAGCCGGGATGAATGCCCACGATGCCGCGGGCCTTGGCCTTGCTGATGATGAGGTCGAGGTCGAGATAGGCGGTGGGGTTCGGGCCGAGAAGCATGAGCTCCTGCGCGGCGGAGGCCGCGGGGGAGGTCTTGTCCACGTCCGTCGCGGTCATCACGGCCACGGCGCCGAAGCGCTCGCGTATGGCGCGGCAGATACGCCGTGCGGGTATGCCGCGGTTGGCCACTAGTATGGCCTTGCCCTTGAGCTCGGCCTGAATCTGTTCCATGGTTTTTGCAGACATATCTACTCCGGGGAAGGAAACACGTCGTTCGAGTCCGCTTCTTTTGCGGGGAGAAGGGAACCGCCCAGAAACGTTGCCGTTCCGTATGCTGTACTGAGGCAAAGCGCGCCGGATGCCGTCACGCCTTCCACAACGCCCTCACAGGGGATTCTGACCGTGGTTTCTTTCTCCGGGCAGGCATCCGCAAGCGTGACGTGACAACCTCGGAAGGCGAGGCGCCGCAACGCCAGCGCGGGCCACCACGGTTCGGGGGCCTTCTCGTTTGCATAGCAGGAAAACATGGCGTCCGCAAGTCGCTTCCAGAGCGTGAAAATAGTCACGATGTCCTTGTTTTTCTTGCCGTTTTCCAAGGCGTTCCCAAGGAGCGGAAGACCGTCCTCCCGGCAGAGCACGCCGGCGGAGAAAGCGTAGTTATCACGCAGGCTTGACGTGGGCGGGCAGGAGACGAGATTCAGTCCTATGCCCGCAATGAGCGCGCCGCGCCGTTCCTCGAGCAGCATGCCGCCCACCTTGCGGCAGTCCTCGCGGCCGGGCATGACGGGCGGGGAAAACGTGTCCGCGGCCTGAAGCAGGTCGTTGGGCCACTTGAGCATGACCGGGCAGCGCTCGCGCGAGAGGCCTTCCGCCACCAGCGCGCCGCAGGCGGGCGCGGCCGCGAAGGAGTCGAAGGGCGCGGAAGAGGGCAGGCGCAGCGCGGAGTAGAGGTTGCCGGAAGGCGAGCTCCATGCCCGGCGCATCTGACCGCGTCCCGCGCTCTGCGAAAGGGAGAGCGCCGAGGCCCATTCCGGAAAGAGCCCCTTTTCCACAAGAATTCTCGCCACGTCGAGGGTTGAGGTGGCAGGCCCCGTGATGTACACTGGCGCGCGCAGCCCGTGCGCGGGCTTCTCCAGCCAGCGCAGGCCGTTTTCCTCCCGCTCCTCCCAGAGAGCGCCGTCGGCGGGCACTGCGAGCGGCGAGGCGTCGAGAGCCTCCGGCGTAAAGGGCAGGGCCGTGGGCTCCTGCTCCCCGATGGGCGGCAGTCCCTCATGCAGCAGGCGGATGACGGCGGATTCGTGCATGGCGTTTCCTCAAGGGCTGGCCGGTCGCGCAGGCGTCCGGCGAAAAACGGTGAACCTTATCCCCTTCCCCGCGAAGGGCTGGCCGCGGCAGACCGCCCGCGGCCGGGGACAGGCATGACTGAATGGTTTGTGGTGGGCGGCGCCGTGCGCGACCTTCTGCTCGGGCGACCCGTCCACGATGTGGACATTTCCTTTTCCGGCGGCGAAGAGTCCTTTCTACAGCGCTTCCCCAAAGCGCGCAATACGGGCCGCAGCCCCGACATCTGGCTGGTGGGGCCGGACGAGTTCACGCCCCTTGAGGGCGACGTCGCGTCCGACATGCTCTCGCGCGATTTGACCCTGAACGCCGTCGCCTTCGACGCCGAAGGCCGCTTCTTCTCCCATCCCGCCTTTTTGAAGGACGTGCGGGAAAAAACGCTGCGCGTCGCTTCGCCTTCCTCCTTCGAGGCCGACCCTTTGCGCCTCTTCCGCACGGCCCGCTTCGCCGCGTTCCTGCCGGAATGGACCGTGGAGCCGGAAACCCTCCTCGCCATGCGCCATTTCGCCTCCTCCCGCCGCGGGGCCGTGGCCGCCCTGTCCGCCGAAAGGGTGGGCCGCGAAATGCTGCGCGCCCTCGAAGCCCCGGCTCCCTCGCGCTTTTTCTCCATCCTGCGGGAAACGGACTGCCTCTCCCCCTGGTTCGAGGAACTTTCCCCGGCCTCCCATATCCCCGCCGGGCCCAGCCCCTGGCACGACAACTCCGTGCTCGACCATACCCTCGAAGTCATGGACCGCTGCGCCGGACACCCCCTCGCCGTCTGGATGGCCCTCTGTCACGACCTCGGCAAAATCCGTACCGACGCCGCCATCCTGCCCCATCACTACGGGCACGAACTCAAGGGGACCGAACTCGTCAAGTCCCTGGGCGCTCGCCTTCGCGTCCCGTCCCGCCACGTCCGCGCCGCCGTCACCGCCACCGTCCTGCACATGAAGGGCGGCATGTACGGCTCCCTGCGCGCCGGTACCAGGCGCGACATGCTCCTCAAGCTCCACGAGGCCCGCATCTTTCACGACTTCTGGGTCCTCGCCGGCGCCGACGGCGGCTGGAACTGGGAACCCATAGCCTCCCGCGACCTCGCCGCCATACGCGCCGTCCGCCTCCCCGAAGAGTGGCGGAACCGCGGCGCCGAGTCCGGCAAGCGCCTGCGCATGCTTCAGTGCGAAGTCATGAGCCGCCTGCCCCGCCTTGAGCCCGAACGCGCCAAAAACGCTCCGCCCCTCCCGACGCCCCCGGAAGAGTAGGAAAGGCAGCGGGCCGCTGCCTCCGAACAGGCAATGCCTGCGAGGGGGAGGGCGGAGGGACGGGAAAAGGCAGCGGGGCTTGTCCCGAATTATCGGGGCGCTGCCCCGGGCCCGGAAAGGCAGTTTTCGGGGGGAATGATTCCCCCCGAGCCCCCTCGGTTCCGCCTTGCGGCTTCGCCGCGCGGCGGCCTTCGGCAGGCGGAAGGTTCGGCAGAGGCTGTGCGTTTTGGTCAGGTCGCACCGTGGCGCGCTCTCAGTGCGGGTGTGCGCGGCTGCGCCCACCCGCGGTGGCCGACCTCTGTTTCGGCCGCGCCGAAACAGAGGTGTTAATGGAAGGAGTTTCAAGATGGTGGGGGAGCAGTGACGCAAGGGCCCGCCGTTGTGTCACGGCGTTTTGGAGGATAAAGTGATGCGAAGGTTCGGTCTTGTGTCATGAAGGTCGTCTTCCGACCCGGGACATGGCGTTTTTTTCAGGGGCGGGGTTTTTAGCGCTCGATTTTTTCGTATTTCATGGTTTCGGGCTGTCGACCTCTTTTGCGCTTTCGGTTCGGTGGCTGTAACCGGCCGCAAGGTGTCGGCAGAGGAAAGGCAAACGGGAGTCGTGCAGATTTTATGTCCAGGGTGTTCGGGGTGAGGTTCGTGTGACTCGGACGGGAAAAAGGTGAGGCAGGTATGCAGGGGAGAAGGTATCGGAGTCTGGATGCGCACCTGCGGGACGTGTTCGGGGAGAAGGTGCAGAAGATTACGCTGGATGCGGGTTCCACCTGTCCGAACCGGGACGGAACGCTGAGTTTCGGCGGATGCGTGTTCTGCAATGCGGAAGGTTCCGGTCCGGGCTGCTCGCTGGGAAGTCTGGCGCAGCAGTGGGAACGGTGGCGGGCGCGCTATGCGGCCATGCCGCGGCTTCGAAACACGCGGCTCTTTCTGGGCTACGTGCAGTCGTTCACCAATACTTACGGGCCCGCCTCGCGTCTGGCGGCGCTGCTTTCGGAGCTTTCTTCCCTGCCCGGGCTTGCGGGGGCGTGCATCGGCACGCGGCCGGACTGCGTGGACGAGGAGAAAATGGCGCTCATGGCCGCGCAGCCGTGGCGGGAGTTCTGGCTCGACGTCGGCGTGCAGAGCATGAGCGACGCCACGCTCGGTCGCATCAACCGCGGCCATACCGCAAAAGATACGGAAACGGCCCTGCGCCTTGCCGCGCGCTTCGGCGTGAAGGTGTGCGCCCACCTCATGGCCGGTCTTCCCGGCGAGAGCGGGGAGGATTTTCTTGATTCCGTGCGCCGCCTTGCCGCGCTGCCCCTGGCGGGCATCAAGCTCCATAATCTCTATTTTCCCAAGGGCACGGCCGTGGAACGGGCATGGCGCGAAGGCTCTTTGCGTCCCCTTGAGCAGGAGGAGTACGCCTCCCTTGCCGCCCGCGCCCTGACGCTTCTGCCGTCCTCCGTGGTGGTCCATCGCCTCTGCGCCGACCCCGCGCCCAACGAACTCGCCGCGCCGGACTGGGCCGCGCAGAAACGCGAAACCCTCGACATGATTGACGCCGTCCTTTCCTATAATGACTGGTGGCAGGGAAAATTCTGCGACTGCCCGGAGAACAATCCTTTTAAATGAGACAAGCCGTGCTTTTCCGATTCGTTGCGGCACGGCGCCCGAGCTCGGGCCTTTTTGAAGGCGAGACTGTCTGACCTGTCACGATGCAGGCCGGACTTTCGCGCCTGTTTTTCCGACGGCGTTTCCCCAAAAATACCATGACACGAGGCCGGACCTTCGAGTTTTTTTGACAGCTTTGAGGGTCGAACTTCCACGATGCCACGGCAGACTTTTGCGTCACAACGGCCCCAATATCTTGTCATTCCTTCCATCAGCACGCCTGCTCCGGCGAAGGCCGGACAGGTGTCGGCCACCGCAGGCGGGCGCGGCAGCGCACGCCTGCTCTGCGTGCGTGCCACGAGACGGCCGGGCAGAACACGTCCCGTCCGGACTTGCCCGTGCCTGAACGCGCCGAAGACCGGGGACAGCCCGCCGGTTCTGCCGGAGTGCTTCGCCTCATGAGAGTGCCGTGAAACGGGGAATGAAGGTTCCGGCCGTGCCTGTTGAGGCGCTTCCGAAACAGGAACGATGTTCGCCTGCCTTCCGCCTGCCTGCGGCCGCCGCGCGGCGAAGCCGCAAGGCGGAACCGAGGGGGCTCGGGGGGAATCATTCCCCCCGAAAACTGCCTTTCGGGGGTGCGGGGTCTCCCCGCATGCCTTTCCGGGGCCGGAGCGGAGCCCCGACAAGTCGGGACAAGCCCCGCATGCCTTTCCTGCCTTTCGGGGTCAGTCGGAGCAGTTGAGGCTGTGGGGAATGTAAGGAAAAAAGGATTGACAAGAGGGGGGAGCGATGGGAAACTTTTTCCCCTCCGGTTCAGGTACGGTTTCGGGGGCGGCGTTTGCGGTTCGCCGTTCCGTGTGCTGGGCCACACCATCATTTCATCATTGCTGGACAACTCATGGCCAAGATTTTCGATATCATACTGGGTATTTTTTCCAACGACCTCGCCATCGACCTCGGCACGGCGAACACGTGCGTCTATGTGAAGGGGCAGGGCATCGTTCTGCGCGAGCCTTCGGTGGTGGCGGTGAAGAAGGACAACCGCGGCAACAATCAGGTGCTGGCGGTGGGCTCCGAAGCCAAGAGGATGCTGGGCCGCGCGCCGGGCAACATCCGCGCCATTCGTCCCATGAAGGACGGCGTGATTGCGGACTTCGAAGTGACGGAAGCGATGCTGCGCTATTTCATTTCCAAGGTGCACAATCAGCGTCGACTGGTGCGTCCGCGCATCATGATTTGCGTGCCCACGGGCATCACGCAGGTGGAGAAGCGCGCGGTGAAGGAATCGGCGCTGAGCGCGGGCGCGCGCGAGGTGTTCCTCATCGAGGAGCCCATGGCGGCGGCCATCGGCGCGAATCTGCCGATTCAGGAGCCCACGGCGAACATGGTGGTGGACATCGGCGGCGGCACCACGGAAGTGGCGGTGATTTCCCTTTCGGGCATCGTGTATTCGCGTTCCGTGCGCGTGGGCGGCGACAAGATGGACGAAGCCATTCTGCGCCACGTGAAGCGCAAGTACAACATGCTCATCGGCGAATCCACGGCCGAGGAAATCAAGATTCAGATTGCTTCCGCCTATCCCATGGAGGAAGAGAAGGAAATCGAGGTCAAGGGCCGCGACCTTGTCACCGGCATTCCGCAGACCATCATCATCACCTCCGAAGAAGTGCGCAAGGCCATAGCCGAGCAGGTGGACGCCATCGTGCAGGCCGTGCGTCAGGCTCTGGAGCAGACGCCGCCGGAACTTGCGGCCGACGTGGTGGAGCGCGGCATCGTGCTCACGGGCGGCGGCGCGCTGCTGCGCGGTCTGGACCAGCTTCTGCGCGAGGACACGTCTCTGCCCATCTTCAGCGTGGACGACCCGCTCGCCACCGTGGTCATGGGCACGGGCATTGCGCTCGACAACATGCGCACCATGCGCGAGGTGTGCATCGACTAGTTTGCAGGCGAACGGGCGGCGTCTTTGCGGCGTCGCCCGCGCCGGACGGGCGGGGGCGAGGGCTTCGTTTTCCGCCGGCGAAGTGCCGGGCGATGCGTTTTCCACCGGGCGAAGTCCGGGCGATGCGTTTTCCACCGGGCGAAGTGCCGGGCGATGCGTTTTCCACCGGGCGAAGATGCCGGGAGATGCGTTTTTCGGCCGCGGCCCTGCGAGTTCCGGAGCCGTTTTCCCGCGGAAGGGCAGGCGCTGCGAGACGCGAACGCGCCGGAACACAGAACCCGTCTGACGCAAAAGAGCGGCCGAGCCAGGCTCCCGACCTGCGGTGGGAGTGCCGCGGCGTCCCGCAAGGTTTTGTCCGCGCCGTCCGCCGCGCACGAAAGCGCCAGGCGCTGGGCAAGGCAAGTGCCGGGCACGGAAAGCGACGTTCACCGCGCAAGGCAAGCGCCGGACGATGGGCGATGCGCCGAACGCGGAGGCTTTCGTCAGGCTCTGAAGTCCCGCCGGAGCGTTGCCGCGAGCTGTTTTCCGGTGTTTTCGAGCCTTGGCGGCGTCCGCTGGCGGAGCGTTTCCGGGGCGTTCGCCGGAGGGTGTCCGGAGGCTTTTCCGGGGAATGTCCGGGGGAAGACAGTTTTTTCGGGCTTTCTGCCGGGGAAAATTCCGGGGAGGTTGCCGGAGGAATTCCGGTTTTTCCGGAGGCCTCATCCGGGAGGATTCCGGGGCGCTTTCTGGAGAAGTGCCGTGGCTTTCCCGGGGCCGCTTTTCGGGCCCATCTTGGGAATTCCCGGGGGAGTTCGCCGGAGGAGTGGCCGGGGGCGCTTGCCGGGATTGTTCCCGGGCCACCTGTCGAGGGAATGTCCGGAGGCCGCTTTCGGGCCTCATGCCGGAGAGCTTCGCAGGAGCTTGCCACAGGGTGGGCCGCATCCGCCGTGCCTGCCGGAAGGCCGGAACGTTTCCGTTTTTCCGGGGCGCGGCTTTTCCGAACCCCGGCTGCCCGGGCCTTTTTGCCGGAGACCCGCGTTTTCGTCGGCCTTGCGCCGCAGTCTTCTTCCGGCACGGGAGTGCCGTGACCGAATGCAGGAGTTGCCTTGCTGCCCCGCCGCATCATCCTTCTCATCATCTGCACGCTGCTCATGTTTCTGGGCATTTACACCTGGAACCAGCGCACGGGGCAGCTGGACAGGCTGTGCGCTTCCGTGGGACTGGAGTTCACGGGCGGCATCATGCGCGGGCTCACCATGGTGGAGGACACGGTTTCCGGCGTCTGGAACAACTACGTGGACTTGCGCGACGTGCGCCGCGAGAACGACGAGCTGAAGGCGCGGCTGCGCGTGCTTGAGCAGCGCCTTGCAGGCACCTTTGAGGACGCGGCCGAGCTTGAAAGGCTGCGCCGCCTCATGCATCTGGAATATCCGGCCTCGTGGCAGGCGCGGGCGAGCCGCGTGCTGGCCTGGCGCATGGGGCCGGGGGCCGCACTCTCCACGGTCATGCTTTCGAGCGGCTACATGAACGGCGCCGCGCCGGGCACGCCCGTCACCTCCTGGGAAGGCGTGGTGGGCCGGGTGCTCAAGGCCGGGCCGAGCACGTCCGTGGCGCTTCTTCTCACCGACACGGGTTCGCGCGTGGCGGTCGTCACGTCCGAAGGCCGCGTGCAGGGCATGCTTTCCGGCGGCGGCCCGGGGCTTCCGCTGGAGCTTCGTTTCGTGCGTCAGAACGCGCCCGTGCGCGTGGGCGAGCTTCTGGTCACGTCCGGCGTGGATTCCTGCTTTCCCAAGGGCATACCCGTGGCGCGCGTGACGGCCATATCCACGGGCGGGGCTTCCCGCTCCGGCGCTTCCGTGCTGGAAATTCAGGCCGAACCGCTGGTGGATTTCCACAGCCTTGAGGAAGTGTTTCTGCTTCAGCGCCCGGCGGACTTCATCACGCCCGAGACCGACGCCGTCTATACCCGCCGCACCCCGCTTCTGGAAAAGCCCGAAGAGCCGGACGCGCAGCAGGGAGGAGGCGGCGCATGAGCTGGGCGAGCGCCGGCTGGTGGCTCTGCTACGCCTTCGTCGGCATAGCTCTTCAGGCCCTCATGCCCGGACTGGACTTTCTTCTGCCCGGCTTCATTCTTGCGCTGCAGGAGCGGCGGATAAGTCAGGTGCTGGCCGTGGGAGCCTTCTTCGTGCTGGTGCAGGAGGGCATGGGCAGCATGGCCTTCGGCGGCACGCTGCTGTGGTATGCGCTGGCGGCCATCGCCTTCTATGTGGGCTGCGGGCTTCTGCAGGGCACGGGCTTTCTTTTCGTCACGCTGTTCGGCATGGCGCTCTCCTGCGTGCATTACTTCATTTTCGCGCTTCTGGCCACGCTTCAGGACATCCCGTGGGATTCCTCGCTGCTTTTCGACGAATG
>CALUPQ010000010.1 GCA_944322695.1 uncultured Mailhella sp. | reverse complement strand
GCGGCCAGCGAAGGCGACTTCGAGGCCGTGAAGGCCATTGCCCAGAGCGTGGAGAACGCGCAGGTGGCCGGTCTTGCCCGCGCCAATTTCAAGGATATCGACCGCGCCTGGGAGGCCGTGAAGTTCGCCCGCCATCCGCGCATCCACACCTTCATCGCCACCTCTCCCATCCACATGGAATACAAGCTGCGCAAGACCCCCGACGAAGTGGTGGAACTTGCCGTGGCCGCGGTGAAGCGCGCCGCGTCCTACACTTCCAACGTGGAATTCTCCGCCGAGGACGCCTCCCGTTCCGACCGTGATTTTCTCGTGCGCATCGTGACCGCCGCCATCGAGGCGGGCGCCACCACCATCAACATCCCCGACACCGTGGGCTTCGCCCAGCCCGACGAATTCGGCGCGCTCATCCGCTACCTCATCGAGAACGTGCCCAACGCCGACAGGGCCATCTTCAGCGTGCACTGCCACGACGACCTCGGCCTTGCCGTGGCCAACAGCCTTTCCGCCGTGAAGAACGGCGCGCGTCAGGCGGAACTCTGCCTGAGCGGCATCGGCGAGAGGGCGGGCAACGCCTCCCTCGAGGAATTCGTCATGGCCCTGAAGCTCCGCCCCGAATACTACGGCGTGGAATGCTCCATCGTCACCGAGCAGATTTATCCTTCCTGCCATCTGCTCTCGCTCATCATCGGCCGTCCCATCCCGGCCAACAAGGCCATCATCGGCAGCAACGCCTTCGCCCACGAGTCCGGCATCCATCAGGACGGCATGCTCAAGAACCGCAACACCTACGAAATCATGACGCCGCAGGCCGTGGGCCGCAAGTCCACGGACATCGTCATCGGCAAGCACTCCGGCCGCAACGCCGTGCGCACCCGCCTCGAGGAACTCGGCTACAGCCTCGACACGGACCAGGTCAACGCCGTGTTCGCGGCCATGAAGGAACTTGCGGACAAGAAGGCCCGCATCCACGACGAGGACCTCGAAGCCCTGGTCTTCTCCGAAGTGTACCGCATGCGCATTCCGGACCGCTTCCGCCTGAGCAACATCTGCGTGCAGACCACCATGGGCTCCACCATGCCCACCACCGCGGCCGTGGTCATGCAGGACCACGACGAGGAAGTGCGCCTTGCCGGCTTCGGCGTCGGCCCCATCGACGCGGCCTTCAACGTCATTTCCCAGATTTGCGGCACGAGCGCCGAGCTTGAGAAGTTCTCCGTGAACGCCATCACCGGCGGCACGGACGCCCAGGGCGAAGTCTCCGTGCACCTGCGCGACGGCAAGTACTCCGCCACGGGCCGCGGTTCCGACCTCGACATCATCGTGGCCAGCGCCAAGGCGTACGTGGACGCCCTGAACCGCCTCGAGCACAAGGAAAAGGACGTCATCAGCTACAAGCAGAACCCTGTGGACTAGCATTTGGGGCCGGGCCCTCGCCCGGCCTCTCTTTCGCGGAAACACCGCGGAAGACGGACGCCCCGTGAGCGCTCCCGCGAGTGCGGGAAAGGCGTGCTCACGCGGCCCGGACTGTTTTCGGCGGCCGCCGCCCGCGCATGCGGGATGAAGCGGCCGCAGCCCCCGGCCGTGCCCGGGTGCGGGAGCGCCTTGCGCTTCCCCCTCTTCCGATGAGGAAGGCCGCACGGCTTCAGATTTTTTTTCGGAGATGGAACCATGGCAATGACGCTTGCCCAGAAAATTCTTCAGATGCACACCGACGAAGAGGTCCGCGAACCGGGACAGATTGTGGAATGCTCCCTTTCCGGCGTGCTCGCCAACGACATCACCGGTCCCCTCGCCATCAAGTCCTTCCGCGCCATGGGCGCGAAGAAGGTGTTCGACAGGGACCGCGTGTTTCTGGTGATGGACCACTACACGCCCCAGAAGGACATAGCCTCGGCCAATCAGGTCATCGTGTCCCGGAACTTTGCCAGGGAAATGGGCATCACCCATTACTACGAAGGCGGCTGCGCGGGCGTGGAACACGCGCTTCTGCCGGAAAAGGGACTGGTGAAGCCCGGCGACCTCGTCATCGGCGCGGACAGCCACACCTGCACCTACGGAGGCATCGGCGCGTTCTCAACGGGCCTCGGCTCCACGGACATCGCCTGCGGCATGGTGCTCGGCAGACTGTGGTTCAAGGTTCCTTCCACCATCCGCGTGAACATCGAAGGCTCCATGCCCCGCTGGATTCGCGGCAAGGACCTCATTTTGCGTCTCATCGGCGAAATCGGCGTGGACGGCGCGCTCTACCGCGCGCTGGAATTCGGCGGTTCCGCCCTGAAGGACGTGGACGTCGAAGGCCGGCTCTGCATGGCCAACATGGCCATCGAGGCGGGCGGCAAGTGCGGCCTCTTCCCCTCCGACGATTTGACCGCCGAATACTGCCGCGCCCACGGCACGAGCGACCCCATGTTCCTTTCGGCCGACGAAGGCGCGGAATATGAGCGCGTGGTCACCATGGACGTGACGGGCATGGAGCCCGTGGTCGCCTGCCCGCACCTGCCGGAAAACACCCGTCCCGTGTCCGAACTTTCCGACGTGACCGTGGACCAGGTGGTCATCGACTCCTGCACCAACGGCCGCATTTCCGACATGCGCGACGCCGCCGAAGTGCTGCGCGGCCGCAAGGTGGCCAGGGGCGTGCGCTGCATCGTCATTCCCGCCACGCCCGCGGTGTGGCGTCAGGCCATGGACGAAGGGCTCTTCGAAGTGTTCTCCGACGCGGGCTGTGTCATCAGCACGCCCACCTGCGGTCCCTGCCTCGGCGGCTACATGGGCGTTCTTGGCGACGGCGAGCGCTGCATCTCCACCTCGAACCGCAATTTCCGCGGCCGCATGGGCAGCCTTGAGTCCGAGCTCTATCTCTCAAGCCCCTGCGTGGCGGCCGCTTCCGCCGTCACCGGCGTCATCACCGGGCCCGACGCGCTGTAATACGGCTTTCGGAAAGTGGAGAAGGGCGCGAAAGCGTGCCTTTTCCCGGGGGCGTCCCCGCGTCCGTTGAAAGGCGGCGGGGCAACTTGCCGGGGCCCGGGGCTTTTGCCGCAAGGCCCTGCGCGTCAAGCCGCTCCGGGGCGGCCCGATGCGGTGAAAGCCGTGCCGCCGGAGAAACGCCCGGCCCGCGGCCGGGAGCGCCCAGGGCGGAAAGGCCCGGCCATGCGCCTTCCCCTCCGTGCGGAAGCGCCCGCCCCGAAGGGAGGCGCGTCTGCGCGGCACGGGGCCGGCCAGCTTCGGCCCGGAGGCCTTCGTCCCGCCGGGCAAGGCCGTCCCCCGTTTCCGAAACGAATCATGTTCTGTGAAGATATTCTTCCGCTCCCCCGCGCGAAACCGGGGTCAACAGGAGTCATTCCATGTCCTTTACCGGAAAAGTCCACAAGGTCGGCGCGCATATTGATACCGACGCCATCATCCCGGCCCGCTTCCTCGTCACCACCGATACCCGCAAGCTCGGCGAAGCCTGCATGGAAGGCCTGGAACCGGGCTGGGTGAAGCGCGTGCAGGAAGGCGACATCATCGTGGCGGACCGCAACTTCGGCTGCGGCTCCTCCCGCGAGCACGCGCCGCTCGCCATCATCGGCGCGGGCATCCGCGCCGTGGTCGCCCACAGCTTCGCCCGCATCTTCTACCGCAACGCCTTCAACATGGGCCTCATGCTCCTTGAAGTGGGCGACGAGGTGGAAAAGATTGGCGACGGCGACAGGCTGGAAATCAGCCCCGAGAACGGCCTCATCCGCGACCTCGACAACGGCGCGGAAATCCGCATTCCTCCGCTTTCTCCCATGATGCAGACCCTCATCGACAAGGGCGGCATGGTCAACTACGTCAAGGAGCAGCTGAAGCTCCGCGGCGAAGCGGAGTAGAGTCGTCAAGGCAGGAAAGGGGGAGGGGCGTCCTTCTCCCTTTTCCGTTCCGGCCGGGTTTTCCCGGCCTTTCTTGTGTAAAGGCTCCGGACTCGTGTCGGCAGGCGTACGGATGCGGGCGACGACTCGTGGACTAAATTCAACAGAAAATGCTCGTGTCGGCAGGCATACGGATGAGGGCGCGGTGAGGAGGGCACGGGCGGAAGGCAGCAGTCCTCCCGTGCGGGGCCGCTCCGGGAATGTTGCCCGGCAAGCCCGGATGCGGGCAGAAGTCCGGAGGTCGTTCCGCAGAGGAAGGGACGTGCGCCGTCCGGTACGGCCTGCGCCGTGGTCTCATGTCTTTCGCGGTGCTTCTTGACGCGATGTTTCGTGTCGGCTAGACTCGGGAAGGCGTCCCTCTTTTTCCGGGGACATGCGAAGAAACGCCTTGCCGGAAGACGGCGTTCTCTTTGTGCCGTTCAACGCCGTAACGCGGGGAGTAAACATGAAGCTGAATTATATGTATGAGATGAACACGCGGCAGATTCGGGACGTGGCACAAAGAACGGACATCGCCTTTCTGCCGATAGGCCCTGCGGAAGTGCATTCTCTGCACCTGCCTGTGGGAACCGACGTGGAAAGCGCGCTGGACGTCTGTGAACGGGCCGCCGCAAAGCTCGCCGCGCACGGCGTTGAAACGCTCATCGCCCCGCCCGTGAACTATGCTCTGGCCGACGCCGTGAACTGCTTCTTCGGCAACGTCACGCTGCGGTATGAAACCGTGGTGGCCGTGGTGGAGGATATCTGCGCAGGCCTCGGCAAGTGGGGCTTCAAGCACGTCATCCTCATGTGCGGCCATGCGGAGCCGCGCAATACGCAGGCCCTGCTGGAGGCGGCGGACAGGGCCATGAAGCGCGATTCGAGCCTTCACGTGGAACTTTCCGACTGGCTGCTCGGCTCCGACATAGGCGGACTTCTGCAATGCGAGCATCCCGAATGGGACATTCATGCCGGGGAAAGCGAGACCGCGCTCATGCTCAACCGGCGTCCCGACCTTGTGGACATGGAGACGCTGCAGACGCTGGAGCCCAACTGGGAGGGGGAGTTTTTCTCCGAAAGGCTGGCCGCAGGCAACGACTTCATCGGCTGCCGGGCTTTTTCGGCCTACCTCGGCGACCCCCGCATCGCCACGGCCGAGACCGGCGAGAAGGTGTATGAACGCTATGCCGACCATGTGGTGGAAAGCATTCTGAACGGCCGCAGGCCTTCCCCGCGCGGGAACGGCTGAGCCCGCCCGCCCGCTCCTTGCCCCGCCCCGCCTTCCCTTCTCGGGAACGGCTGAGCCGCGCTTCGGAGGACGGCTCGGACCTGGTTCGCCCTCGCCGTGCCCTTCGTCCGCTGCCCACCGCGCTTCAGGTATGCATGAGCCCCCCTTCTTTTCGGGGGGCTTTTTTTTGCCGCGTCCTTTTCCATGAGAAGGCCCCGGGAAGAGGGAAGGGGGCTTTAAGTGCCACATGGCGGATGACAAGAGGAAGAATATTCCGGGCGGAGAAGGGAGAATGGATGACATTTTTGTCAAAAATATCCTTTCTATTCCCTTTTTGTTCCATATTTTTCCTCAGACACCCAGATTTGTCCGCCAAAAACGTTGAAGAGCCCCGTATAATCTGCTAGCCTCGGTCCACGCTTCCTGCGGAGTGCGTGGGAAAGGGGGTTCTTTCCGTACTTCCGCTCACGGGCTTTTCATCATGAGAGCGTGGCAAGGCCGCGCGTTGTTGTTTTATATGTCCGTCGGGACATGAGTATCCTTCAGGGGGAATTTATGGAACCTTATTACGCCGGGTGGATGTCGCTGCTGCCTCCCGTGACGGCCATCGTGCTTGCTCTGCTGACCAAGGAAGTGGTGTCTTCCCTGCTCATCGGCATTCTTACGGGCACCTTCATCTATTCCGTGGGCACGGGAGCGGATTTCGTGCTCATGGGCACCATCGAGTCGGCCTTCTCCATCATGGTCAAGCGCCTCAACTTCGACATCATCATGTTCTGCTCCGCGCTGGGCGCCCTGGTCTATGTCATCTCCATGGCGGGCGGTTCCCGCGCGTACGGGCGCTGGGCCACGTCGCGCATTAAAAGCCGCCGCACCGCCATGCTCTCCACCTGCGGCCTCGGCGGTCTCATCTTCATCGACGACTATTTCAACTGCCTCACCGTGGGCACCGTCATGAAGCCCGTGACCGACACCTACAAGATTTCCCGCGCCAAGCTGGCCTACATCATCGACGCCACGGCGGCGCCCATCTGCATCATCGCCCCCATTTCCAGCTGGGCCGCGGCCGTGGGCAGCAACCTGAAGTCCACCGGCGCGTTCGAAAGCGAAATTTCCGCCTTCATCGCGGCCATTCCCTACAACTTCTATTCGCTGCTGTCGCTCGGCCTCGTGGTGCTTCTGTGCATGTTCAAGTGGGACTTCGGCCCCATGCGCGCCGCGGAAAAGCGCGCCGCCGAAGGCGACCTCGGCATCCTCGCCCAGCAGACGGGCATCGGCCTTGAAACCAAGAACGGCAACGTGTTCGACATGCTCATTCCCATAGGCGCGCTCATCGTGTTCGCCGTGCTCGCCATGATGTACAGCGGCGGCTACTGGGGCGACGACCCGGCCTACCATGACTTCCGCGCCGCGCTCGGCAACTGCAACGCCTCGCCCTCGCTGGTGTGGGCCTCCTTTGGCGGCCTTGTGGTGGCGCTTCTTCTGTATGTGCCCCGCCGCCTCATGAGCCTTAACGAATTCATGCACGGCGCCGTGGAAGGCATGAAGGCCATGCTCACCGCCAACCTCATCCTCGTGCTGGCCTGGGGCATCAGCGGCGTGTGCCAGGACATGCTGCAGACCAACAAGTTCGTGGAATCGCTGGTCACCGGCAACATGATTGGCGGCCTGCTGCCCTTCCTCATCTTCGTCATCGCCGGTTTCCTCAGCTTCTCCACCGGTACGGCCTGGGGCTCCTTCGGCATTCTCATTCCCCTCGTGGTGCCCGTGGCGCAGGCCGTCTGCCCCGACCTTCTCGTGGTGGCCCTTTCCGCCACGCTCGCGGGCAGCGTGTTCGGCGACCACTGCTCCCCCATTTCCGATACCACCATCCTTTCCAGCGCCGGTGCGGGCTGCAGCCACATAGAGCACGTTTCCACGCAGCTTCCCTATGCGCTGCTTGCCGCCGTATGCAGCGGCGTGGGCTACCTTGTGGCGGGCTTCGTGTCCTCCAGCCCCTGGGTATGCCTGCTGGCGAGCGGCGCGCTGCTCGTCGTGGCGCTTCTCGCTCTCAACGCCTGGAATGACAGAAAGGACGCCTCCGCCGCGTAACGGCTTCCGGCCGCGTGCCGGCGTTCCCTGTGCAGCATGAAACGTCCCCGTACGGAGAGATTCCGTGCGGGGACTCTTTTATCCGCGGAAGGAGGCGTGGACGAAAGGATATGCGGATGGATGGGGCCTCATATTGAAGGATATGCGGCCTGAGGGAGGCGCAGTCGGAAGGAGGAGTGGAAGGATATGCGGATGGAGGCTGCGTGGCCGGGCGGAGGCGCGGCTTGAAGGAGGCGTGAAGAGGAGACGTAACCGGGAGGAGGCGTGAAGAGGAGAGATGGTCGGAAGGAGGCGTGAAGACGGGGCGGCTCTTTTGTCCCGCGGGCCGGGCGCGCTCCTGCGCCTTCTTGTCCGCTTTTGCCGCGGCGTTTCGGCCGTGAGGCGCGCCTTATGCAGGCGGAATGTTCCTGTGCCGCTCTTTGGATTGATGCGTCAGGGGCGGCGTTTCTTTCGGGCGTTCATGGAGGGGGAGAGCCTTGGGAAGGCCTGTCGTTCCTGTGCTCCGTGCCGCTTTTGGCATGCGGGCTCTTCGGCTCATGCGGAAGGGCGGGGGACGGTCGCCCGGCATGAGCCGGGGCGCGGGAACGTTCACGCCCCGGCACGACGAAGGGGCGGCCCTTTGTCCTTGGCCTGCGGCAGAAAAAGGAGACGAAGCCGGTTTTCGCCGCCTCTTCTGACGGAACATCCCCGCCCGGAGGGTTCCGTGCGGGGATGCTTGTCGGCGTCTTGAGGAGGAAGGCCGCCGCGGCCTTTGTCTGTGCGTTTAGTGCATCATGGAAGGCAGCCACAGGCTGAGCTGCGGGAAGGCCACGATGAGGCCGACGCACACGAACAGGCCCACCACATAGGGGAGCGAGGCCTTGTACAGGAGGCCGATGGGCACGTCGGCTATGCCCTTCATGACGAAGAGGTTGATGCCGAAGGGCGGGGTGATGCAGGCCATGTTCTTGATTAGCGTGGAGATGACGCCGAACCACACGAGGTTCCAGTCGAACACCTTGGCGATGGGCACGAAGATGGGCACGCAGATGAGCACGAGCGGAATGGCCGGGATGAAGCAGCCGAGGAAGCAGAGCACGATGATGATGGCGAGCATGACCAGCATGGGCGCGATGTCGAGGGCTGCGATGGCGTTGGCGAGCACCATGGGAATGCGGCTCAGGGTCATGAAGTTGCCGAGCAGGTTGGCGCCGGCGAGCAGGGCGAAGCACATGGCGGTGAACTTGCCTGCTTCGTTGAGGGCGTCGGAGAGCTTCTTCGTGGTCATGCGGCGCAGCGCGTAGGCCAGGGCCAGCATGCCGAACACGCCCACGCCGCCGCCTTCCGTGGCGGTGAAGATGCCGCCGTAGATGCCGCCGATGACC
Organism: uncultured Mailhella sp.; assembly: GCA_944322695.1. Taxonomy (GTDB): domain Bacteria; phylum Desulfobacterota; class Desulfovibrionia; order Desulfovibrionales; family Desulfovibrionaceae; genus Mailhella. The sequence continues at coordinate 2,391 of CALUPQ010000010.1, read as the reverse complement.
AGGATGAAGATGGCCATGATGGGCAGGGCGGAGCGCAGGGAGGCGAGGGCTTCAAGGCGCGAGACTCTGGGCGAGGCCGGGGCGGCCGCGGGATTGATGCGCGCCCACACCACGATGACGCCGATGAAGCAGAGCATGCACAGAAGCCCGGGAATGACGCCCGCGATGAACAGTTCGCCGATGGACTGTTCGGCGAGTACGCCGTAGAGGATGAAGGTGGTGGAAGGCGGAATGAGGCTGCCGATGGTGCCCGAGCAGGCGAGGCAGCCGATGGCGAGGGCGTCGTCGTACTGGCTCTTGCGCATTTCGGGCAGGGCGATGGCGGACATGGCCACGCTGCCGGCGAGGGAGTCGCCCACCACGGCGCCGAAGGCCGTGCAGGCGCAGACGCTGCCGGTGGCGAGGCCGCCGCGCCAGTGACCCATCCAGGAGCGGGCCGCACGGTACAAATCCTGTCCGAACTGGCCCTGGAAGCACACGTAGCCCATGAGCAGGAAGAACATGAGCGGCGACCAGTCGTAGCTCGCCACGGTGTTGTACCAGAACTGACCGAGCATGTTCCACGCGGCGGTGGTGCCGCGCATGTTGGAGATGAACACGGCGGCCGAGGCCATGAGGGCGTAGGCCACGGGCATTCCGGAGAAGAACAGGAAGAACATGAACGCGCAGCCCCATATGCCGAGGGCCACGCTGGACACGCCGCGCATTCTGTTCATGGCGAACCAGAGGAAGGCGGCGGTGGAGGCGAAGGCAGCGAGCAGGGCGAGAACGGTGAGGGTGGAGCCGTAGTTGTCGTGGGCCTTCAGGATGGCGGCGAGAAAGTCGTGGACGAGGGTGAGCAGCAGAAGCAGACAGCCTGCGGAGGCGAACCACACGAAGGGCGCCACGGGCAGGTTGAGCGTGGGGGAATAGAGCTCGCAGGTGGCGGCGTAGCGCATCATGGCCGCGAGACAGACGCCCACGGTGGCCACGGACCAGAACGTGGTGACCACGGCAAGAAGGTCCTGCGTCTTTCTGCTGAGCTTGGCCGTGACCACGTCCATGACGATGTGGCCGCCCGTCCACTGGGCGTAGGCCACGGACGTGAAGAACACGATGACCATGAAGAACTCGGTGAGTTCCATGGTTCCGCTGAGCGGACGGGAGAAGAAGTAGCGCAGACCCACGTCCAGCGTGGTGATGAGGACCATGATGAGGAAGAAGAGCATGCCGAGAGCGCTGGCTTTGCGGCATACGGTCTCCAGATGCTTCAGAAGGCCGACGCACGTGCGCAGGGGCGCCAGACCGGAGGGCTGGAGGGAAAGAGTTTTTGCTTGCGATGTGGCCATGACTGACTCCTGGGCGTTGAGCAGGGGGGCGCGTGCCCCTGGGACACGCGGCGGCAGAGGCGGACGGGTTTGTATGCCTGTCCGGAGAGACGGTCCGCTTCGGGCCGCGGGGCTTCGGCGAATCGTCTCTCCGGCAGGGGACGAAAGGGGAAGGGCCGGGGGGACCCCCGGCCCGGGGTGACGTTATTTCTCCACGTACTGGGCGGCGCGGGACTGGGCCCAGGGGGTCATGTCGCGCGCTTCCAGTTCACGGAACTTGGCGAGGATGGCGTCGGCGGGAAGCCCCTTGTCCTTGGAGAATTCCAGCCAGTCGTTGTAGGTGGATTCGGCGAGGGCGTCGGCCTTGGCGTAGTCGGCGTCGGAGAGCATGTGCAGCTTGCCGCCCTGTTCCTTCTGCCAGCGTTCAAGGCTGTTGTACTGCATGTCGTTCCAGAAATCGCTGAACAGCTTGGGCGCGTATTCGCGCGACACGTCGTCGATGATTTTCTGGAGGTCTTCGGGCATGCTGTCGTAGGTGTCCTTGTTCATCACGCAGTAGAACACCGAACCGCCGAGGTTGACGAGGGTGAGGTTCTTGATGATGTCGCCGAGCTTGCGGGAGACGAGCACTTCGCAGTCCACCACCGCGCCGTCGATGACGCCCTTTTCCAGGGACATGTACATGTCGGGCAGGGAGACGCCCACCACGGTGGCGCCGAGGGCGCGGGCGCGTTCCAGACGGATGCCGCCGCCGGACACGCCGATTTTCATGCCCTTGAGGTCTTCAAGGCTCTTCACGGGCTTGTCGCGCGTGCCGATGAGCATGCCCATGGTGTGGCCTTCCACGAAGAGCAGGTGCGTGCCTTCCACGTCCTGCATGGCTTCCTTGGGGAAGGCTTCGTGCAGGGAGCGCACGAGGTTGGCCGCGTCCACGGTGCACAGGCTGGGCCGCACGAGGTTGAGAATCTGTTCATGGAAGGGATAGCGGCCGAGGCCGCCCACGGTGAAGGTGGCTTCGCCTATGTCCGCCACGCCCGTGCGCACGGATTCCACCACTTCGGCCTGCTTGCTGAGCGCCTGGGCG
>CALUPQ010000009.1 GCA_944322695.1 uncultured Mailhella sp. | reverse complement strand
GGAGTTTCATCATGGCACATAAAAAAGCAGGCGGCAGCTCCCGCAACGGTCGTGACAGTGAAGGTCAGCGCAGAGGCGTGAAGCGCTTCGGCGGCCAGCATGTTCTTGCCGGCAACATCATCGTTCGCCAGCTCGGCACTGTGGTCTATCCCGGCGCCAACGTCGGCATGGGCCGCGATTACACCCTTTTCGCCAAGTGCGACGGCGTGGTGAAGTTCGAAAAGTTCTTCCGCAAGCGTCGCGTGCATAAGCGCGTGAGCATCGTTCCCGCCGAAGCTGCGGCGTAAGCTCGATTTCGGTTTATGATGTATGGGGCGAGAAGGGCCATGGCTCTTCTCGCCTTTTGTGTTTTTTCAGGGAAGAAGCCTTCCGGTCGGGTCCGGCGACCTCGTGTTTCCGGGCGCATGTCGTGCCTGCGGAAGGGCTCTGCTTCGGGCGCGCCTTCGGGCTTGCCCTTGTCGTGAGAACGTACCTGACAGGCGGAGCTTCCGGCAGTGTCGGCAAAACGTTCCAGTCGTGAGGAAAGCGTATGAAGTTTGTGGATGAGGCCACCATTCAGGTTAAGGCGGGCAAGGGCGGCAACGGTTGCGTTTCCTTCCGTCGTGAAAAGTTCGTGGCCAAGGGCGGACCCGACGGGGGCAACGGCGGCGATGGCGGCAACGTGTATGCACGCGCCTCCAATCGTCTTTACAGCCTGTACGATTTTCGTCTGAAGCGTATTTACGAGGCGGAGAACGGGCAGGGCGGCATGGGCAGCCAGTGCGACGGGCACAAGGGCGAAGACCTCATCATCGAGCTTCCCGCCGGAACGCAGCTTTACGAGCGCACCGGAGAAGGGGAAGTGCTGTTTGCCGACGTGTCCGACACGGAAAAGCCGGTGCTGCTTGCGGCGGGCGGCCGCGGCGGCAAGGGCAACGAGCACTTCAAGTCCTCCACCATGCGCGCTCCGCGCTTTGCCCAGAAGGGCGAACCCGGCGAAGAGCGCACCTTCCGCCTGGAGCTGAAGATTCTGGCGGACGCCGGACTTCTGGGGCTTCCCAATGCGGGCAAGTCCACTTTTCTTTCCCGGGTTTCGGCTGCGCGCCCCAAGATTGCGGACTACCCCTTCACCACGCTGACGCCGAACCTTGGCGTGCTCATCGACGACTGCGACCCCGACCGCCGCATGGTCATTGCCGACATTCCCGGTCTTATCGAAGGGGCTCATGCCGGACAGGGACTGGGCGACCGCTTCCTGCGTCATGTGGAGCGCACGCGCTTTCTCGTTCATATCCTCAGCGTTGAGGATGTGGATGTGGAGTCGGAAAATCCCTGGGCCGGTTTCGACCTCATCAACGAGGAACTTTCCCGCTTCGACCCGGAGCTTGCTCTGCGTCGTCAGATAGAGGTGGTGAACAAAATCGACCTGCGCACGCCCGAAGAGCTGGACGCCCTTAAAGCGCGCGCCGAAGCCGACGGCAGGGACATTCTTTTCATTTCCGCCCGCGAGAACATGGGCATTGAGGAGCTTGTGGAGCGCATGTGGAAACTGCGCGACGAGCTGGACTTCAACGACCCGTTCGTGCATTACCAGGAAGAAGTGGTGGTGGATGAGGAATTCCCCGACATTGAAGTGATATGGACGCGCGAATGATGGATACCCGTGAAAAGACGCTCGCCTCGGCGCATACCCTTGTGGTGAAGGTGGGCAGTGCGGTGCTTACCACCGCCGACGGCCTGCACCTTTCTGTTCTGTATAATCTTGTGGAGCAGCTTGCCCGGCTGGTCCGTCAGGGGCGGCGGGTCTGTCTGGTGAGCTCCGGAGCCGTGGCCGCAGGGCGCACGGCGCTTCCCGGCCGCGGGCAGGCGGCGGAGGGGCTTTCCGCCAAGCAGGCGCTCGCAGCCATAGGTCAGGGCTGTCTCATGCGCGAGTATGAACACGCCTTTGCCTCTCAGGGGCTGCTCTGCGCGCAGGTGCTGCTGACCCGGGACGATTTGCGCAGTCGTACCCGCTTTCTCAACGCCCGCAACACCTTCATGAATCTGCTGGACTGGGGCGTGGTGCCCATCGTCAACGAAAACGACACCGTGGCCGTGCAGGAGCTGAAATTCGGCGACAACGACCAGCTTGCCAGCCTTCTTCTCAATCTGGTGGAGGGGGATTTGTACATCAACCTCACCAGCGCCGCCGGCGTTATGGCCGCCAACCCTGAATCCGCCGCTCCCGGGGAGACCATTCCCTATCTTGAGAGCATCGACGATATCGCCGAGCTGGATATTGAGGCCTTGTGCGGAGAAAAGACCAGCGTGGGGACGGGCGGCATGCGTTCCAAGCTCATGGCGGCAAGGCGCGCAGCCCAGCTCGGCGTGCCTACGCTCATTCTTCCGGGGCGCCGTCCGGACATTCTCGACGCTGCGTTCGCCGGTGAAAATGTGGGCACCTGGGTGCGTCCCGCGGAGCAGGCCGTATCCCGCCGCAAGTACTGGATGGACTATCAGTCCGAGCCGCAGGGAAACATTCTCGTGGACGAAGGGGCGGCCCGCGCTCTGGAAGAGAAGGGCGGAAGCCTGCTTCCCGGCGGCATAAAGGCCGTGGAAGGCAGCTTCGAGCCCGGCGCTCTTGTGCGCGTCATGTGCGGAGAGCATCCCATTGGCGTGGGGCTGACCAACTATTCTTCGGAAGAACTTGAGCGCATCAAGGGCCTCAAACGGGTGGAAGTGGCGGCTGCACTCGGCAACGCCCACTATCCTGAAGTCATCCATCGCGACAACCTGCTGCTCAACGCGGCAGTGTAGCCGTTTTTCAGAAAGCAGAAGGCCGGTACCGTTCAGGTATCGGCCTTCTGCTTTCTGATGGGACTGCTTCTGTCGTCCTGTCGCCTTTGCCCGCGTTCTCCGATGGGGGCGGACATACGCCTCGAAACTCCGGGGATGACCTTCGGTCGCCGTGTTTTTTGCCGAACAGGAGCTTTTCGGAGCGGGCTTCGATTTTGAGCGACGAACCGGAGCGGCGTGGTCTCCGGCAGCGGACATCACGGCCCGGGATGTCCGGCGTCTTTTCCGGCACGCGGGCAAGTTCTTCATCCGGCAGGAGAACAGTTTTTTTTCGGCCGCAGGCTTTCTACCGGCGCGTCACGCGGAATGCCGCAGTACGTCTTCTCAGACGAACATGCCGAAGTTGTTCGTGGCGTTCATGTCGACTGAGCTTTCCGCAGGAGTTTCTTCGGAGCCGTGTTCTTTCGCAAGCCCGGCAAGTCTTTCTTTCCAGACCATGACCTGAGCAAGGAAGCCGTCAACGGCCTCTTTCATGGCGGTGTCGGTGAGCGAATCGTCATGCCGCTTCCACAAAACGACGGTATCCAGCTTGTCGTGGATGGCGAGAGCGGCTCCTCCCGTTTCCGCGCCGAGAAGAGAGGCCTTGAGCAGGGTGAGGCAGGCCTCCTTGCCGAGTTCCGATGCGCTGCCTATTTCACAGTACATGAGCAGGGAGTGGTCTTCCTCATCATGGGTGAAGGTGACTTCGTACTGACTGTCGAAAAGCAGCGAGCAACTGTTGTCCTCGTCCGGGACAAGATGGTCGATGCCGATGGAGGAACCGAAGCGTTCCAGAGTCATTGTCCATTCCATGAAAGAGCTCCTTGCTGAGAGAGGTATGTTCGGTTGTACGGAAAGCGTGCCTTCATGCCGCGTTGGAGAGAACGGAGCGGTTGTTCCTGAAGAACGTGCGCTCCGTTCGTCTGTCCGTTACGGCTTGTAGTACTGGGAAAGCAGAGGGAACATGTCAGGATGGTCCGAAATGGCCTTCTCGATGCTCTGCATGAAGGCTTCGGCGCCCATTGTCCATTCGGCGGCGAAGGCGTCTCTTATGGAGTTTCTGATGGCCTGGTGCTGCTGCATGAACATATCGGACAGGGGCCCGCGGTTTTCGACAGCCTGTTCAACGAGCTTGTTCATCACCTGGCGGTACTGGCAGAGCGGGTTGGTGAGGCGCTGGAGCAGGTCGGCCTCCACGGCGAGCTGTCTGCGTATGTGCTGGGCCTTTTCTGACGGAACTTCGCCTGCCTTGCCGTGCAGAAAGGCAAAACGGTCGGGGTCGAATTCCTGCGTGCGACCTATGTCCAGAGAGTCCGCCGCGTTAAGCAGCATGGCTTCCAGCGTCTGCCCGCGATGGGCGTCGATGCTGTCCCTGACGGCCTGTTCGTAGTCCTGACCCATGGCATCGTCGCCGAAGCTCGCTCTCATGCTGTCCACGGTCATGTCCGCACTGCGTCCCTCCCACTGGTCCTGACCTCCGCCCTGTCTGCCGAGGTCGTGCCCGGTGATGCCGCACAGCACGGCGTTGCGGTCCAGGGAAAGACCCTGTTCCTCCAGCATGGTGCACATGGCGCAGGCATAGATGAACGCCCGGGCGATATGTCCCCGGCCGTGGACGGACGTGCCGCGTTCAAAGGTCTGCTCATGCTGTATGTAGGCGTCCAGATTGTGCACCAGAAATTCCCGGCGGGCCGCGCCGTTCGCGGGCATGGCCTCAGGATGAGCGGGAGCGGGGAAGGGCGGGTATCCGGGATGGGTCCTTTCCAGTATGGCTGCGATTTCCGGCGCTATGGTCTGAACGGTACGGCGCAGCGTCGGACCGAGGAGAGACAGTTCCCCTTCGAACATCGGGGCTTCCTCGTATTTCACGCCTGCAACCGTGGCCAGATTCTGGGCGTTTCGCTGCATCATCAGCACGGTGGAGGAAAGCACGGCAAAATCGTCGGACTTCGTCATGGCCACGTCGTCGGGCCTTATGCCAATCTGACACAGCTGAGAGCGCAGCTGCTGCTGTTCAGGAGAGTTCAGGCGTTCATACAGGCGGGCCATGCCGGCCTTGTCCATGGCGGGTTCGCCGTGTTCCAGAAACGCCAGCGACATGAAGGAAATACGGTCGAGCTCCGTGTTCTTGTCATCCGGGCCGAAGTCAGAGTCCTTGAGCGTGGCGATGAACTCGTTGAGGTCGGCGGCGGCTCTTTTCATCATGTCGCTGGTTCGTCTGGCGACTTCTTCCGCAGACACGGGAGGCTCCGCATCCGCCAGCTCGCGCAGAAGGGCGGCCTGCTCCGTGGCGTAGGTATGAATGATGCGCATCTCCTCGGGGGAGCGGATGGCCCTGGCGCTGCGCACCCAGTGCGTGAAGGCTTCCTTCTGGGCGGCTGTGGCGAAGGGAAGCTGTTCCAGCTCGCGCAGAAGGGTGGCCTTCTGCTTCAGTATCGGGTCAAGGGCCTTTTTAAAGGCGTTTTGCACCAAAATCTGCGGGTCAAGGGCTGCGGAGGTTTCTGTCTTCATGCTTCCCGACAAGGCCTGCTGGAACTTGGCGGCCAGAGTGTTCAGGGCGTTGCCTTCAAGACGCAGAGCGCCTTCGGGGATGCCCGCCGTCAGCTCGGGATGTTCGCTGACGTAGTCAGCCACGTTTTCGTCGATATTGCTGAGTATGTCGGTGAATATTTCCCGTATCTGCGGCTTGTCGAGATGCTGAAGGTGGAAATCCTTTTCTTCCTCGTAGGCACGGGTGATGCCCATCACATCCTTGTCCAGGTCATAGTTTTCGATAAGATTGACATGGATGCCCGTGCGGGCTTCAAACGCGGCCATGCGTTCACGAACTTCGTCGCGCTGCGCTCTCGGTATGTCAAGCAGGTCGATGCGTATTTCGGCAATGTCTCTGGAAGGAACAAGCGGTCCCTGTATCTGCGCTTCGATGTACTGCGCGCCTGTCAGCAGGACGCGGGGAGCACCGTCAGCCTTCTTCATCGCAGCCAGGGCTAGAGCGTTGCCGTCGAAATCGGTCATGTTGGGAATGAGAGCTTCAAGGTTGTCGTGCGTGGCCATGAGCTTGCGCGTGGCATCCTTGTCACCGAAGCACTGCGTCAGCAGCGCCGTGAAGCGGGAGGCGTCGTCTTCCTGCAGCGTCACTTCCTGCGGAAGGTTCTTGAAAAGTCCCGTACGGCCATCCGGCACCTTGGCAAGCGTGTTGAACCAGTCTTCCAGGGCCTTATGCTCAATGGAGTTTTCGTTGCGGCAGGCCGCGACGAAGTCGGCCGGCAGACCGGCGCCGTCCAGAAGCGCGTAGAAATCATCGCGGCGACTCTGTGAGAAATTGACGACGGGGGCAAAGAAGGTGTCGTCGGCAATATAGGTCGCGCGTCTGGCCGTTTCGGGCTTGAGCACGATGGCGGCCGTTCCGTAGTTGGCCGAGGCGGAGACGGCCCCTATTCCGCGCTGCTGGATGTTGAGCGCGCCGTACAGGGGGCGTTCATCGGGCCTGACGCCATGTCCTTCCAGTTCCGGGAAAAGCAGACGCTCTGCAGCGTCGCGCTGGGCAAGATATCCCTCCCCCTTGAGCATGATGTTTTCCTGCGCCAGGTGGAAAATATTTTTCATGGGAGTATCCGGCGTGGAAAGCGGGCCGTCTTCCGCAAGCAGCACGTCGACATTGATGTTGATGGTCAGTTCCGCGGAGCGCAGCACATCGGCCATGTCGTGGACGGACACGGAAGGCAGACCTCTGCGCTGAAGTCTGGCGCTTTCCTGTGCGGCGGTCTTTTCTCTTGTCGTGGCGCTTTCCGCGGCGGTTTCCACAAGGGTGCGGAGGTTGGCGGGCGTGATGTCGTTCGGCTGGGCAGGCGTGATGGCGGCATCTCCGCCGTACTGCTCGCTGAGCCGCGGAGGAAGGCGGAGCTCCTGAAGCTCCTGGTCTGCAGGATTTTGCCGAATGAGGTCGTCGACCATGCCACGCACGGAGCGGTTGCTCACTTCCTTGAGCACGAGAGCCTGCAAATCGAACAGGGCGGAGGCGATGGAATGCGCGTCTTTCGCCTGGGCGTTGACGCGTCCTTCGCGCATGAGAGCGGTCTGCAGCACATCCATTTCTCCGCTGGTGAAGGCCTGATACACGGCGGCGAGTTCCGCATTGCTCAGGTTTTCCACGGAGGGAGCTAAAGCCCAAAGGGCATTTTCCTTCTGCTCTGGTGTGAGCTGACCGAGTCTGTCCAGCCGGTTCATGTATTCCTGCGTGGTCTTGAGGGCGGAGAGGAGCGCTTTGGCATCCAGCTTGCCACCGGGACGGCACAAAGCATGGAGAGCATCGTTGACGGAAGTTGTGACGCCATCCTTGCCTCTTGCAACTTTTGTGGCGGTCTTGAACCCCTGATGGGGAATTTTGTTGGCCTTGATGCGGTCCAGTCGTATGGGCGCTCCCTGTCCCAGCTGTACCTTGTGTTCACCGAATACACCGGTCTTTTCCGTAATTCCGCGAGCTTCCAGCTGCTGCTGTACGACGGTATCGACTTTGATGGGACTCATTTCATGCTCCTTGGCAGGGCTGTTGTATGCGTAAGATACTTTTACTTTGCAAATTTCATGCCGGAAGGCACGGCATTCAAGGCTGTCTGTCAGGGTAAATGCCGGGCTGGCTTTTGTCCACAGTAAAGAACGAAGAACTCTTGATTCGCAGGCATGGACGGCATTGCCCGGGGAGAGCGGAAGGAGTGCTGGCATGGGGCAAGCCGGAGGTGCCACGAGGCCGGAAATGTATTTTCAGCATATAGGAAACGGCGGATGACGGCAGGGGCAGGCATACGAAACTGCTCCTGCGCTGAGGGCGAGCGGCCGGTCGTATGCATCGGGCGCAGTTTCAGAGGAGCGAAGAGCGTATCCGCGACAGGAAACGGGGCAGACGAAGGGGGGACCTTCCTGCGGCATGGCCTCGAGCGTCCTTAAAAGGGCTCTTCTGGAAACGGTTTGTATTTTTTTTCTGAAAAAGCGTGAAAAAATGCTTGCCAGCGGAGGCGATTTTCTATAAGTTGCACCTCGTGCCCAGGTGGTGGAATTGGTAGACACACTATCTTGAGGTGGTAGCGCCGAATGGCGTGGGAGTTCGAGTCTCCCCCTGGGCACCAGTATGAATGCAAGAGCTGCAAGCCAAGGTTTGCGGCTCTTTTTTTATTCCATGTTAGACATGTTTGTTGGGCCGTGCTTTTTCGTCAGGTGCCGAAAAGGATTGCTTTTGCGTTCCGGGTGCACCTTCTTCGATGCTGCGAAACGGCGTTTTCTGCTGGAGGCAGAGGGCTTCTGCGCCTCTCCCGAATCGGGAGTCCTGCGGGCGTCTATCTTTTTCATGGACTTTCTGGGGGGGGGGGGGGGGGGGTGGCCGGGCC
>CALUPQ010000008.1 GCA_944322695.1 uncultured Mailhella sp. | reverse complement strand
CTGGGCCTGTTTTTCCAGGGGATTGAGAACGCTTCCGCAGAAGGCGGGGGCGTTTTTTTTCGCGCCTGAGCCGGGGACGGGCGTTGCGGGCCGGGAAAAGGGACGACAGGGAGAGGCGGCCTGTCGTCATGGATACGCGCATGACAAAAGTCAGGCTCCGGGCGGAGGGAAAACGACGCTTCTTTGCGGCGGCTTTCAGACATCCGGGAGTGGCGAAGGGTACGGGCTTAGCCCGGACGCAGGCCGTAGGCGCGCAGGCGGGAGTAGAGCGTGGAGCGGTTCATTTTAAGAATGGCGAGCGCGCCGGAAGGGCCGTTGATTCTGCCGTTGGTCAGAGAAAGCACCATGCGGATGTAGCGTTCCTCCATTTCCTCCAGACTGGGCAGGCCCTCCATGCAGGCCTCGAGGCCGTCGGAAGCCTTCTTCATGGGCGTCCGGACGGTTTCGACCGAGGGGCGGGGGGCCGCTTCGTGCCGGGGCAGTTCTATGACCTGTCCGCCGGAAAGAAGTACCGAGGATTCGATGACGTTTTTCAGTTCCCTCACATTGCCCGGCCAGGCGTAGCTCAGCAGCAGATGCAGATTTTCCTGGGAGAACTTCGGCACGCAGACGCGCTTGTGGCGGTGGGCGAAGTGATGCAGATAGTAGAAGGCAAGGGCGCTGATGTCCTCCTTGCGTTCTCTGAGCGGAGGCACGGTCACGGTGATGCTGCTTATGCGGTAATAGAGGTCGCGACGGAAGGTGCCGTTTTCCACGGCTTCGTGCAGGGGGCGGTTGGAAGCCGTCACGAGCCGGAAGTCCGCGTTGAGCGGGCGCGTGCCGCCCACGCGGTAGAAGGTCCGGTTTTCCAGCACCCGCAGCAGGGCGGCCTGCACGCCGGGACCGCATTCCGTGATTTCGTCCAGAAACAGCGTCCCCTTGTCCGCAAGTTCTATGAGGCCCGGCTTGGCGCTCTGCGCTCCGGTGAACGCTCCCTTTTCGTGTCCGAAAAGTTCGCTGCCCAAGAGTTCGTTCGAAAGCGTGGCCATGTTGAGGCAGACGAATTCACCGCTGCGGCCGCTGTTTTCATGGATTCTGCGTGCGATGAGGTCCTTGCCTGAGCCGGACTCCCCGGCAATGAAGACGGCGGCGTCGGTATCCGCGACGAGGTCCACCTTGTCCAGAAGCTCCTTTATCTTGGGAGAGATGTAGATGATTTCCGTCGAGCCGTCCGATGCGGCGACGCCGTGGGGGTCGGGAAATCTTGCCATGCTGTTCCTGACGAGGGCTTCGCCGGCGAGTTTGCCGAGCGCGCCGAGCATCTCCGTGCTTATGACGTAGCGTACGGCGGGGTCCGTCAGATGGTCGTGACAGAGGACGTAGAAGCCCCCGCCGGGGGATTCCAGGGGAATGCCCACCATCATGCGGCCGCCGTCGCCCGGATGCATGGCGTTGAAGAACTTGTCCATGATTTGAGGGGAGTCCTCGCGGACGAGATGGACGAACTCCCGCATGGCCGCGGCCCGACTGCCCGGGTCGCTGACGCCGTCCGGCCCTACCGAGGCCAGCAGTCTCGGGCCTTCGCTTTCATCGCCCATGAAGAAGAGAAAGCCGTACTGCGCCCCGAGCACGTGGCAGGAAGACATGGTGAGGTTGATGGCGAAGGTGGAAAAGGCGGGGGATGGCGGAATGGCGGACAGATGTTCGTGATATTTCCGGATGAGATTTTCGCTGGTCAGACCGTTGAGTCCGGAGTTTCTGAGGGCGTCGGGGATGAGTTCCTCCACTTCGGAGGGCCACAGGTGATGAAGGTGTTCGTGATGGGGCCAGGCGTACAGAGCGTACAGGTAGGCTTTTCGGGAATTGCCCGTCCGAAGGTAGAGCAGAGAGGCCCTGAGATAGGATTTGGACAGTTCGAGAGCGCTGATGCTCCGCAGCACCCGGATGCTTTCGTCGTAGAACCGGGCGGCCTTTTCGGGCTCCGTGTCCATCAGCAGGTCGCCCTTCAGACGCAGGGCCACGCCCCGGAGAAGATTGTTCGGGCCGTTCAGGCAGCGCTCCATCTCCTCTTCCAGCGAATAGCACGGCAGGGGCGGATATCCGGCTTTGTGAAAGAGGGTCAACAGTTCCAGCAGTACGCAGCTCAGGTACAGAGGGCGGGCGTAGTGCTGCTTTTCCGCTTCCCGGAGCGCGGAGTGCAGGACGTGATAGGCGTTCTCCAGATTGCCGCGCAACAGATGATAGTAGGCCAGCTGCCGGTTGTTGGTAATCCAGCTTACGATGTCGTGGCTTGGCGAAATGCCGAACTGGGCCGTATCGAGATGCTCCAGCGCGGCGTCGAGATAGCCGGTGCGGAGAAGGCATCCGGCAAGCTGACCTCTGATGGTCCGGGCAAGCTGGTTGTCGCTGCGGGGCGCGTACTGCCGGAGCCGGGACTGGAGCTGATGTTCCGCATATTCGAACATGCCCAGGTTGAAGGCGGAGAAGCAGAGGTGGCGCAGGCAGAACAGCTCCATGATGTCTTCATGGTCCTGCCGCATCTGGTTTATGGCCAGATGGAACTGACGCAGGGCTTCGGCATAGGAGCCTTCGATGAAGGCGTATATTCCCAGAAAGGGCGCGACGCGAAGCAGGTCTTCGGCGTCGTCCAGTGCCAGCAGCACTTCGCGGCCGTGGCGCATGAGCAGGTGATGGCGGAGATTGTTGTGCCCGTCGTGGTTGCACATGTTCATGGCGCCGATGAGCATTTCTGAAAGGGCTTCTCCGCGTTTGTCGCCAAGAACGTGCATGAAGCCGCGCGCCCGGAAGAAGACGAGGGCGGGCCGGGGAATGTGGCAGCCTGCGGTGATGGCAAGTTTGAAGAATCCCACGCACATATCCATATATCGCTGAGCGGGGGCCGGCTCGCGCGGAGGGATGGGCACGTTCAGAAGCAAGCGCATGGAAAGCAGGGTGAGGGCGTTGATGGTGGCGGGGCTCACGTTGTGCTTGAGCTTGGTCGCCGTATCGATGAGCGCTTCCACGGCTTCGAGCTCCCTGTCCAGAGCCGCGAGGCGCAGACAGCCGAAGAGCTTGTCGGTATCCCCGGGAAGCCGGGAGAACAGCGCGGTCGCCCGGGGGATGTCGGCAAGGCACTGCGTCAGGCTGATGCGGTCGGGAATGTTCTCCGTTTCCTTATGGGAAAAGGGAAAGTCCTGAGTCCAGAGATTTTCCGGGGTGCCGGTCATCTCCATGAGTATGGAAATGGAAGGAATGGTTCCGAACAGGGCTCCGAACAGCGCATAGACGGTGTCCGCGTGGCGCTGAACAAGTTCTTGGATGGTCATGAATGGTCTCCGTGGGGCGTTTTGCGTGGAGCGTGCATTCGGAGGATAATGGAAAAGAATGTGTATGAAAAGAGGACTCGGCCGAAGAAAAAATGTATGAAATCCAGACAAAAAAATAGGGAGAAATTTCCTGATTTTCGTCAATATGCAAGAAAAATAGAAGGATGGGAAATTTGGCACATTCCTTGCTTTCTTCTGACAAGAAGGTTCGGAACGATACCGGACGGTAAAAGAACGCTCGCCAAGGAGAGAACATATGATTAATACAATCGACCCTGCGGCATGTACGGGATGCGGCACATGTACGAAGACGTGTCCGCTGGACGTGTTCAGACTGGATACCCGCCAGAAAGAAATTTCCCCCTGCATGGCGGCCTGCCCCGCGGGAGTGGAGATTCGTCACAACAACTATCTCATTCAGCAGGGGCGCGTGGCCGAGGCCGTGGAGAATTTCAAGCGCGCCAATCCGTTCCCTGCCATCACCGGCAGAGTATGCTTCCATCCCTGCGAAAGCGGCTGCGCCCGCGCCAAGGTCGATGAGGCCGTCAACATCAACGCCCTTGAACAGTATCTCGGCGACGTTTCCAACGGATGGGAGGAGGCTCCCTTCGTGCTCCGTCATCTGGAAAAGGTGGCCGTCGTCGGCGCCGGTCCCGCCGGTTTGTCCTGCGCCTATTACCTCGCCTCGCGCGGGTATCAGGTCACGGTGTTCGAGGCCATGCCCGAGGCCGGCGGCATGCTCCGCTACGGCATTCCCGCCTACAGGCTCCCCGACGAGGTGGTTCTCGCCCAGGTGAAGCGTCTGGAGCGCATGGGCGTGCGGTTCTTCTATAATACGCGCATCGGCGAGAAGGCCGACATCTCTCTGCCCGAACTGAAGAAGCGCGGCTTCAAGGCCGTTCTTCTGGCTCCCGGCACCACGGCGAGCCGCAAGGTGGACCTGGAGGGTGTGAACCTTCCCGGCGTGTTCTGGGGTCTGGAATTTCTGCGCTCCATCCGTTCCGGCGAGGCCCGTCCTCTGAAGGGGCGCGTCGTCGTCATCGGCGGCGGCGACGTGGCCGTCGATGCCGCCATCTCGGCCCGTCATCTGGGTGCGGAAGAAGTGCACATGGTCTGCCTTGAAGACGAGCAGCATATGCCCGCCTACCCCCACAATCAGGCCGATGCCCGCGAAGAGGGCATACTGATTCATTGCGGCTTCGGACCGGCCCGCATTCTCGGCACCGAAGGTGTGACGGGCATGGAATTCGTCCGCTGTCTCTCCGTTACGGACGCCGAGGGGCGTTTCGCGCCTTCGTTCGACGAATCCGACACCATGAAACTGGAAGCCGACGCCGTCATCTTCGCCATCGGCCAGATGACGGAGCTGGAAGGCTTCGCCTCCGTCGTGCCCGTGGAACGCGGGCGCTTCAAGGCTCATCCCGTCACCTTCGCCACTCCCGTATGGGGCGTGTTCGCCGCGGGCGATGCCGTGACCGGTCCCGCTTCCGTGGTGCAGGCCATCGCGGGCGGCCGTGAGGCTGCGGAATCCATCGACAGAATGTTCATCGGCGCCGACATGGCTGCCCGGAGAGGCGTCAAGGCTCCCGAAGTTCCGGAAGACAGACTTCCCGGAAAGAACATCCCGACCCTTCCGCGCAACGAACGCCGGACTCTGGTTTCGGACAAGCCCTTCGGCGAAAGAAAGGAAGGTCTGGAGCTTGAAGCCGTGTTCAGTGAGGCCCTCCGCTGCATGACCTGCGGCAGCAAGTCCGTGGTCTCCTACACCGACGACTGCATGACCTGCTTCAACTGTGAACTGAACTGCCCGAGCGACGCGATATATGTCCATCCCTTTAAGGAACGCTTTGCCAGAACGCTCGACCAAATCGAACCCGCTCATGAGGAAAAGGAGACGGCACATGGCCAGAACTGAAGGATATGAATACAGCACCGACGTATTGGTGATAGGCTGCGGTTTCAGCGGGATGTGGGCGGCCCTGCGTGCGAAGCAGTGTCTTTGCGACGTCTTGGTCGTGGACAAGGGACCGCGCGACTGGGGCGGTCTGGGCGGCCTTTCCGGCGGCGACATGATTGTCAAGCAGCCCGACATGAAGCTGGACGACCTTCTGGCCGACCTCGTTTACTATTACGACGGTCTTGCCGACCAGGAAATCCTCTCCAAAATCCTGAGCGAATCCTATGCTCGCTTCCAGGACTTCGAAAGCTGGGGACACAAGTTCAAGCGCAACGAAAAGGGCGAGCTCTGCTTCATTCCTCAGCGCGCCCTCGACCATATCCGCTACTATTACTATCATCCCTACGGCATGGGCGGCATCGAAAAGGCCAGACTGCTGAAGGAACACTGTCAGGAACTCGGCGTGCGCCGCGTAGGTCGCACGGTGATTACCGACATCGTTACGGACGGTGACAAGGTCACGGGCGCCGTGGGCTTCCATACCCAGAGCGGCGTGCCCGTGTACATCAAGGCCCGCGCCGTGATACTGGCTACCAATACCGGCGGCTGGAAGCCCTCCTACCATCAGAACACGCCCGCGAGCGAAGGCGTGTCCATCGCCTGGAACGCCGGCTGCGCCATGCGCAACTTCGAGTTCTGGAAGGTCTGGAACGTGCCCGTGGATTTCGCCTGGGAAGGTCAGACGGGTCTTCTGCCCAAGGGCGCGCGCTTCCTCAACCGCAAGGGTGAGGACTTCATGCAGAAGTATTCGCCGAAGTTCGGCGCGAAGGCCGACCCGCACTACAACACGCGCGGCATGGTGTGCGAGGTGCGGGCGGGCAACGGCCCCATCACCTTCGACTGCAGCAAGATGAAGCCGGAAGATGTGGAAGTCATGCGTCCGACGGCTGGCTGGATGGGCATCAACGACAAAAAGCTGCGCGCCCTCGGCATGGATTTCTTCAAGCAGCAGCTGGAATGGATGCCTCAGGTCCGCCATACCTACGGCGGTATCGTGGCCGACCTGGACGGCGCGACCTCCGTTCCCGGACTGTTTGCCGCCGGTCTGGCCCGCAATCCCGACCCCGGCGTCTATATGGGCGGCTGGGCGACCTGCATCACCTCCACCACCGGCTACAGCACGGGCGAGGCCGCCGCGCATTACGCCGCCGGCTGCGAGGCCGGTGTGTTCGACCAGGCTCTTGCCGAACACAAGGTGAGCGAATATACGTCTCTTCTGGGCAAGGACGGCATTTTGCCCAAGTCCATCATTTCCGATATGCGTGAAGTGATGAGCGCCCCCGACATCGCCCTGATGAAGACGGGCAAGGGTCTCAGCCGCGGTCTTGAGCATGTGGAACAGGTCAAGGAGGAATTCATGCCTCAGCTCGGCGCGGAAGACCCCCATCAGCTTGCCAAGCTCTTTGAGGCACGCTCCACGGTGCTGCTCACCGAGCTGTGCCTCAAGGCCGCCATCATGCGCAAGGAATCCCGCGCGGGACATTTCCGCGAAGATTACCCCGAACGCGACAACGCCCACTGGCTCAAGTGGATTGAACAGAAGCAGGAGGACGGCCGCGCCGTCATGTACACGGTTCCCGTGCCCTACGAGCGCTACGCCATCAAACCGACGCACTACTACATGGATAATTTCGTATGGCCCAAGGCGCAGTAAGGAAGACGCATTCCGTCGTCCCTTCCTCTTCCGTCCATTGCCGTCATGAAAAACAAAGGAGTAAAGTTATGTTGCGTTTCGCCCGTCATGCCGCAGCCCTGGCCGTTGTAGCTCTGTTCGGTCTCACGGGACAGGCTCTGGCCGCAGAGCCCGTGACCCTGAAGTTCGCCACTCAGAACACGGAAAACGCTTGGACCACCGTCAACGGCATCAAGCCCTGGCTTGAGAAAGTGGAGAAGGATTCCAACGGCAGCCTCAAGTTCGACCTTTACGCCAACCAGACGCTGACCAAGGGCAATCAGGCCTGGCAGGCCGTGCGCAAGGGCATAGCGGATATGTCGTGGGTCACCATGGGCTCCTATCCCGGCATGAACCTGCTCATGGAAATCATCAATCAGCCCGGCATGGGCTTTGAGACGGCCATGGAAGCGGTGGACCGCCTGTACGCCATCACCGACAAGGTTCCGGCGGCGGCCAAGCCCTTCTCCTCCAACAAGGTCATCGCCATGTACCCGGGTGACCCGGGCACCGGCATTCTGATGTCGAAGACCCCCATCCGTACTCTGGAAGACCTGAAGGGCAAGAAGATTCGCTGCGCGGCCGGCGCGTATCTGGATATGCTGAAGGCTCTCGGCGCCTCTCCCGTGGTCATGCCCATGCCCGACTGCTACATGGCGCTTCAGAAGGGAACCATCGACGGCATTCTCGGCGATATTGACTCCTATCTTTCCTTCCGTTTCTATGAAGTGGCCCCCTATGCCACGAACAACATTCCCAGAGGCTGCACGCTGTTCCTCATCATCATGAACGAACGCAAGTACGCTTCGCTTCCCGATGACGCGAAGAAGGCCATCGACGCCCACTCCGGCATCCCCGGCGCCAAGGAACTCGCAGAGACGTTTTCCTACAATCAGCGCTCTCTGTTCAAGGATGCCGAAGCCCAGGGTGCTGAGATTATCCGTCTTTCCGATGAAGAGAATGCCCGCTGGACCGAACTTCTGACTCCCCTGTGGGATGAATGGGTTCAGAACTGCGCGGACAAGGGATTCGGAGAGGAAGCCCCCGTCGTGCTGCGCATGATGCAGGGTAAGTAAGGCTTACGGCCGTGCCGCTTCCGGACGCGGCACGGCCTGTCGACCATCGCCAATCGGGGAAGGTTATTCCTATGTATTCGAAAATTATAAAGCTGCTCGTAAATGCCATGATAGGGCTTTCATGCGCCGCCCTCATGACGATGATGTTCCTCACTGCCATGGATGTGGGAATGCGGTACTTCTTCAACAATCCGCTCGTGTGGTCCACGGAGCTCACCGAAATATGCATGGGCATCATGGTTCCGGCCTCCGTTGCATACTGCACCTTCAAAGGCGCTCATGTATGCGTCGACCTTGTGTATATTCACCTTCCCGGCGTGCTGAAACGTATCGTGTATGTGATTTCGGAATCCGTGGTGGTACTGACCATGGGAATCATTACCTGGAAGAGCTTCGACCTTGTGGATGAGCTGCTTGTCATGAACACCATCACGCCGGATCTTGGACTTCCCATGTGGCCTATCGGTGTATTCTTCATCTTCACGTTCGCGTTGACCACGGTCATCACGCTGGGCAATACGCTCAAGGGGGATCAGCAGTGAGTACTCTGATGATAGGCTGGCTGGGGATATTCTTTCTTCTGCTCCTGATTTGCATGCGCGTCCCCATCGGCGTCGCCATGATTGTTTCCGGTGTGACGGGCTTCATGGCCATATCGGGCTTTGAGCCGGGGCTGGCGCTTCTGGGAAGCGTGCCCTATGAAACCTTCATCAACACCTCCTATGCGGTGGTGGCGCTGTTCGTGCTCATGGGCAACTTCGCCTTCAAGTCCGGCATCAGCGACGACCTCTTCATGGCCGTCCGCAAGTGGATGGGCTCCCTCAAGGGCGGTCTGGCGCTTGCTACCGTGGCCGCCTGCGGCGGTTTCGCGGCCATATGCGGTTCCTCCGTGGCCTGTGCCGTCACCATGGGCGTCGTGGCGCTGCCTGAAATGATGAAGTCCCGTTACGCCAATACCCTGGCCACGGGCTGCATCGCCGCCGGCGGCACGCTCGGCATCCTCATTCCGCCGAGCACCGTCATGATTATTTACGGCATCATCACTGAGCAGTCCATCGGCAAGCTGTTCATGGCCGGCATGCTGCCCGGCATTCTTCAGATGCTGCTTTATATGGTCGTGGTGCGCATCTGGGTCAGACGTTTCCCCGAGGCCGGACCTGCCGCCGGCGCCTGCCCCATGAAGGAGAAGATACAGTCTCTCTCCCGGGTGTGGAGCGTCATCCTGCTCATGGTGCTGGTGGTCGGTGGCCTGTACACGGGCATATTCTCTCCCAACGAAGCCGGCGGTGTGGGCGCGTTCGGTGCGTTCATCATCGGTCTTATTCTCTGCCGGAAGACTTCCCGCCGCGAGTTCATCAAGGAAAGCCTCATCGATACCGTCCGTACGCAGGGCATGTGCCTGACCATCATGCTCGGCGCCATGATTTTCGGTTACTTCCTCACCGTGAGCCGTCTGCCCATGACGCTTTCGGACTCCATCACCAGCGTGGTGAGCAGCCCGATGCTGATTCTGGTCTTCGTTCTGCTCATCATGGTCCTTCTCGGCTGCTTCATGGACTCCATGGCCATCGTGCTCCTCACCGTGCCGATTTTCTATCCGCTGATAATAAGCGTCGGCATCGACCCCATCTGGTTCGGCATCCTGGTGGTCCGCGTTACGGAAATGGGGCTCATCACGCCGCCTGTGGGACTTAACCTCTATGTGATACAGGGCGTGTCCAACGTCCCCATGGGCAAGATATTCTCCGGCGTCATCCCGTTCATAGTCTGTGACGTGGTGCATGTCCTCATACTGCTCGCCTTCCCCATGATTTCTCTCTGGCTTCCCAGCATGATGTAACGCCATTTCGCCCTTTTCCGACCCGGGACTGTCGCAACAGCCCCGGGCCGGTTTTTATCTTAACATCGGAGACACCATGTTCCCTCGATTGAAAATCGTCAATCCGGTCTGGGTGCTGGCACTGCTGTGCACGGCGTATTCTCTGAGCTTTTTCCAGCGCGTGTCCCCCTCCGTGCTGTCCATGGACCTCATGGAGGCCTTTTCCGTGGATGCGGCGGGGTTCGGGCTCATCAGCTCCGCCACCATGCTGGGCTATGCCATCACGCAGATTCCCTCGGGCATGCTGACGGACATTCTGGGCGGGCGGCGAGCGCTGGTGCTGTACCAGATGCTTGCCGGGCTCTTCTGCATAGCCTTCACGTTCTGTGAAAACCTCATGCCCGCGGTGGTGTGCCGCTTCATGCTGGGACTCACGCTTGCCTGCAACGTTCCCGCCTACAAACTGCTCGCTTCCTGCGTGCCTGCCGAGCGCTATGCCCAGTACTGCTCCGTCCTCACGGGCTGCGGCGCCGTGGGTACGCTTCTCGCCTCCAGTCCTCTGGTGGCGGTGACCGGACTTGTGGGCTGGCGCGTCGCTCTGCTCATGGTTGGCATCTTCACCGTGATTCTCGGCGGCATGATGTATGTGCTGCTGAGCGACGGAGACGTGGCTCCCGGCGCCGCCCCCCTGTCCGTGCGCGAGAACGTGCGCGAGCTCAGAAGCGGCATTGCCGTCGTCGTGCGCATGAAGAACTTCTGGTTCATCGTCGTGTGGTTCATGTTCATGATAGGCAACCTTTTCACCCTGCTCACGGCATGGTGGGGCAGCTATCTCATGCAGGCCAACGGGCTTTCCAAGGATATGGCGGGACTCAGCATGTCCATCATGTCTCTGGCGCCGCTTCCCTTCCTCATGGTCTTCCCGTGGCTGTCGGACAGAGTGGTGCATTCCCGCCGGGTGTTCCTGCTGCTGGCCGCGCTTCTGGAGTCGCTGGCCCTCGGCTACCTCTGCCTGCATACGGACGCGCCGCTTTCCTTTGCGGAACTTACCGCCGTGGGACTCGTCATCAGCGTGGTGACCAACTGCATGGGACCGCTTTCCTTCACCATGGTCAAGGAAAGCGTGCCTGCGTCCGCGCTGGCGTCGGCCTGCGGTTTTCTCAACAGTACCGGTCCCGTGGTTTCCGCCCTCATGCAGACGCTGCTCGGGGTGCTGGTGTCCTGGAGCATCGCTGAAGGGGCTACGGCCATGCAGGCCTACGGCAACGCCTTCTGGCTGCTCTTTGCCGGAAGCCTCGTTTCCTTCGTGGCCACGCTGTTCATGAAGGACACGCTCAAGTCCTGAGCGGTTCCGCCTCGTCCTTTCTTTTCCGGGTCGGCCGTGCGTTCTGATGCCCGGGAACGCCGGCTGTGTCCCGTCTGTTTTTGCGCCCTGAAAAGGCGGCATGGCTCTGCGTGAGGAGAAGGCGGGGCGCACATTCCGCCCGCTGCAGGGCGCCCCGCGTGCCGTCTCTTTCCGTGTTCATGCCCGTCCGTACCGGAGAAAGTCCGGGGATGGGCGTCTTGTGTTTCTTGAAAGAAGCTGACCGGAGCATGAGTCCATGCGTTTGCAGCGGCCCGACATCCCGTGCGGCGAGACCACGCAGCGGGTCACATGAGCCATGCGTTTGCAGGGTTCCGACATCATTTCTTCATGCATCCTTCATATCGGCGTTACCCTTCCTTCCTATAGTCGCTTCCGTGAACGCCTCCTTCCGCAGAGAGTACGTGCTGCCCATGCGGAGAGAGGCATAAAGGAGGCTTATTCATGTTCGAAGTCAGAAGCAGGGTGCGTCGTACGCATGTCGCCGTCACGCTGGTGGCGGCTCTTTTGTGCGGTTCTTTGTGGAGCGATTCCGCCAGCGCGGAAGTGGTGCAGATTGTCTATACTTCCGACCAGCACTACGGCATCACCCGCAAGAGTTTCCGGGGAGAGAAGAAAGTGCCCTCCGCTACGGTCAACGCCGCCATGGTGGAAGCCATCAACCGGCTCCCCGGCCTTACGCTGCCGCCGGATGACGGCGTCATGGCCGAAAAAAGCGTGGGCTGGATAGACTACGTCATTTCCACCGGCGACATCGCCAACCGCATGGAAGGCACGCCGGAAAAGGCTCCCATGACGGCCACCGCCTGCTTCGAACTTTTCATGACGCAGTACGGCAAGGGCCTGACGGTGAAGGACAGACAGGGCCGTCCGGCGGAACTTCTTGCCGTTCCCGGCAATCACGACATGACCAACGCCGTGGGCTTCTTCCGTCCCATGTACCCGGAAAAGGACGACGGCGCCATGCGGGCCATGACCGAAAGGGCCACGGGCGAAAAGCCCGGAAAGGATTTCGACCCCTATGCCCGTCCCGTTACTCTCGACAGGGAAAAGGGCGGACTGCACCTTCTGCTCATGGGCATCTGGCCGGATACGGCGAGCCGGAAATGGATGGAGGAAAAACTTTCCGCCATGCCGGAAGGCGAGCCGGTTCTGCTCTTCACGCACATGCCGCCGGACCTTACGGCCAACCGTCTGACCAATCCCAACGGCAATCACGGCCTCAACGCCAAAGACGGCTTTGAGAATCTGACGCCGGATGTGGCGAGCGTGAAGAAGACCGTGCAGCGTCCTCTGCGCGAACACAGGGAGCTTGAGGCCTTCCTGGCCGCGCATCCCTCCATCTGCGCGTATTTCCACGGTCATGAGAACTACAACGAGTTCTACGACTGGCAGGGCCCTGACTACACCATTTCCCTGCCCACCTTCCGCGTGGACTCTCCCATGAAGGGCGACGTTTCCGCCGGCAACGAAACGGAACTTTCCTTCCTGCTCATTACGGCGGATACCGATACCGACCGCATGACGGTGCGCGAAGTGCTGTGGAACACCGACGCTTCCGACACCATCACCTGGGGACAGACCCGCACCGTGTCCCTCGCGCCTGAGAAAAAATAGACGTCGGACTCCGGTCTTGCCCGGAATATCAGCTCTCAAGAAAAGCGCCGGCCCGCTCCGGCGCTTTTCCGGCGTTAAGGAAGAGCGGGGCGGCGCAGGTTTTGCAGCCTTCTTTTTTCCTCCATATCCGGGGAAAAGGTTTCTGTCCGCTCTGGGATGTTTGCCGCGAGTCCTTGCGGGGCAGCATCCGACTGGCATGACACGCCGTCTGCCGCAGAGGCTTCTCCCCCCCCCCCATGTTTTCAGGGGGGGGAAGGCGTCTGATGCACGTCGGAGAGGCTCGGCTTCCGCGAGGCATGTCTCTTGTTCCGTGGCGTTTGCAGACTCATGGCCCGCATGGTTGCGCGCCCCGTCGTCCTTTTTTCTCGGGTCCCGTGGTGGCGGAGAGGGCGGGCGATGTCCATCGAACGCCTTCATGCGTGGGCAGACGGGATGACTTGTTGAAGGACAGACGGCGATTGCCGGTCATGCGGAGCCTTTTGCGCGCGTCTTCCTGAACGCTGCGCGAAAAGTTCTGGACGAAGCCAGGAAGGCGGAGGAGTTCTCCACGGGCGCAAAAAAAATGCCGCGGTATGTACCGCGGCGTGATGCCTTCATGCGTTCAGCACAAGAGGAAACTCAGTGCTGAACAGAGAGGAGGAAAGACCTTACGAGAGAGGAAAAAGGGGTTCCGTCAGCGTGGGCTGGAGATGATTGCGGATGGCGGTGAGGCCGCCGCAGGTGACGCTCTTGCACTTTCCCCCGGTGTTTTGGTCCGTTGCCAGAAGAGCCCACAGCCTGTCAGGTCCTTCGAACACGGCGCCGTTGAGGTACTGGGGGTCTCTTTTCCAGCGTACGTTGGGGTTGTGGAAGCGGTCTCCGTCCTGCCAGGAGCGCCAGACGCCATGTATCTCCAGTCGCTTTTCGTTGGATTCCGTTGTGATTTCAGCCCACTGGCTGATACCGTTCCTGTGCCCGACGCAGACGAAGAGTCTGCGTTCGTCGGGAAGGTTGCTGGGTTTGCCATATCTGCGGGGAAGTTCCCTGATGAAACGGGGAATGCGGTTTTGTATATCCTTGCCGTTGAAACTATTGACAATGCCAGTCGTTATATCATTATATTTCATAAATACTCCTTCATAAAAAATGGATTTTGATAAACACGTTATAAAAGAAAAATATACATAAAGGCATCGTTCTTATATTTAACCATTAAAAGAAATATGTCAATGGTAGATGAAAGAATGCATTACTTTTTGTACTGAAAAGCAGAGACGGGATGG
The DNA here is from genome assembly GCA_944322695.1 of uncultured Mailhella sp. GTDB lineage: Bacteria > Desulfobacterota > Desulfovibrionia > Desulfovibrionales > Desulfovibrionaceae > Mailhella. The sequence continues at coordinate 1,501 of CALUPQ010000008.1, read as the reverse complement.
AAAGAACAGTCGGCAGGACGGGGAGAGACATTTTTCTGATGGTGCGACATGGATACCGGGCCTTAGAACCTGTATTCCCCGTGTTGTCTGCCCATGCCGTTTTCCGTACGCGGGAAGGCGAGGCCTGCTTTTAGAATCCGTCGTCGGCCGGGCCTGGGGAGAGGATTCCCGCACAAGACCCGTTACAGGAGCCCCCCCCCCTCGCATGAAACGTTTTTTCCAGCATGGCGACTGCTGGTGGAGGCTGCTCCTTGCCGCAGTTCCGGTGTTCATGCTTTTACCTGTACAGGGACTGTGCGCCGAGGTCCCCGGCCGGAGTAGGACTTCATTATGGACATGGTTCCGCTTAAATTCGCTCAAAAGGCAACGGGTGAATTGTTACAAATGTAAGTTACATTTGAAACCCCGGAAAATGCCAAAAAGAAAAGCCGGAATGTGAAACATTCCGGCTCATTGCTTCTGGAGCGGGCAACGGGATTCGAACCCGCAACCTTCAGCTTGGGAAGCTGATTGCTGTTTTTGGGAAATTGTTTTATTGATTTTTATATCCTTATAATTTATAAAGAAAATTAAATTTTTGACTTGTAGTGTTTTTCACTGAATCAGAGGTTTTTTCGTTTTTTGTGTGATACATATTGTGATACACATTTTAGCGAGTCGTTTCTATGAGCAGCGAGAAAGAATCCGGGCAGCGCAGAAGCTATACCCCTACGAGGTATCCAGGGGTCATTTTTCGTGTCGTACAAGGAAGAGCCGGGGGCAAGAGTCAGGACTCCGTTTTCTATATCAAGTATCGTACCCCTGATAAAAGGCAGCATTTTGAACCGGTAGGACGCTCCAGTGAAGGTATGACCGCTGCCAAGGCTAATATGATACGAGCTGCACGGATAGAGGGGCGAGCTCTTGGAAATGTGGCAGCCAGAGAGAAGGCAGCCAGAGAAAAGCTGCTTGGAGAGTGTGTAAATATCCGTAAGTTGTGGGAGCTGTATGATAAGGACAAAACACAGCGTTCTTCCAGAAAAACAGACAGTTCTAATATTGCCCATCTCGGAGATTTGTTGGACCGAGAGCCATCTAGTATCACCACTCGTGATATAGTGATGCTCAGAAAGCGTCTGGAATCTACTGCAGGGAGAAGACTATTACGAGGTAAGGTTACTAATCTATCCCCTCAGACAGTCAAGCATGTTCTTGAATTGTTTCAGAGAATTTTGAACTATGGGCAAAAGCAGGGCTTTTTTGTTAAGTCTTCCGGACTTACTTTTGATATGCCTGCACTGGATAATCAAAAGACCGAAAACATGACGGATGAGCAGATGATTGCTTACTGGGAGGCTCTGGAAGCAGACCATGATCAATTAGGGGCCGCGTACCTTGCTTTGATTTTATTGACGGGAATCAGAAAACATGCAGCGCTTTCTTTGAAATGGAGCGATGTCGATTTTGTTGCCGGCATTCTTACGTTACGGGGGGAGGAGGCCAAAAATAATAAAACGCAACA
>CALUPQ010000007.1 GCA_944322695.1 uncultured Mailhella sp. | reverse complement strand
TGTTCGGCCGACTCAAGGATTGGCGCAGAATAGCCATGCGTTATGACCGTTGTGCCCACACGTTCTTTTCGGCTATTTGTCTCGCTGCCATTGTCATCTTTTATATTTAATGAGTCCTGAACCTAGCTCGAAGAAATGAAGCAAAGGCCGCTTCAGCATGGAGATACCAGCTGAGGCGGCCTTTTTTTATCTGGAGCGTGGAGACTTCAGGGGGCGGTTCCCTTATGGCTTCGGGGAACGTCAGTGTGCCTTGCGGGTGAGACGACGGGTACGGAGAGCGGCGTGAACGAACGCCGGATATATGCTTTGCATGCGGACGATGCAGAGCATGACGCCTGTGAGGATGAGAGCGCTTCCGAGCCAGAAGGAAAGGCTGACGGATTCGCCGAGGAACACTATGCCGAGTACGGCCGCAGTCAGGGGCTGTACGGGATAGAAGGCGGAGCAGGTTCCGGCTTCTGCCATGGAAAGACTTTCGTTCCAGAGCAGGTGGGCCACACAGGTGCACATGACGGCCATATACATAAGAGAGAGCATGACGGACGCATCCCATGTGACGGGAGTTGTGGAAAGCTCCACCAGGGACACGGGCAGAGTGCAAACGAGGGCCACAGCCATGCTCCATGCCGTAATGAGCAGCGGATGATAGGAGCTGCCGAGCTTGCGGATGACGATGGAGACATACGACCAGAGCAGAACCGAGACGAGCGAAAGAATGATGCCGTCCATCATGCCGCTGCCGTGTACGCCGCCGATGATGAAATAGACGCCGGCCAGCCCCAGCAGAAGTCCGGTGAATTTCTGGACGGTAAGTTTTTCGTGAAGCAGGACCGCCGCCATCAGCATGATGACGATGGGGTTCAGAGAATTGATGAGCGCCGCAAACGAGGCGCTGGAAAACTTGGTTCCCAGAAGCTGAAGTACAAGAGCGGCGAAATAGCCCAGAAAACCTATGAGAAAAATATACTTGTAGTCCTTTTTGGCGATGGGACGGTAGTGCTTTTTGCGGATGACGATGAACAGAATGAGAAAGGAGATGGCGTAGCGCAGCAGCGAAACCGTGAATGGGGGAACACGGTCCAGCACGTATTTGCTGACGACGTAGAGGCTTCCCCAGAGAAAGAAGGTGAGAAAAAGGTAGAGGTAGACGAATTTTTTCTGCATGCTCATGGGAACGTTCAAAAAATCCGCTGTATTGTGACAGACGGGCAGAGGTTTGCTGGAAGTGAATGTGGCATGTACCCGGGAAAATCTTTTTTCAATAGCCGGGAAAACGTGCCGACCGTATGCTCCGGGCAAGGTCGATGCCGGGTATGAAAAGAACTGAAACGGCGAGGGGGTGTCTCGCCACAATATCTGACGGCCTGAAGACTGTGACATCGGACGTGTTCCATATCTGGCGGATGCAGAAAAGAACATTCTGCAGGATGCCGGCAGCTCATGGAGCAGTTCGGTCTTCGAGAAACAGGACCTTCGATGGTCGGGACTCATGCAAGGCGGCTCGGGTGCTGCAAAACGCATGTGCTTGAAAAAATACGGATGACAAGCATGCGTTAAAAGCCTACATCTCTTGGGTAACTGTCGTTTTTATACGACTCTTGGGCTGTTGCGCCTGCCGGAGGACCTGCCGCATCGGTACGGGCGTGTCTGGAACTTGCTGCCCGCACGGGAACCATCCCGAAAAACGGAGGGGAAAATGAAGGATGTTCTGTTTGGATTAACCGTGGAAAGCGACAATGAGACCATCATGGACATGGTCTTTTCCAAAGCGCATGAGGCCAGATATTTCAGCATGGCCACGTTGCCTGCACAGGGGGCGCTGCCCGGTTCCCGTTTTCTTGACTTCATGAGAAGCGCAAGCGACGGGCTTCTGTATTTCGGTGTGGGCACGGGTAAGCCGTGTCATGAAGATATGGAGGCGCATCCGGTGGTGACGCTCAACGGCTCCTTTGTCGGGGATGATACGGGCGAGTCGGAACATCGCAGTCTCATATCGTTCCGTATTACGGGGCGTGTGCGTCTTTGCGACAATCCGCAGGCGGAGCGTGAATACTGGGAAAGAAACCCCGGTTCCCGCAAAATGTGGGAAAAGAGCATGGACAGCTTTGCCATTTACTGCCTCTATCAGGGGGAAGGCGAGCTGTATCAGGTGTACAAGAACGACAGAATCTACCGCCTCCGGTTCGGCTTCGGCGGGGTAGCGCCTCGCCCCTTCCATTATCAGGTGGATTCCTCGCGCTGCGTGGGCTGCGGAGCGTGCGTGGAAGCGTGCACCGCGGGTATCATGGAAGTGAAGAACGGCGTGGCCGAAATTCCCTATCAGCACTGTTACGAGTGCGGCGTATGCCGGAAGGCCTGTCCCCATGGAGCGGTCATGAAAATGGAGCGTTCGGCCTGAGCGCTCTGAAGATTTTGGTATATGTCCCGGGGGGCAGGGGGCTTTCCGTGCATGGAAGGCGTGCAAGGAAAGAAGCATGTGCAGCTCCCTTTGGGGCGAGATGTTCCGATAAGGAGGAAATATGGGTACGTTATGGGCTCGCTACAAGAGCGTTCCCCTGTTGAAAAAAATGTTCGTCGCCATGCTGGCGGGCATTGTGGCCGGCATTGTTCTCGGACCGCAGGCCGAAGTCATGGCTCCGCTGGGCACGCTGTTTCTGCAGTTGCTTCAGATGATAGCGCTGCCGCTCATCATCGTGAACCTGCTCTCCGGTCTCTGTTCTCTTGACGACCCGAAACTTTTCGGCCGCATAGGCGTGAGGGTTCTGCTGTACTACTGCCTGACCACGGTTTTTGCCATGGTTGTGGCCGTGGGCGTGGGCAGCCTCATCAAGCCGGGGCTCGGATTCATTCTGAGCGGCAATTTCGTCCTTGACAGCAAGGCGACCCCCTCCATAGGGGCAACCATCCTGTCCATGATTCCGGCCAACGTGTTCACGGCCCTTTCTTCTGGAAAGTTTGACCAGGTGGTCATTTTTGTTGCCATTTTCGGTATGGCTGCCCTGTTCTTGCCTGCCGCCGACCGGGAGAGACTGCGCAGTATGTCGGATATTTTCGTGCGGGCGTTCAATAAAATCATGGCCGCCGTCATGCTGTACGCTCCGGTGGGTATTTTCGCGCTTATGGCCAAGACTTTCGGACGCTACGGCCTTTCCATGGGCGGGCCCATCGCCAAGTATGTCATCAGCGTGTACATTTCCGTCATCTGCATGTTCGGGGTCTATCTTCTGCTTCTGTACATATTTGTACGCATGAAGCCCGGGCATTTTCTGCGCTGCTCCGGTCCCGTCATCGTGTCCGCAGCCAGCACCTGTTCCAGCATTGCCACGCTGCCCGTCAATCTCAAGGCTGCCGACGACCTCGGCGTGCCTAAGGGCATTTACAGTTTCACCATTCCTCTGGGAAACCAGATAAACAGAGACGGCATGGGCATTTTCTTCGCCATGTCCTTCATGTTCACGGCACAGGCGGCCGGGGTGGATTTTTCCTTACGGGAACTCGCCAAGATGATACTGCTGAGTCTGCTGCTCACCATGGGCGGCGGTGGTATTCCCGGTGGAGCCATGGTCTTTCTGGCGCTCATCTTTGAGACGTTCGGCCTTCCCGTGGAAGTCGTGGCCGTCATCGCCGGCATTCATACGCTGAACGAGATGGGGCTTACCACCATGAACTGTCTGGGTGACCTCGTCGGTACCGTCATCGCCACGTTCAGCGGCGAGGACAGGAAAAAACTTCCTTCCTGAACATGAGAACCGATTTTCGCCGGGATGCCTTTGTCCCTGCGTAAGAGGAAGCGGCCGGGATGTCCCGGCCGCTTTTGTATGGTGGAAAGTCGTCAGCAATGCGGAGGGAGGGACTTGAATGCCGCTCGTCCGAGATGCAGAGTCGCCTTCGCAGATTGTGGATGTGGAAAAAACGGCAATGACGCTTCCGCAACCGTTATCGTTGTCAGGCGGGAAGGATGTTTTTGGAGAAAGCGACGACTATCGGAAATGCGGACAGCGGGGTACCTTTCCTGCCGTATCCCGAAAGGCGGTGGAATTACTTTTCCTTCAGCGTGGCGAGCATCTGCTGTATGGCAGCGCCATATTTGCCCGTGGGGTCGGTTACGGTTATCAGCATGAGGCGGTTGTTTTTCAGCGAACAGTAGCTTGTGCTTTTCACTCCGTTGCTGGTGAAGGTGAAGGAATAGGTATCGTCCTTTTCCAGCCTGGGTTCCGACCCTTTCAGTTTTTTGGAAAATTCACAGGCTGTTGCCTCGGCCGTCACGCCTTCCACCGTGTTGAAGGCAATGGAAACGGCAGCCTCCTTGTTGGGGGCCACAATAAGCACGCTTCCGTCTTCCACGCAGGTCCAGCCTGCGGCGATATCCATGCTGAATTTATTGAATTCCTGCGCCATGGCGGAGCCGTTCAAAAGAAGTATGAGCGCCAGTGCGAGAGTCAGTTTTTTCATGAGGAACACCTCCTTGCATCGGGGGAGTGACATGTCGTGATGCTTGAACGGCACTTTGGGTGCCGACCTTCGGCGGGAAGAATGTTGGAGTGGCAGAGCCAAGCTTGCCTTGCGCAAGATATAGCGTGATAGCCGGGGAAATTACAATATTTTTTTGTAGAGATACTACGGGGAGGACGGCATGCAAGGCCGCGCGAGCTTTCTGTGAACGCTCAGATGGAGCATTCGAGTGAGCTTTTACTTTGCGGTAGATTGCCTGCTATTCCTTGCGCGACTGAGCGGCGTTGCTTTTTCAAGCGTGGGAGGATGAAGGAAAACTCAGCCGGGATACGGTGTTGAAAGCCCCCAGAGAGATGGGCGGGAGGTCGTCGGCGGGACCGCATGGAAGCTCGTTTCCAGTCTGAATCCCTGTTCGGATATGTGAGGGATTTTGTTTTTCCGTATGATGGGGGGGGCAGGGCATTCCGGCAAAGGAACGGGAAAGAAAAAAGTCCCTGCCATCCAGAGATGACAGGGACTTTGATGTCATTATGGTGGAGATGAAGAGATTTGAACTCTCGACCCCTGCCTTGCGAAGGCAATGCTCTCCCAGCTGAGCTACATCCCCATATGTCGGCTTCGCACCAACGGGATGGACTTTAGAAGAGCCTGCCGTGAATGTGAAGCAGTATCGGGGTGGAAGGCGGAGAAAAGCAGCGTGTGCGGGTTCAACAGGTTCCCTGGCAGGGGCAGGGGAGGCAGCGGGCCGCTTCTTCCTGCATGTTGGTCAGCTCGGCAGGACTCGCAGCCGCAGCTTTTTCCTTCTGGGCTTTGCAGGGAAGGCTCTCGCTTGCAGGGACAGACTGCGCCTCAGACATTTCCGTGCATCCTTCTTCCAGAAGCCGGCAGGCGGCACAGGCACTTTTTTTCGCAAAGGCCATGGCCTGCAGCGCGTTCAGATGCTTCTGATTTTTTACGCAGGTTCCGGCCGCGAACAGTCTTTCCGCCACCTGCCCGTGAGCATCGGCGGGAAGCACGGCGCCTTTGCCGCAGGCGCAGAACACAAGGTCGTATTCTTCAAGCATGGTACGCAGTTCCGTCTGGCCTTTCGGTGCGGAAGTGACGAAACGTATGCCGGAGCGTTGCAGCATGGCTATGGTACGCTCCACAATGTCCTGCGGGAGAGCGTTGACCGTTGCAGCTTCTCCCGATGCGGACTCCTGAACGGGCGCATGAAGAAGGGTGACGCCTGGCGTGGGAGCCGCTTCGAATATCGTGACGTCATGTCCTTTTTGGCGAAGGCTCCAGGCTCCCTGCAATCCGGCGGGACCGGAACCGATGACGGCCGCTTTTTTGCCGGAGGCAGGAATGTTTGCCGGGAGAGGACGGTAGAAAATCTCCGGATGCTTTCTGGTCAGATAGGGCAGCGTCTCACCGAGAGGCAGCCTGGCATTTTTTTTCAGAACGGGACAGCAGGATGCGGCGGCGGTGTCGCCCAAAGCGGCGAGCAGACCTGCGAAAGGGGTGACCTGACGGAGCTTTTCGCAGGCTTGTTCTTCCTGGCCGGAGGCAAGAAGAGCAGCCAGACTCCGGTAATTCACCCCGAGCGGAGAGGCTTCACAGCAGGGAGGAAGCGCTTTTTGTGCGCTGGGGGCAAAGGGGGAAGATGCGGCGGTGCGGCAGGATGCGGTATCCTCTGCGGCGGTGGCGGAAGTATTCATAGCGGGAATTCTCCGGAAATGGTCGTGTTTCTGACGCAGGGCGGCCGGGGCGGAGCCTGCTCGTGCCAGTCGTCTGTTGAAGGCAGGTTTTCTGCTGATAGAACGGATGTCCCGCCGCGTCAACCCGAGCGCATCATCCAGGACTTTTCGGAAGAAGGTTGCCTCGGAGAAAGTGTTTGTGGAACAGGGGCAGACCCGGCAAGCAGAGTCTTTCCGGACTGTCCCGTCATCGTCTCATTGCCTTGTTTTTCTGCTGTGGGTTATGCTGTCCATAAGACAAAAAGGAGGTTGTATGGCTGAAAAACTGTTTTTGGGAATAGGCGGAAGCCTGCGCAGAGTTTCGCGCAACATGGGCCTTCTGCGCTGTGCGAAGGAAGTGATGCCGGAGGGGACGGCTTTGCAGATTGCCGATATTTCTTCTCTGCCTTTCTATTCGGAGGAGCAGGAAAAGACGGATGCCGTCAGGCTTTTTCTGGAACAGGTGAAAAAGGCGGACGGACTGGTGCTGGCTGTGCCGGAGTACAACTATTCCGTGGCCCCGGCCCTGAAGAATGCGCTGGACTGGGCTTCCCGCGAGCCGGGAGACATCCTGGCCGGAAAAGCGGCGGCCATGATGGGGGCTGGCGGAGGCATGGGGACATCCCGTGCGCAGTATCACCTGCGTCAGAGCTGCGTGTATCTCGACATTCGGGTGCTGAACCGGCCTGAAGTGTTTGCCAATGCCTTTTCCGATGCCTTTACCACAGAAGGAGATGTTTCCGACACTGCGGAGGGGCGGAAGCTGCGGGCAAGAGTGGCGGACTTGATGAAGGCTTTGAGTGAAAAGATATAGCGAAAGCCGCCGATGGAATGGGGCGCATGTATTCCCCGTCCCGGCGTATGATGGTGACGCGCCTGAAAAGCGGGAAAAAAGGAAGGGGAGCCGTATGGCTCCCCGCCGTTCCTGCAAAAAGGCAAGACCGGTCAGTTCTGTCTGAGGGGCGGGAGATGGCGTTTCCCGCTCATGGAAACGATGTCGATGCGTACGACGGCCGTTTTTTCCAGCAGGGGCTCCGGCACGGGCAGGGGGCAGCGGCTCTGATATTTTTCCGCCAGTGCCGCCAGCGCCGTCTGCTTTTCGTCTCTGTCCTGCACAAGGAAGGCATGACCTTCCCCATACAGACAGTTGTAGAAGGTGGTGGCATTTTCCTGGTCTATGCCGAGAAGCTCGTGGACGGAAAATCCTACTTCCGGTTTTTTCTTCAGGCAGTCCAGCTTGCGGCCTTCCCGGGCGCAATGGAAGTACACGGCGTTGTGTACGAGCACGAAGTTGACCGGTATCACATAGGGAAATTCTTCAGACTGAAAGGCGATGGTCATAACGGCGGCCTTTTGGAGCAGTCCGGAGAGAAAAGCCTTGTCGGAACATTCCCGTTCTTTGCGGCGCATGGTGTCCTCCTGAAGAAAAATGAAGGAAAGTTGCTGGAATTTCTCTGAAAGAGAGGGGCAGATTTGTCAATCGTCTTTGCCGTTTTTCTTTCATTTTCAGTAGCAGGGCTTTTGTCCCGCACTTCCGTGACGCGGCCCTATGGGGCGGCCCATCACCATAACTACCTGAGGGGCTTGAAAAAGAGCACGCCGGTAGTGCGCGCCAGGTCGCCAGACTTGGTCGAGGGAAAAATGTACTCAGAAAAACATAAAGTGTAGCTTTAACTTTTTGGAGGGAATGCGAAGGCCCGGAGCCGGAGCAGGCTGTTGTCGGTGCGGTGCGGAAAACTTTGAAAATCAGGATATTCCGGGGTAGAATGTCTGTGCTCGAAGGCGGCAAACATTCCGGGAAGAACAGGGCGGGAAAGGACATATGCGGAACTTGCCCTCTTTCGTCTGAAGAGCCGCGTCAGGTCATGCGCAGTCTGTTTTGCTGCCGTGTGAAGAGGTCATCATTTTTTACTGGAGGCAGACCGTATGCTGGGGGCCGTCATCGGGGACATAGTCGGTTCGCGTTTTGAGTGGAATAATAGGAAAAGCAAGGACTTTACGCTGCTGACGCCGGAGTGTCACATCACGGATGACAGCGTGATGACGCTGGCCATTGCCCAGGCCGTGCTTGAGAGTCATGGGCGGAGGGAAGAACTTGCGCAGCGGGCCGTATCCTCCATGCAGGCTTTCGGCCGCCGATGGGCCCGGGGCTGCTACGGCGGGCGTTTTTCACGCTGGCTCGTCAGCGATAATCCTCAGCCTTACGGGAGCTTCGGCAACGGCTCCGCCATGCGGGTCAGTGCCTGCGCATGGGCGGCTTCGTCGTTGGAAGAGGCTTTGGACATGGCAAGGCGCGTCACCATGGTGACGCATGACCATCCCGAAGGCGTGCGGGGCGCTGAAGCCGTGACCGCGGTCATCTGGTCTGCCAGGCAGGGGCTGTCGACGGACGCCTTGCGCCGCCTTGTGGAGGAGCGCTGGTACAGGCTGGACTTCAGTCTGGACGACATTCGGGAAAGCTACGGCTTCGACGTAAGTTGTCAGGGCTCGGTTCCGCAGGCCATAGAGGCTTTTTTGGAGGCGGACAGCGTTGAGGACGCCGTGCGCAACGCCGTTTCCATAGGCGGAGACAGCGATACCATAGCCGCCATGGCCGGCAGCATGGCGGAGGGACGTTTCGGCGTTCCCGGAGAGCTCAGGGCCCGCGTTCTGCCGCTGCTTGAGCCCCGGCTCCGTGAGGTTCTTGAGCATTTTGAAAGGCGCTGGCCGCCGGTTCCCTGCGCCGTGTGAGAAGGCTATGCCCGGATGTAAAGGCCCGCGCGCAGATTTTCCTCTTCGCAGTACAAAACGCCCGTGGTGCCGGGATTGAGTCGGTCCACTTTTTCTCCTCTGTGGTTCTCCAGCGTGTAGCGTCCGGCTCGCAGGACGGGGCGTCGCATGCCGGGCAGAAGAATTGCGGCGTCGTCTCCGGCATGCCAGGGAGAACGTACCTGTATCTGCCAGCCGTCCTGACCGGAAGGGGCAACGACGCGGGCGACGACGGGCCGCGGGCGGAATCCTTCCGGCACGGTTTCCACGCGGCGTTCCGGCAGAAAGAATCCGGAACACAGCGGACGGGAAGCCGTGTGGAAGAGCTCGGTCACGAAGTCCTCTTCCGTCGGTGCCGAAGCGTCGTCTTTCAGCTGTGCGGCCCGGGCCATGGCAGTGCGGTAAACGTCGGTGACCTGAGCGACATAGCCTCCGCTTTTGGTCCTGCCTTCCAGCTTGAGGGCAGCCGGGCCCATGGCGGTGATGTCCTTCATCCAGCGAACGAGACACAAATCCATGGGGGCCCAGATGGCGCTGAAGTCCTCTCCCTGCGTGATGTCGAGGAAGGGGCCGTCCCTGCGAAGGGCTTCCTCCACCGTAAGGGTGAGGCCGCGGTACTCGAAGCGGCACGGCTGAGTGCAGAGTCCGAGGTTGGCCGCCCGCTGATTGGCCCATGCCGAAAGCAGGCAGTGGCCGGAAAGAGACAGGCACATGGCGCCGTGGACGAAGACTTCGAATTCCATGCCGGGAAAGCGTCGTATGAGACGCTCCATGGCTTCTCTGCCCAGTTCCCGGGCAAGGTTGATGCGGGTAACGCCGAATTCCTGCCAGAATTCCACGGCGGAGGCGTTGACGGAGTGAGCCTGAGTGGACAGATGAAGCTCGATGGAAGGGCAGAGCCTGCGCGCGAGGCGTATGACGCCGGGGTCGGCCGCGATGAGTCCGTCCACCCCCAGTTCGGGCAGAGCTTCCAGCTGTCGCTCCACAAAGGGCATGTGTTCATCGAAAGGCAGGGCGTTGAGACAGTAGTAAACCCGCACGCCCGCAGTGTGGGCGTAGCGTACGGCCTGCTCCAGCTCGGGCCCGTCGAAGCCCTGGCATTTTGCACGGAGGGAAAGGGCGCTTCCGCCGAGATAGACGGCATCGGCACCGTAGAGAACGGCGGCTTCAAGCTGTTCGCGGCCTCCGGCCGGGGCTAGGAGTTCCGGGAGGGAAAAATCCGTCATGGCTGCATGGAAGGGTAAAAGGGGGAACGGAGGGCCGCCTGCTCGGTCTGCAGGGAGCCTTGTGGGAACAAGCTCTAGCCCGCCTTGCCGCGAATGGCAAGCGGAGCATGCTGGACAAAAGTGTTTTCTATGGTACATCATGACCCTGCCGCAGGGGCGGCAAGGGAGATTTTTATGAAATATACTGGCGTGTTTCTTTCCTGCGCACTGCTTTTTTTCTCCGGTGCGGCGAGTGCTTCGGCCGCCGGGTTCTTTGGTGTGGAGCTCGGTGCCGGCATTGAGCGTTATGCCCACAGTCCGGAGCCCGTATCCGAGCGGCAGGAACTCAAAATGTACGAGATTACCCCGCCTGCACCCGATGAGAGGTTCGACACCTATGCCGTGGACACTTACCGTGGGAACATCATCCGCATCATGGCTTCTTCTCCCGATGATGTCACGGCTGAGGGGACCAGAACTCTGGAAGTGCTTGACAGTCTGAAGGAAGAGCTTGTCACTGCATACGGCACCCCGTCGCTCTGTCTGGAGGAAGTGGAGGATGCCGGCAGCGAACTGCGCGGCTACCTGGTGGATGAAGGCGGACTGGAAGTGCTGGAATGGAACTTTGCCGATGCGGGCAACAAAAAGGACGCGCCTGGTGCCGTCTATGTTTTCCTCGCCGGTTCTGAAAAGGATAACGGGGAGCAGGCTTCCTACTGTACGCTGTACATGGAAAGCACGGATTACCCCTCCGTCAGCGACCAGGCGGAAAGGGAAGAACAGTAACGGATGAGCCTGTGCCGCAAGGGAAGTGTACGTTTCCCGGCGGTGCGGGAGAGATGTTTTGCGAGGATGAGCTGATGAAAAGAAGCGCCGACGAGATACGCCGCGCGTGGGGATGCCTGCTCGGCCAGATTGCCGGGGATTCTCTGGGCAGTCAGGTGGAGTTCAAGGACGAGGAAAAGGTGCGGGCGCTGTACCCCGCCGGAATGGACGAGCTGGAGGGCAGCGCCCTGTACCGCACGCTTCCCGGGCAGCCCACCGACGATTCGGAAATGGCGCTGGCGCTGGCGCGCACGCTTGCCCATGACGGCACGTTTCGTGCCGACAGCGTGTTTGCTGCCTATAAGGCCTGGTTGTCCAGCCGTCCCGTGGATTTCGCACACGCCGTGTTCCGGGCACTGCACGGCAAGCCCGATGCCAGGAACGAAGCCAACTGTGCGCTTATGCGCGTAAGTCCGCTCGGCATATTCGGGGCACGCTTCATGCCTGAGGGGGCACTTCCCTGTGACGACGGGGCTGAAGCGGATATGCGGGTTCTGACAAAAAGCGAGGATGTGAAGCGCCTTGCGCTCTGGGCCATGGATGAGGCGGCTCTGACGAATCCTCATGCCCTGTGCCGGATTGCCGGCGCCGCCTATGTCACGGCGCTGGCCTACGGCGTGCGAAGCGGCTCAAGACATGGCATGTGGAGGGCTGCCCTGGCCGTAACTTCCGTGCTGCCCGACTGGAGCGCAGAGGCCGTCCGTGAAGAGGCGGACAGGGTCGCGGCATGTCTGGAGCTTGCTGAGTCCCGGCGTCCTGACGACTATCAGCAGGACATGAGTCATGTGCTGACGGCGCTGCACAACGGTTTCTGGCAGTTGCTTCATGCCGCAAACGCCGGTGAGGGCGTGCGGGATACCGCCATGCGCGGAGGGGATGCCGCGGCCAACGCCGCCGTGGCCGGAGCGTTGCTCGGCGCGGCGCTGGACATCGATTCGTTTCCGCATCAGTGGGCGGATGCCGTGCTGGCCTGCCGTCCGCAGCAGGGCAGGGACGGCGTTGCTCAGCCCAGACCGGAGGCGTACTGGCCCCTGGACTTCATGCCTCTGGCGGAAAAGCTGCTGGGCTGAAAAGCAGGAGCCTCTGCATGCGTGGACGTGGCAGAGAGATGTAGAGAAAGGGCGACGGATGAATCCGCCGCCCTTTCCGCAGAAAAGCATCCGTAGAGGAACGTCGGTCCCGTCACCGTCCTTCATGCCGGGAGTAGAAGATAAGCAGAACGAAGCCGACGGCGGCTCCCGCCGCACCGAGACATGCTGTCCCCTCGTAGCCGAACCCAGCTCTGATGGACAGCCCGCCGAGGAAGGCTCCCAGCGCGTTGCCTGTATTGAAGCCTACCTGCGCCAAGGCCGCTCCGAGCATTTCTCCCCCTTTGGCATTTTGAAGCAGAAGCATCTGCTGCGGCGCGGATATGCCGAAAAGACAGGACGTGCAGAGGAAAAGAAGGCACAATGCCGTCGTCAGGCTGCTTCCCAGCAGAAAAAGTGCCAGCAAACTTGCGGCCATGACGCCCTGCATGCCCGCCGCTATGGTCGCCGGTTTGAAGCGGACGGAAAGCCTGCCGCTCAGAGAATTGCCCAGTACCATGCCCGCTCCGGCAAAAGCCATGACCAGCGTCATCTTTCCTGGTTCCAGACCGGAAACTTCCGTCAGAAATGGCGAAACATAGCTGTACCAGCAGAACATGCCTCCATTGCCCAGAACGATAGCCAGAAGGATGAGCCAGGGCTGAGCGCTGCCGAGAAAGCGGAATTGGTCGAGAAATCCTGTGCGTTTGAGTCCTGGTAGCTTCGGCACCCAGGTAAGCACGCAGAGGATGACGACCAGCCCCGTGCAGGCTATGAGCCCGTAGGCCATTCGCCACGATACAAGGTGCGTGAGGAACGTGGAACAGGGAACTCCCCCTAGGTTTGCGATGGTGGCCCCGGCAATGACGATGGATACCGCCAGAACGGAAAACGCTTTTTCCACCAGTTTGTCCGCAATGATGGCGGCCACGCCGAAATAGGCTCCGTGGGGAAGACCTGCGAGGAAACGTGCGGCAAGCATCAGGGAGGGATGCGTCGCCAGCGCCGTCAGCGCGTTGCCCGCGATGAAGAAAAGCATAAGTACCAAAAGTATTCCGCGCAGGGGGCGCGAGCGCGCTATCATGACGGTAAGAGGCGCCCCTGCGCATACCCCGAGAGCATAGGCGGAAATAAAGTGTCCTGCCTCGGGAATGCTCACCGCGAGGCTTTCGGCAACTTCGGGCAGAATGGCCATCATGGAAAATTCCGACATGCACACACCGAAGGTGCCGAGGGAAAGAGCCAGCAGACTTTTAAAAACAGGATAGCTTATCTTCATGGAAGGCGCACTCCGGGCGCGCGGAAAAAGGAGAAACACCTTGTCTTTCGCCCTGAGGAGCGGCCTTCTGCAAAAATGCCGATGTTGACCGTCTGAGGGGAAAGCAGACCTTCGGCCGAAGTGAGCGGCAGGTCATTTTTACGTGGTAAAACAGCGTGATTTCCGGCATCGCATCGGTCGGCCTTGGTGTAGTGAGACCGAAGCTTTTCGTCAAGAGCAGGCTGCTCCTTTTTAAGGGCACGTTCATGTTTGTGCCGGACGATGACCGCGTCATCCTCCAGTCGGGCAGAAAGAGTCGGCCCCCTGATGCGTCGTGGCGGAAGGCTTCCCAGGCCGGACAACGTTTCTACGGAGTATTTTCCCTTCCCAGAATTCTGTTGAAAAATTCCTGCAGCACGGAAACAAGGCGGGCATGAACGGCTTCGCGCACTTCGGGCTCCACGCTGTTGCACAGAGAGACAAGGGGAAGCGCCGGGTCCGAGTCCGGACAGGGTGCCTGCAGGGCCGGAGCATCGGCATGGTGCAGAAGCAGATACTCCGACCGCCCTCCCAGCATGTCCACGAAGCGTTCGGCCTGCTCTTCAGGCCTGTTCCAGCGCTCCATCTCGGCCCCGATGAAAAGGGAGGGAATATGGACTTCTTCGAGGCTTTCCCTGCTGAACAGCATGGAAAAGCCGGGAGAGACGAAGGCCATGGCTTTGAAGCGGGAGTCTGCCACGGGGCTGAGGTGGGAAAGCGGCGGCAGCAGCGGAAGCGCCACCGGAGGCGTGGGCAGCGCATCGGATTTCGCCAGACGGAGCTGACGTTGATGACTGCGCGTTACGGAATCGGCAAGGCGGCGGAAAAGCTGTTCGCGGGAGGCTACGGCCGTGTGCATCATGGCGGTTTTTTCTTTCCGTTCCAGCGAGCGGTGCTTCATGCTGCTTACGAGATTGTCCATGGTACCGGAAAGAAAGGGGGAGCACCACGGGCTGTCCGCTCCCGGGTACAACAGAGCGCGAACCTCGGGGGAGAGGCCTTCGTCCGCGAAAGCCGGAGTCACCAGAAAGTTCTGCATGAACGGACAGGCGCCCGTTTCGTTTTCGGCCAGAGGCTTCCGAGGCACGGCCTGGGGGGCCGATATCGGCGGAATGTCGTTTTCGGGTCGCAGTTGGGGTACAGGCGCTTCGGCTGCAGAGTCTTCAGGCAGCGGGTCTTCACTTTCCGTGTCCTGACCGGTCTGCCTCTGCGGACAGAAGGACGGCCAGGCGTCGGGGGTCATTTCTCCTCCGGCCAGTAGAAGGCCCGCTGAAGAAGGCATGCCGAAGCCGAGAAATCCTATGCGCGAACGGTCGGCCTGCGCCCCAATCTGCGGATGCTCAAGCACCAAATCCAGAGCGGCCCTCAGCTGAAGGGCTCGTACGGGCAGCTCTCTGTCGGAGAAAAGCAGCGCCATGTCTTCGCCGTTGTCATGGTCGTGCGTGGGGGCGGCCACAATAAAGCCTCGCGCCGCCAGCGCGCCCGCGATGTCGTGATGCGTCCAGGCGGACCCTGTCACGTCGTGGGACAGAATGATGACGGGCCATGGCCCCTGAAGAACGGGGGCGTTGCGCGCGGCGCGGAATGACCAGTCTCCTTCCTTTACGGTTCCGGCCTTGCGCCGTGTGGGGTACCACACTCCCATGTGAAGCATGAGGCGCTGAGCGGGAAGGCTGGAAGAGAGCGTGCGGTACCCGGCGTAGATGGCCTGTTTGCTCTGCCGCGCTTCGGCGCAGGGAGCAAGCAGAACAAGAACGAGGGCACAGGAAAAGAGCCTGCGCACCACGCGGCGCAGGCGTGAGGAATGACTGGCGTGGAACGGCGGCACCATGGTGAAAGCCCCGCCGCAGCGGGGCGTATGGTCAGGCTTCGGGATTTTCACGCGGCGCGGCAAAATCCACGGCCGCTCCGGTTTCTTCCTTGGGCTCGGCAGCCTTCACTTCGTTCCAGAGCTCATCCTTTTCGTCAAGGCTGAGGGATTTGAAGTCAAGTCCGCGTTCACGGGCCAGGTTTTCCATGGCCTCGAACCTGTTGCGGAAGCGGTTCGCGGCAAAGTCCACGGCGGCTCCGGCCTTCACGCCCATGCGCCGTCCGAGCTCCACCAGCGTGAACATCATGTCGCCGAGCTCGTGCTCCTTGGCGGCCTCGCTGCCCGAGGCCCTTGCGTCAAGCAGCTCCAGCCATTCGGCCTCGACCTGACGTTCCACTTCCTCATCGTCGTCCCATGTGAACCCGGCTCCGGCGGCCTTGGCATGCAGGCGGTAGGCCTTGGTAAGGGGCGGCAGCCCGGAAGGAACGGAAGAGAGCGTGCCTTTGCCGGATTCGCCTTCGGCTTCCTTTTCCGCTTTTTTGATGGCGGCCCAGTTCTTCATCAGCTCGTCGATGTTCTCGCAGGGCTTTTCTTCAAACACATGGGGGTGGCGGCGAATCATCTTGTCCGCGCCCATTTTCAGCGCGTCGCCGAGAGAGAACTGTCCGGAGAGCTCGAAACGGCGCGCCATGAGCAGAAGGACGAAGAGCAAATCGCCCATTTCGTCACAGGCGTGACCGGGTTTGCCGGAACGGATGGCATCCACCAGTTCATGACATTCCTCTATGAGATATTCGCACATGGAGACGGGGGTCTGCTCCCTGTCCCAGGGGCAGCCTTTTTCCGGGTCGATGAGCTGATTGATGACGTCCTGAAAACGACTAAGCTGTTCCTGCTCGTTCATGATGAACTCCGTATGAAAGTGGGCGCAGCGCGCTGTACTACAGCGGCGGAATGCGCAGGTCGAGAGAACCGGCAAGAGCCTGGATGAAACGCATGAGCGGCGGAAGCACCTGCGAGTGCTTCACTACGGCCACGTCCGGCAGCAGGCGTACGGCGATGTAGCCGATGACGCCGGCGAAAAGAAGCCCTTTCGCAAGCCCGGCCAGAAGCCCGAGCATGCGGTCTATTCCTCCGGCGAAGGCAGATTCCAGCACCCGGTGCAGCGCCTGAGCCACAAGGCCCACTGCGAGAATGCCGGCCACGAAGAGAAGCGCCATGGAAAGCATGGGAGCAAAGCCGGGGGACACGCCGTACTGGGAGAGCAGAGGCGCGAACTGAGCGCTGAAGGTGCGGGCGAGCACGATGCCCGCCGCCACGCCGAGCAATCCGGCCACTTCCTGCACGAGGCCGCGAATCAGCCCCTTGACGCTGAAAAAGAGCAGGATGATGAGAAGCGCAGTATCGAGCAGGTTGACTTGAAACATAGGACCTCAATATGTCTGAAAGAGGGTGCGGGAGTATTGTAGAGAAACGGGCGTGACTGTCAAGAAGCGGGGCGCCGTCCGCTGCTTGTCTGCGCTTCTGCCGTTCTTGCATAAATGAAAAAAAGAGAGGAATATGGCGTCTCTGTCGAACGGCGGGGCAGCCTGCCGAAGGGCATGAAACCTTACAGAAGGAGATTTGCGATGAAAGAGACTCTGCAGGATATCAGAACGCGGCGCAGCTGCCGCAAGTTTCAGTCCCGTCAGATTGCCGAAGAGGAACTGAACGCCATCCTCGAAGCCGGAACCTGGGCAGCCACGGGTCATGGCTGGCAGTCCCCCGTCATGGTGGTCGTTCAGGACAAGGAAACCATTGCCGCTCTTTCGAAAATGAACGCCGCAGTTCTTGGCGTGAACAGCGACCCGTTCTATGGAGCTCCCACCGTCGTCATCGTTCTGGCCGACAAGTCCCGCCCTACCTGCCGTGAGGACGGAACCCTCGTCATGGGCAATCTCATGCTGGCCGCGCATGCCGTGGGCGTAAGTTCCTGCTGGATTCATCGCGCAAGAGAGGTTTTCGATTCCGAAGAAGGCAAGGCCCTGCTCAGGAAGTGGGGGGTTGAGGGAGACTACATCGGCGTGGGACATTGCGTACTTGGATACGCTGAGGAAAACGGAGAAGCTCCCGCAAAGCCCCGCAAGGAAAACTACGTCATTCGTGTATAGTTGAAGCGTTACTTGAAGAAACGCCGGAAAATGGTGTTCCGATATGGTTCGGAGCACGTTGGTCCGGATATGCTCCGCCTGCCATGAGCCGCGGTTCCCCTCCGCACATGGCGGGGCCGGGGGCTTCTGCACGGGCCTGTGCCGTCTACGATTCTTCAGAAAAAACTTTTTGTGCAACATCATTCCGGCACGTTTTCGTGAGGAGGAAGATATGTGTGAATCTCGGATAGGGACTGTGGGCATAGTGGTGGACGACCCGGAAATCACGCCGCAGCTCAATGCCATTCTTCATGAATATGCCGATATCATTGTCGGCCGTCTCGGCATTCCCTACCGCAGCCGCGGGGTATCCATCATTGCGCTGGCCGTGGACGGCAGCATGGACGCCATTTCCGGCATGACGGGGCGCATAGGTCAGCTCAGGGGCGTGTCGGTCAAGGCCGCCATTTCCAGGCGGTGAAGGCATGGATGAAAAGCGTTGCCTTGAAATCCTCGACATCCTGAACGAAGGGCGTCTTCCAGAAGTGGAGGAGCTTGCCGCGTTTATTGACGCCTGCGCGCCCGCTGCCTTTTCCGGGCCTGTGCCGGAGGATGCTCCGGCCATGGAAGCGGAGTATCTTGCCGGGGCCGGTCTTGAAAACTCTTCCGAAGGTTCTCCCGTCCGCGTTCCGGAAGACGAAGAAGCGGGAGCGGTCGAACTTCGGGAGAGACTTTTTGCCCTGGCCCGGGAGAGGGCGCAGGAGCATTTCGGAAACAGGATTTATATCCGCGGGCTCATCGAGATATCCAACATATGCCGCCGAAACTGCCGGTATTGCGGCATAAGGGCGGACAACGCCCGGGCGGAGCGTTATCGCCTTTCTCCTTCGCAGATACTGGAATGCTGTGAACACGGGTATGAGCTCGGTTTTCGTACCTTCGTGCTGCAGGGCGGAGAGGACGGCTGGTTTACCGATGAGCGTCTTGCCGGAATTGTGGGCAGCATCAAGGCCTCGTGGCCGGATTGTGCGATAACCCTTTCCGTGGGAGAGCGTTCGGAGGCTTCGTATCGTCTTTTGCGCCGGGCCGGTGCCGACCGTTTCCTTCTGCGCCATGAAACGGCCGACCCCGTGCATTATGCCAAGCTGCACCCGGCAGGTCAGCAGTGGCAAAACCGCATGGAATGCCTCCAGAGGCTCAAAAACTACGGGTATCAGACAGGCGCCGGTTTCATGGTGGGCTCTCCCTGGCAGACGACGGAATGCCTTGTGGAGGATATGCGTTTTCTGTATCGGTTCAGGCCGGAGATGGTGGGCATAGGCCCCTTTATTCCGCATGCCGAGACGCCGTTCGCTCGTTTTCCTTCCGGCAACGTCGAAAGAACGCTGGTCATGGTGGCGCTGACGAGACTGCTTCTGCCCTGTGCCATGCTGCCTTCCACCACGGCGCTGGGCACGGCGGCCGGTGACGGGCGCGAGCGCGGCATTCTGGCCGGCGCCAACGTGCTCATGCCGAATCTTTCGCCGAAAGAGGCACGGGCCAGATATCGCCTGTACAACAACAAACTTTCCGAAGGCGCGGAGTGTGCCGACCACCTCGCCGAACTGAAGGAGCGCATCCGGGCCATCGGTTATGAAATCGTCGTGGACAGAGGGGACTTTTGTCTGCGGTGACGGTTCTGTTTTTTCGGTTCAAAAGGAGCATCGCATGTCCGATACCATTAATGACACTCCGCGTTCCGGCCGTTTGCACATAGGCATCTACGGCAGGCGCAACGCGGGCAAATCCTCCCTTATCAATGCCATAACCGGGCATGAGACTGCCATTGTTTCCGAAACGGCCGGAACGACCACCGACCCGGTGTACAAGTCCATGGAAATTCACGGACTGGGTCCCTGCGTACTCATCGATACCGCCGGTTTCGACGATGAAGGCCCCATGGGTGAGCTCAGAGTGGAAAAAACACGCCTGGCCCTGGACAAAACGGATATCGCACTCCTTGTCGTTGCGGAAAAAGAGGAGTGGGACAAGGAAAAGGCCTGGATTGAGGCCTTTAAGTCCCGTAAGACGCCCTTCATCGTCGTCCTCAACAAAAAAGACAGGCTGGATGCCGCCGAACTTGAGCAGTTTGCTGCCGACGTTTCCCTTAGTCTCGGCCGGGAACCGGTGGCGGTAAGCGCCAGAACGGGCGAGAACATGGACAAGCTGCGCGAAGCCATGCTGCGCACCGTCCCCGCCGACTGGGGCAAGCTGGAGCTTACCGGCCGTCTCTGCAAGGAAGGGGACGTGGTCATGCTGGTCATGCCGCAGGACATACAGGCCCCCCAGGGGCGGCTCATTCTGCCGCAGGTTCAGGTGACCAGAGAACTTCTGGACAAAAAGTGCATTGTGGCGAGCTGTACGGCCGACAAGATAGAGCAGACGCTGAACGCCCTTTCGAATCCGCCGCATCTCATCATTACGGATTCACAGGTTTTTGCCGAGGTGTGGAAGTACAAGCCCGAAGAGAGCCTGCTGACGTCGTTTTCCATACTGATGGCTGGCTACAAGGGCGACATCGAGGAGTTCATCAAGGGAGCGGAAGCCATCGACCGCCTGACGCCTCATTCCCGGGTGCTCATTGCCGAAGCCTGTACGCATGCGCCGCTTGCCGAAGACATCGGACGCGAGAAGATTCCCCGTCGCCTGCGTGCCCGTTTCGGTGAAAGCCTTGAAGTGACCATCGTGAGCGGAACGGATTTTCCGGAGGACCTTACTCCTTACGACCTCGTCATTCATTGCGGAGCGTGCATGTTCAACCGCACCTACATGATGTCCCGGGTGAAAAGGGCAAAGGAGCAGGGGGTTCCCATGTGCAACTACGGCGTGGCCCTGGCCAAGCTGACCGGCATCCTCGCCAAGGTGGAGCACGCATAGCTTCCGGTGTGCTTTTCCGGCCTCATGACTGTTTTTTTTTGAGACGCCGGGCAATGCTGCCCCGTGCCGCTTCGCTACGTCGGGAAGTTTTTTCTGTACTGGTCAGGGCTGTCTTTGTCGGGAGAGACCGAGAAAGGCATGAGATGCGCGGCTATTCATCGGCGATACCGGTTTTTCGTCGCCGGTGAGAAGGGAGAAACGTAGGGCTTCGGCATCTTTCCAGGACAATGAAATTTTAGGCCAATCTTTTATGAAAAAGATGGCAGAAAGTTCTTGCCTTTTGGAAAGTGTCCGGCTATAGTCTCCTTCGTTGTCGGGATGTGGCTCAGTTTGGTAGAGTACAGCGTTCGGGACGCTGGGGTCGCTGGTTCAAATCCTGCCATCCCGACCAGACAATGATAATAAAGCCTCATAAGGAATTTCCTTATGAGGCTTTACTTTTTCTGCCACGTGAGTTTTTCCCCGGAAACAGGGCCGGGGAGTTTTCCGGTATGCTTTCCCCCTGTCTTTGCGGGGTGAACTGGAGGCGGAACTTCTTTTGAGACCGGGACCGAGGCCCGCGCTGGGGAAGGTCCTTACGTTTCTCCCTTTTTTCAGGCACTCCTGTGGAGGACTGGAGCATGGTGGAATTTCGGGCATGAAGTTCCGGTGCACGACATAGGAAAAAAGGGGGTTGGTCAGCCTCGACACTCTGCCGGTCTGCGGTAGGCAGGAATATCACGCGATTGCTTATTCTGAGAAAGAGGCGGCTTTCCTCATGGTCGGGGAAAGTCGCCTCTTTCTTGTGCGGCATGGGCAGATGGAAGAGCAGGGGACGCGTTCTTTCTTCATGACAGGCTGTAGAGCCTGCATGAAGCGGCCAGAGGCCCGTGCGTTGTGGAGGCGGCGGCGTGCTCCTTCTGCGGCGAAGAGCGGCACGGTGGCTTCGAAAAGCAGGCCATGCTCGCTCTCGATTACAACCAGCTGGGCTTTTTTTCCGACATGATGCCGTCGGTCATGGTGAATCCTTCCAGACTTCCGGCCCTGACCTGTATGCAGAGGAAACGGATGGGCTTGTCTTCGGCGGCGCTGATGCAGCGCTCTCCTTCGGGAGCAATGCGGAAACAGTCTCCGGCCTTCAGGGAAAGCTCCTCCCCGTCGATATACAGTTTTCCGGCGCCTTCCAGAACGATGTAGATTTCCTCGTTGTGCGCGTGAGCATGAACGAAGGGAACGGATACGCCTGCGGGCAGAACGTTGAAGGAAATTTCCGCTCCGGTAAGACCGAGAAGGTCATGCAGTTCGGTACGGGAGGCCTGGAAGTCGATGTTGGACAATGTGTAATGAGACATGACTGATTCCTTTTTTTGATTTGATATCAAACTAAAAGGTGAAAATATTACGGACAGGCTTTCGGCCTGCCCGCATACGGTCATACCGCCGGGGAATCTTTGGGGCCGGCCACGCATTTGGCCAGAAGTCGTTCCAGCTCTTCCGCTTCTTCTTCGGTAAGGTTTCTGGAAATAAGTTCCGTAAGTCCGTCGGAAATGGCTTCAAAGGCGGGACGGAGCTCCTTTCCCTTGTCGGTCAGGCGTACTTTCACGCCGCGCGAGTCTCTGGGGTCGGGAATGCGCTCCACATAACCGTTGCGTTCCAGCTTTGTCACCAGTGTGGTGACGGTGGATTTTGTGCGATGGGCATGGAGCGCAAGTTCGCTCATATTCTTTGAATCACAGAGCAGAAGCTGACCGAGCACGTCGCCGTGGCTGGGGGCGATGTCGGTAAGGCCGACCTTTTCCAGCTCGGCAAGAATAAACGCATTGCCGACTTCACGCAGGCGGCTGGCGTAATTGAGTATGGCAAGATGTTTCATGGGGGCATTTTTAGTTTGATATCGAAGTTAAGTCAAGAAAAAATGGCTCACGATTTTTGAAATTACCGTGAGCCGGCCGTTTTCCCGTGAGGAGGCAGCGGGACAGGCCTACTGTTTGTTGCGGTTCTGCAGGCGGTCGCGCAGGATGATGGCGAGCAAATTCATGCCCACCACAAGGAAGATGAGCATGAGTGCGGTACCGTACTGGAGGGGGAGGGTCTTTTCGATGTCCGTGCCGGACGTGGCCAGAATATACATGTGATAGGGCAGGGACATGACGGGACTCAGGAAGGAGTCGGGCATGTGCGGAGTGAAATAGACGGCGGCCGTGAACATGATGGCGCCGGTTTCGCCTGCAGCTCGGGCGAGGCCGAGAATGCATCCGGTGAGCATCCCCGGAAAGGCCGCGGGAATGACGACACGCAGTATGGTCTGCACTTTCGTGGCGCCCATGGCGAAGGAGGCTTCCCTCCAGGAGTCGGGGACGCGGCGCAGGGATTCTTCGGCGGTATTGATGATGATGGGCAGGGTCAGAATGGCAAGGGTGAGTATGCCCGACAGAACGCTGACACCGAGGCCGAGAAACGTGACGAAGAACGAAAGGCCGAACAGACCGAACACGATGGAGGGAACGCCGGCGAGGTTGTTGATGCCGAAACGGATATAGTAGGTGAGGCGGGAATGGCGGCTGTATTCGTGCAGATAGACGGCCGTGGCCACGCCTATGGGAAATACGATTATCATGGAGCCGAAAGCCAGCAGAAAAGTCCCCACGATGCAGGGCATGATTCCGCCTTCGGTCATCATTTTTTTGGGATATTCGGTGAGAAACTCCCAGGAAAGGGCGGAAAAGCCGTTGCAGGCAAGATAGAGGCACACCCCCGAGAGTGCCAGCACGTTGATGGCGGCCGAGGCGTGCAGCAGCCCGAACATCACGTTCTGAAGGCGCAGGCGAAACTGATTGCGTGTTGCGGTATTCATGTTTTTTCTCTGCACTGTGTTAAGAAGGTTCCGTTTCCGCGGGGCTCAGCAGCCGATGCCGGAGTTCTTCTTTTCCGCGATGCGGAAGGCTGTGGCGTTGAAGATGAGCGTGAAGATGATGAGCACGATGCCGGTGGCGAACAGGGCGTAGTAATGTTCGCTGTGGAAGGGAGCCTCCGCCATTTCCGCCGCGATGGAGGCGGGAATGGGGCGCACGGAGTCAAAGAGCGAAGTGGGAATGACGGCTGCGCCGCCGGCCACCATGAGCACCACCATGGTTTCCCCGATGGAGCGGGACATGCCGAGCATGACGGCTGTGCCGATGCCGGAACTGGCCGCCGGAAGCACGACGCGGGTCAGGGTTTCCCATTTCGTCGCTCCCAGGGACAGGGAGGCTTCCCGCAGTTCTCTGGGAACGGAGTAGATGGCGTCTTCGGCTACGGAGCAGATGATGGGTACGCTCATGAAGGCCAGCATGAGTCCCGCGTTGAGCAGATTGAGGCCAGTGGATGCGCCGAGATAGTCCTGAAGAAAGGGAGCGACCACGACCATGCCGAAAAAGCCGATGACCACCGACGGCAGCGCGGCGAGCAGTTCGACGAACGGCTTGACGATTCGGCGCATGCCGGGTCTCGCCACTTCGGAAAGATATATGGCTGTGGCCACGCCGAGCGGCACGGCGATGACGGTGGCCAGCGCCATGACGGCGAGCGAGCCGACGATGAGGGGCAGAATGCCGAATTCCATGGGGTCGTCGGTGGGGTACCAGTCCAGACCGAACAGAAAGTCGGTGAGCGGGTAGAACTTGAAGAAGGGAATGCCGTCCAGCAGAAGGAAGAGAACAATTCCTCCCATGGAGAGAATGGAAAGCGTGGATATGCCGGCCAGCAGCCATTCCGTGAAACGTTCTTTGCGAGTTTTCATGCCTTGTCCGTAGGATACGAAAAGAGGGGGAAATTCCCCCGGTTGGGTCGGCTCCAGGAAGCGTCCGCCGAACTTTCAGCCTTCGGCGGAGCTTCTGGGGAGCCTGATCTCATGGTAGACGTTTCGGAGCGGCGGGACGATTTCTTCCGTCCCGGTCTGCCGCGTGGGGAAAACGGCTACTTGGCGAGCGGAATGTAACCTGCTTTCAGGACATCCTGCTGGCCCAGCTGGGGATCAAGCATGAAATCCATGAACTTGGCGGTGTTGCCGGCGGGCTTGCCGTTGGTGAACAGATACAGTTCGCGGGAGAGGGGCCACTTCTTGGCGAGAGCGGTTTCGGAGGTGGCCTGGATGCCGCCGATGGTGAGACCCTTGACGTTCTCGTTCAGATATCCCATACCGATATAACCGATGGCATTGGGATTGGTGGCGATGTTCTGGGCTACGCCGCCGTTGCTGGCCTGAGTGAGAGCCTTGGGCATGACCTTGGTGTCCTTCATGACGAGTTCCTTCCAGCATTCATAGGTGCCGGAGGAGTTGTCGCGGTTGACGACCACGATGGTGCTGTCGTTGCCGCCCACTTCCTTCCAGTTGGTGATTTTACCGGAGAAGATGTCGCGGAGCTGGTCGATGGAGAGGTCCTTCACGGGGTTCTTGGGGTTGACGATGGGCACGAGGGCGTCCACGGCGATGACGGTGCGGGTGAGCTCCATCTTCTTGTCGGCGGCCAGCTTGGTTTCGCTGGACTTCACGTCGCGGGAGGACATGGCCACATCGGTGATGCCGTCAAGCAGGGATTTGATGCCCGTACCGGAACCGCCGCCGGAAAGGACGATGGAAATGTCGGGATAGCTGGACATGAAGTGCTCGGAGGCCTTCTGGATGATGGGCAGCACGGTGGTGGAACCGTTGATGGTGACGGATTCGGCGGCGGCAGCGGGGGAAGCCGCACACAGCGCAAACAGGGCGCTCAGCATAATACCTTTGAAGTTCATGGAACAGACTCCTTGTTTTTTTGGCCGGCGGGTCATTCCGTCCGGACAGGTGAAACGTAGAAAGGTATTGTTGCGGCAGTATATCCCGTATATTAACTTTTTGTTTCAGTTCGGTTCAGCGCAAGTCATCATATTGTTATCGGGATGTAACATTGGCTTCATATAGCGGGGCTACATACATCTGAAACCGACAAGGGGAAAATCTGTGGATACGAAACAGCCTGTTATACTGGTAGTGGAGGATGACGACGACATCCGTGAGCTGGTGGCGTTTTCTCTTGAAGAGGAAGGCTATCGCGTGGAGCAGGCGTCGGACGGTCTTCGCGGCCAGGAAATGGCCGAGCAGCTCAGGCCGGACCTCATCATCCTTGACCTCATGCTGCCCGGTCGGGACGGGCTTTCCGTCTGCCGGGAACTGAACCGGCATGCCGCGGAAAGCATGCCCTGTCCCATACTCATGCTTACGGCCCGTGGGGAGGAGATGGACCGCATCATCGGTTTCGAATACGGAGCCGACGACTATGTGGTCAAGCCCTTCAACATCAGGGAACTCATGTTGCGCGTCAGGGCCATTCTGCGCCGCCGCAACACGGATACCGGCAAGCGCATCATTAACAGACACGGCGTCAGTCTGGACCAGCAGGGACGCCGGGTTTCCATCGACGGGCGCACTTTGGAGCTCACCGCCCTGGAATACAGGATTTTTGAAGACTTCTTCCTTAACGCCGGGCGCATACGCACCCGGGAAGAGCTGCTTTCCTCCGTGTGGGGCTATCAGTTCGAGGGGTATGAACGTACGGTCGATGTGCATATCGCCCGCTTGCGCCGTAAACTGGGCGATGCCGCCCAGTATCTGGAAACGGTGCGCGGCATGGGTTATCGCTATAAGGAATAGTCATGAAGAACACGACGTTTTCCATCAAGATATTCTTCTGCTTCTGTGTGGTCATTCTTTTCTCCGTGCTCGTGCCGTGCGGGTATTTTCTCCACAGCATTAAGGAGGAAAGCATAGACCTTACACGCGAGGAAGCGTTCAGGGAGGTCTCATTCCTTCAGACGTACATTCAGGAGGAAGCGGCCAAGGGGAATGTCGAAGGGGCAAGCGGGCTGCCGGAAACTCTGAAGCACTTCTATTCGGGCAGCAAACACCGGGTGACGCTCATCCATTCCGACGGCTCGGTACTGTACGACTCCTTTGCCGAGAATGTTTCGGAACTGGAGAACCACCGCTATCATGAGGAAGTGGCTCTGGCCTTCAATCAGGGCGAAGGGGCGAGCGTACGGCACAGTGCAAGCCTCAATACGTTGTTCGTCTATGCGGCAAGGCGCGTCGACATACCGGGGACGCCCATCAACATCATCCGCGTGGCAGCTCCGCTGTCTCTTGTGGAAGCCCATGCGGCCGACAGGAGCCGTGCTCTTCTGGCGGGCGCCGTGGCGGCGCTGATTTTCGCCGTGGGCTTTGCGGCGTTCATGTCCATGCGTTTTCGCCGCTCGCTGCAGCTCATGATTTCCTCGGTGGAAAATCTGGCCACTCCGGGCAGCCGCAGCGGACGCATCAGCCTGCGTACGCTGCCGGGCGATGAGTTCGCGCCTCTGGCGGCGGCCGTCAATTCCATGGCCCAGCGCATGGAGGTGCAGGTGAACCATATCCTTACCCAGAAGGCCCAGCTTGATGCCGTGCTCAACAGCATTGCCGAAGGCGTGCTTGTCGTGGACCACGAAGGCTGCATCCGCAGCGTGAACGCCACGCTGGTGCGTCTTTTTCCCCGCGCTGCCCATGCCGAAGGCGTTCAGCCCGTGGAAGTGATTCCTTCTCCCGAGCTTCAGAAGGGCATCGAGGCCCTGAAATGCTCGGTGCCGGAAAAGCCCGTCCAGTTTGAGATGGACAACATGTCCGGCCGCAAGCTGCAGGTGCTCATCTGTCCCATCGTCGGAGAGAGCAAGCTGCTCATGGCCGTGGCCGTGTTCCACGACATTACGGAAATGTCCGCGCTTATGGACATGCGCAGGGACTTCGTGGCCAACGTGTCCCATGAACTGCGCACGCCGCTTACCGCCATCATGGGGTATGCCGAAAGCCTGAAGCGCTATGTGTCGGAACCGAGGGCTCTTCACTTCCTGGAAGTCATCGACCGCAATTCCCAGTACATGGCGACCATGGTCAAGGACCTGCTTCAGCTCTCCAGCATAGAGAACGGCTCCATCCCCATGGACATCAAGCCGATATCGGCTTCCATGGCCATACACGGAGGCATGGACTTGTGCAGGACTTCCGCCGAGGCGCGGAAGCTCGAATTCTGCGAGGAGCTTCCCCAGGGAGACTTTTCCATCAATGCCGATGCGGAATACCTGACGCGTGTCATACGCAATCTTCTGGAAAACGCCTGCCGCTATGCCCCTGAAGGCTCGCGCATCATCCTTTCCGCCGAGCCGGACAAGGAAAGCGGAATGGCCGTCTTCCGTGTGGCGGACAGCGGACCGGGCATACCGCCTGAACTTCGGGTACGGGTTTTCGAGCGTTTCTACAGAGTGGAGAAGCACAGAGGCGGTCAGGTTTCCACCGGCCTCGGGCTCGCCATCTGCAAACATATCGTGGAAAGACACGGCGGGTGCATCGGCGTGGAAGACGGCCCCGGCTGCATCATGCGCTTTACCGTTCCTCTTGCCTGAGTCTTTTTCAAGGAGATTTTTCCCATGCAGAATATCAAAATGGAAACAGTCTCGCTGAACTTCTTTTACGGGGCGAAGCAGGCTCTCAAAAACGTCAGCCTCCGTTTTCCGGAAAAAAGGGTGACGGCGCTCATTGGTCCGTCCGGCTGCGGCAAGAGCACGTATCTGCGCTGCCTCAACCGCATGAACGATTTGGTGGCCGGCAGCAGGGCGGAAGGAAGCATCCTGCTGGACGGGCAGGACATC
>CALUPQ010000006.1 GCA_944322695.1 uncultured Mailhella sp. | reverse complement strand
GGCCGACACCATTCGGGAAAGCAGCCGGGAAGCGGTGCGCGAACTGAAAGAGCTCGGGGTGCACACCGTCATGCTCACGGGCGACAACGGAAACGTGGCGCGCGTCATTGCGGCCCAGGCCGGGGTGGATGAATTCCAAAGCGACCTGCTGCCTCAGGATAAGCTGCATGCCGTGGAAGAGCTTGAGAAGCGCGGCGGCAGCGTGGGCATGGCCGGCGACGGCATCAATGATGCTCCGGCTCTCGCCAGAGCGGACATAGGCTTTGCCATGGCCGGCGGCGGAACCGACACCGCCATGGAAACCGCGGACGTGGCCCTTATGGACGACGACTTGCGCAAGATTCCGAGATTCATACGTCTGTCCCGCGCCACTTACGCCATTCTGGTGCAGAACATCACGCTGGCTCTTGGAGTGAAGGCCCTGTTCTTCGCGCTTACCTTTGCCGGCTGCGCCACCATGTGGATGGCCGTCTTCGCCGACGTGGGAACGGCCCTTCTCGTGGTGGGAAACGGTCTGCGTGCGGCGAGAAAGTAGGAAACTTAAAGTTGAATTGATGCGTAAACTCTGGAATGGGGCGGCAGGTCGTACCCGAGAACTCCGGGCAGGAGCCTGCATGGCGCAAGGGGTCGTGCGTCCTGGCGGCCGTCCTTGCAATGCGTATTCCGGTGAAAACCGGCAGAGATAAAAATGCATCCCGGCCGGGCAGATGGCCCGATGCCGGGGACATCCAAAGGAGATGGCAATGATTTTTCAGCAGATTCGCGGCGCTACAAGCATCGTTACATTTAACGGCATCCGTTTTCTCATCGACCCATTCTTCGCTTCGAAGGGAAGCCTGCCCGCCGTGCCTTCGCCTGTGAACTCCCTTCCCAATCCGCTGGTGGAGCTTCCTCTGCCCGTGGAGGATATCGTTGACGTGGATGCCGTGATTGTCACGCATATGCATCATTTCGACCACTTCGACGATGCAGCCAGAGAGGCTCTTCCCCCGGATGTTCCCATGTTCGTACAGAATGAGGAGGAAGCCGGAGACATGCGGGCGCTTGGATTCGTTCATGTCACGGCGCTTGCTGCGGAAGGGACGGTCTTTCGCGGGGTAACTCTCCGCCGGACGGAGGCGCTGCACGGCGCAGGCGAGCAGGCGGCCCGCAATTACGCTGCCTTCTGTCTGCCTCCGCAGGCCTGCGGGGTTCTGTTTCAGGCAGAAGGAGAAAAGACTTTTTATCTTGCGGGAGACACGGTCTGGTTTTCGGGCGTGGCCGACACTCTGGCGACATTCAGGCCCGGGCTGGTGGCGCTGAATGCGGCCTGGGCGCAGTTCCCTGACGGAACTCCCATACTCATGGGACCTGAAGAAATAGCCCTGGTGGCGGAGCATGCCCCGCAGGCCCTTGTCATCGCCACACACATGGATGCGGTGAACCACGCCCGGCTGGACAGGGCCGGTCTGCGTTCCTTTGTGAAAAGTCGCGGTCTGGAGGCCCGTTTCGTCATTCCCGAAGACGGGGAAATCGTGAACCTTTAAATCGGCAAAAGCAGGACCGGCGCTCATCATGAAAACGGCCAGAGGCTCCTTTTGAAAAAAGGGGCCTCTTTCGTATCCGGCGGAAAATATCCACACTTTTTCATGGCGTTGCAGAGCCATGCCCCGGATGGCATGGAAGGAGCAGGACTTGTTGCATCGCTGCAGCCCGAAGTTGCAGAATGCGGGGAGAAGCGCTGCCCCCTCGAATCCCGCGCGGGGCAGGCCTGTATTCAAATCCGGATTTTTTTTAGTTGCAGGGCAGGGAAAAGGAAATCATGTCTTCAGAGGGTACGAGTACGGGGGATAAAGCCGCTTTTTTCAGACCGGCAACGTCAGTGTACGGTTTGTGACGAGGGTAAGAACAATACACAATGAAAAGGTTGCAGGAGAAAGTTTTTTGTTTCATTCTTTTTACAATCGCAGGAAGATATGGACGTAAAGAGAAAAAAAGTGTAGTTTTAACCCAGACAAGTGCATATCGTGCGTATCTAGCTGATAATGCAGCAGAAGAGCTTGTGTATGTCCGGTGGTTCTCCCGAAAGGGGCTGCCTGTGCGAAATGACGTAAGATGTTTTGGAGCGGAAGTTTCCGCACTGTTTCTGGAAAACGGCAATGCCGTATAAGTTTCCCAAGGCTCTGTGAGGTCGTCATGAAAGTAAGCAAAGTGGTTCTTCCTGTCGCAGGATGGGGTACTCGTTCTCTTCCCGCCAGTAAGAATATTCCCAAGGAAATGCTGCCCATCTACAACAAGCCCGTCATTCAGTATGTTGTGGAAGAAGCGGTGCGTGCCGGCGTTCAGGAAGTCATTTTTGTGACCAACCGCCATAAATGCGTCGTGGAAGACCATTTCGACCGCAACATCGAGCTGGAAGAACTGCTGGCCGAGGCCGGAAAGATTGAACAGCTCAAGGCCGTGCAGGAAGCTGCCAGCATGGTGGAAGTCATGGCCGTGCGGCAGAAGCAGCAGCTCGGACTCGGGCATGCCGTCGGCTGCGCCAAATCCATGGTGCAGGAAGACTACTTCGCCGTCATGGTCGGCGATGATTTCATGGTCGGTGACAACGCCGGTCTCGTGCAGCTCGTGCAGGCGGCGGAGAAATACAACATGCCCACCATCGGCGTCATGGAAGTGCCTGCCGACAAAATCGACAAGTACGGCATGGTGGCCGGTGAAGAGCTGGAAGACGGCGTTTACCGCATCACCGATATGGTGGAAAAGCCTGCGGTCGGTTCTATGAACTCCCGCCTCGCCATTGTCGGCCGCTATGTGCTTCCCCGCGAGATTTTCTCCTATATCGAAAAGGTCAAACCCGGTAAGGGCGGTGAAATTCAGCTGACGGACGCGCTCGCCGACTACATGAAGGACAAGGGCATGCTGGCCGTCAAGATGAAGGGCCGCCGTTTCGATGCCGGCGACTGGGTGGATTATCTTACCGCCGGTATCTACTTCGGTCTCAAAGAGGATAAGCTGAAGGAACCGCTTCGTGCCTCTTTGCTGGAACTGCTCGGCAAATAGGGCCGATACGCTCCAATACTGCAAGTACGACATAAGGCGCGCGCGACAATCTGAAAGGATGTCGTGCGCGCTCTTGTGTGCCCGGCCGTCTGCCTGCGCCGACGTTACGGCGTTTTTGGGGACAGGGCAGGATATCGGAGGCTCGCCTGCGTGATGCGACAAAAGATTGCGGCGCATGCGGAAGGGCGTTTGTCTCGGGCGGATTAACCTTTTACATGACGGCACGGGCTGATTTCGAGCCCAGCGGTGAGTTGTTTTCCGGTGCCTGCAGGGTCCTGCGTTGAAGGACCGGAGAGATGGATATCGAGAAGGAGGCGGTACATGGAATACACGCGGGAAGGCCTGCTGGAACTGACGAAGGCGCTGGTGCGCATACGCAGCGTATCGCACACGCCGGGAGAAAACGAGGCCGCCGACTTCATATATGCCAGGTTCGCAGAAGAGCCCTATTTTCAGGAACACCCCGAATATCTGAGTACGCCTGCGGTGGAAGAGGGCGGTCTTGAGAGACGGGCGGTGCTGGCCTTTGTGGAGGCCGGACGCCGCACGGCACGGACGGTCATTCTGAACGGGCATTTTGACGTGGTGGATACCGACGTGTGCGGCGAGCTGGCGGACCTGGCCTTCGATGCCGAGGCCTATACCGGGCGCATAGGCGAGCGCAATATTCCTGATGAGGCGAGGGCCGACCTTGCTTCCGGCAACTGGCTTTTCGGGCGGGGCGTCATGGATATGAAGGCCGGGCTGGCAATATACATGGCCTACATGGCCCATATGGCCCGCCACCGGAAAGAGCTCGGGGTGAATCTGCTTTTTCTGGCGGTGCCGGATGAAGAAGGCAGCTCTGCCGGCATGCGCGGTTCCCTTTCTGCTCTTTGCTCTTTTCTCAGGGTGCATGGGCTTGAACCGGTGGCGGCGCTCTCGGGCGAACCGGCGTTCTGGACGTCGAAGACCACGGAGAACAGCCTGCCCTATCGTACGCTCTTTACCGGCACCACGGGCAAGCTCATGCCGTTTTTTCTCTGCATCGGTCGCGAAGCGCATGTGGGTTATGCCTTTGACGGAGTCAACGCAGCGGCGCTGGCCGCGCGTGTGGTGTGCCTCATGGACGGCTGCCCGGAGCTCATCGACGGCTCGGGCTCCGATACCCTGACGCCGCCGGTGTGTCTGAAGCTGAAGGACTTGCGCGATACGTATTCCGTCACCCTGCC
>CALUPQ010000005.1 GCA_944322695.1 uncultured Mailhella sp. | reverse complement strand
CTGGGAATTGAACGGCAGCTCCACCGTGGGCAACCCCATCTCACGGGCCTTTTCCAGAGGCGGCGTTCCGGCAAGCCCGGCCACAAGGGACGGATGCCCCGCCTTCTGAAGGCAGCTGGCAAGCGTGACGCCGTACCAGGCGGTGGCGTTGTACCAGCGGACATTGACGACCTGTATCGTGCGCATAGGCTCTCCCGGTTCAGTCCGTAAACAGCATGGAAGCAAACACCTGAGCTTCCTTGATGGCAAAGGATATTCTGGCGGCCTCGTTGGGCGAATGGCAGTTTTCAAAAATAAGCGCCCATACGGCGGCGGGAATGCCGTGTTCCCGGAAGTTGACTGCCACGGTGGAACCGCCGATACCTCCGCAGCGGCATTCTCTGCCGAGCACTTCCCTGACGGCCTTCTTCAGCGAGGTCACCACGGCGCTGTCCTCGGAGGTGGGCTCGGCGGCAGGCTCGCTCATGAACTTTTCCACACGCACGGACACGCCGTAGCGCTCCTCCACATCTCTGCCGAGCGCGCGGAAGGCTTCGAGCACCTCATCCAGCGTGTAGCATGGCAGAACGCGGCAGTCGATATAGAACACTTCCTTGCCGGGAATGGTATTCACGTTGGGCACGTTGGCCTCGTGACGCGTAGGCGTGAATGTGGAGCGGTCCGGAGCAAACAGAGGATTGCGGGCATCAAAACGCTTTTCCACTTCGGCAGCGCCGAGAATCATGGCGGCAGCGGCCGTCAGCGCATTCTTGCCCTCGTCCGGGCGGGAAGCGTGGCACTGGCATCCTTCAATGTCCACACGCAGCCACAAGATACCCTTTTCCGCAATTTCTATGAAGCAGCCGTCGCTGCTCCCGGAATCGGGAACAAGCACAAGGTCGCCGGGAGCCACGAAGGAAGGCTTCTCCCGAAGAAGATGCTGAATACCGTAAGCGTTGCCCGTCTCCTCATCGGAAACGAAAATAAGACCGAGGCCGAGGTCGGGCACTATGTTGTGCTCCTTGAGAGCTGCGGCCAGCAGGCATCCGCAGACAACGGCCTGCTGATTGTCCTCCACGCCGCGGCCGTAGATGATGTCCTCATCCTTCGCATCGCGGGTCACGGTCCAAGGGTCGGTATGCCACAGACTCAGCTCGCCGGCCGGCACCACGTCCAAGTGCCCGAGTATCCAAAGAGTCCTTTCGGTACGCCCGGGAATTCTGACAATAAAGTTGGGGCGCTTTTCAGAAGGCACGCGGGCGTCCGGCGCATCCACATGCTGTATGTCGTCTATGCCGAAACCGCGAAGCCATTTTTCAAGGTAATCGGCCTTATTCTGCTCGCCGTCGCCGCCGTTGTCCGGGCCGAGACCGCGCAGGGCCGTCATGGAGCTCTGCAGTTCAAACACACGCTCTGAGCCGGCGGAAAGGGCCTCAAGCACCATCTTCTTCTGTTCCAAAGACATACGAACTCCTTTAAACACCTAACACCGGACATCGCCTGTGCGATGTCCGGTGAAAAGGCCGGAAAAAACGGCTGGAAATTCCTTCGTCCGGGAATGGGGAAGGAACGTATCCTAAGCGTTCACACGCTTTGAACCGTATGACCTGCAAAGAAAACCTGAACGGCTCTCCCCGGTGTGTACGGCCTAGTGACCCTTGGCGGCACGCTTGGACGCCTTCAGAGGGTTGACCTTGGCCTTGGCGGCGACTTCCACCTTGATGTGAGTGGCGAAGTTGCACTTGCCGGAAGTCCACTTCTTGGCGGGCATGGGGTAGCTGGAGCAGAACTGCTGACCTTCGAAGTCGCAGACGCGGTCGCAACCGGTGCACTTTTCAACGATGGGCTGAACAGGAATGCCGTTCACTTCAACACCGGCTTCGGTCTTGACGGCGTTCTGAAGAACTTTGCTCATAGGAATCCTCCAAGTACTTCCCCGCCGGAAGCGGGGCTGGTTAGCACAATAGGAACTCGAATAATTGTCCTGTAATTGCCTTTCTGTCAAGCCCCAATTCAGGACGGCGCAAAAAGCGGGAAAACTGGACAGCTCCCGGCCATCCATAGTATGTTGCGCCGTGTAAGAAGGAGTGATGCCTCATGCCCCGTTTCCGTTCCCTGAAACAGACCCTGCGCACCTGGTTCCGCGATGAACGCTGGTCGAAGGACCAACCTCTTCCCCCGGAATGCGGAGATGCCGCCCCCCTGTCTCTGGCCAACGCCCTTTTCGCCTGCCTTACGGAAGGCGGCACCATGGCCGAGCGCGCGGCGCTGGCCATGGGAACTGTCATGACAAAAGTGTATGCCGACTCCCCCGAAGACGCAAAGAACATCGTGCGGCGCTTCATGTGGCACATGAACGAGGAATCCGGCAACATAGGCTGGGGCATTCCCGAGGCCTTCGGAGAAACGCTGGCACAGGTTCCTCCCCTCGCGGACACGTTCCGCCGGGTGCTGCTCCATTACATTTACGATGCACCGGAAGAAAAAAGCACCGGCTTCTGCGACCACGCTCCGCTGCGCATCTCATGTTATCACGCCATTGCTCGCCTGCTGGAAGCCAGACCGGATTTCGTGAACGAAGCCCTGCCGCTCCTGCGTCTTTCCGTGCAGAACGAAACCGACGAGGCGTGCAGACAGGCCGCCCGCGAGCTGGTGCGCAAATACATGCTCACGTCCCTCTAAAAAAGCGGCTGCAACGCAGTACCGGCGGCAACGGAAAGGTCAGCTTCCTTTCCGCAAAAACGTCTGCCTGGCGCAAGGCTGCTCAGCGCTACGACGGAAGAACACGACGGAAAAAGTGGTCTGGCACCAGAGAACCGTACAAGCGCCGACGGGGCGTGCCGCTACTGTTTACGTCCATGCCGGAGCGAGAAGGAGCGAGAAAACAAAGAAAATACACTTCCCGGCCCCGCTCTTGGGAGCCTAAGGCTGCCTCATCTGTCTGCAGCTGAAGGGGGCCCCGCATCGGAAAGACGCCGCCTGATGTCCGCCTCAGAAAAAATAACGGCTTTCCGAACGGAAAAAATGCCGTCTCCTCGCTAAAGAAGCTCGGCTAATCCGACGTGAAGGCAAGAGCTGAAAGCCTGCGCCAGACCTGCCATGAAAAGTCTGTCGGAAAAAGAAGAATCTCTCCCACCCCTTCTGCAACCTCCCGTGTCATGCAGGCATGCAGGCTCCATTCCTCTACTACAACGAAGTTCCTCGTCTGCCCCATCCTTCCGTGCGCGTGGCAATACTTTTTAGCCCCACCTTTTCAAAAACGCGACCCGTAACGGGACGCCTCAGAATCCCCTGCTGCCGTCCGTCACGAGGCCCCTGTGCCTTTTCCGCAGCGCCGATGCCTCTCGAACCATGCAGAAAAATGCTGCATACCATCGTAAAAGCACGGACAAAGCTGCCCGTGCCTTCCCCTCTGGCATCGGCCCCTCTGAAGAAACGCTCATGGCCCGAAGGCTCCTCTTCTTCGGATTCCAGCGCTCCGAAACACTCTTTGTAAAATACGAATGCTGTCGCCCAACGCGCTGAAAAATCCCCGCTCTTTCCGAAAAGCGGCCCATTTTCCTTCCCGGAAGAGCATTAAAACAAAAAAGCGGGCCAGAAGACCCGCTCTTTTCATGCCGTGCAAAGCTCCTACAGGATGAGGCCGGAGCCGCCCTGCTGAGGATTGGGGTTCAGGCCTCCGGAAGAAAGGGAAAGATTGGAGCAGGCCTCCAGATACTTGTCCTGCACGTCCTGCGGAGTGTGGGAATATTCGAAGAGGAAGTGCTTGCCGTCGATGCGGCCGTTGAACTCCTGGTCGAAAGGATAGCCGTAGGGCAGAATCATGAGCTGCACACCCTGCTGGGTGGGAACGGTCTGCATGATGGCGACGTCGGTCAGGGCGTTGGCTTCGGCATCGAACTTGCCGATGACGAGTTCACCGGTCACGAGTTTTACAAGACGGATATCATAGGCCATGATGGGACTCCTTGAATGTTGTGCTAGATAAGTAGGAAGTACCGGCCGTCTTGTCAAGTCGGGATAAGGCTATTGCCAATTGCCGCATGTAGGCCTATTTCTTGTCGGTACGAGGAGTTTATCATGCATAGGACGACCTTTTCCCCCGACACGCTCAGGCGTCTTGCGGCGCTGGAGGAACGCCTCCGTTACCGCTTCCGCGACGTTTCGCTTCTGGTCACGGCGCTGACGCACAGTTCCTGGGCCAACGAGCACGGGACCGTGCACAACGAGAGACTGGAATTTCTGGGCGATGCCGTGCTGGAAGTGAACATTTCCCACGAAATCTACAAGCGCTTTCCGCAGGAAAGGGAAGGCGGCATGACTCGCCTGCGTTCCCGCCTGGTAAGCGAGGGAAAACTTGCCGAACTGGCCCGCAGTCTCGGCCTCGGCGAGATGCTTTTCATGGGACGGGGGGAAGAGTCGCAGGGGGGCAGAGAGCGTCCCGCCCTCATCGCCGACGCCATGGAAGCCGTGCTCGGAGCCGTGTACCTCGACGGCGGCCATGAAGAGGCCTCCGCCCTCATTCACCGTCTTTATGCCGACAGATGGCCCGCACCGGAAACCGATAAAAAAAGCAAGGACTACAAGACTCGCCTTCAGGAAGCCACGCAGTCCATACTGCACTCTCTGCCCGTGTACGTTCCCCTGTCCAGCAGCGGTCCGGAGCATGCCAAAATCTTTAGAGTACAACTTGAACTTTCCGACGGTCGCTGCTTCGTGGCAGAGGGCGGCAGTCTCAAGAGAGCCGAACAGGAAGCCGCGCGCCTGGCTCTCGCCGCTCTGGACGTTCCCGAATAACTCTTTCCTCATACCTGGTCACGCCGCCGCACCGCGCTTCCCAAGGAAAACGCCGCTGCGGCGTTTTTTTATTCTCCTCCCTCCCTTGGAAACAAACACCGGAGGCCACCCGTTCGCGCCGTTTCCGCCCTTGCGTTTTTCCGTTATTTCCCGTAAAGTGACCTCGTTCGATTCCCTCAGGGTGTCTTGTATGGATACAAGGTCTGCCTTGACTCACATTGGTCTTGATATCGGCTCCACTACGGTGAAGCTTGTCGTCCTGGACCCTTCTACCCGTGTGCTCTACTCACGGTATCAGCGTCATCTTTCCGATATCCGCTCCACAGTAGCGCAGCTCTTCCGTGAAGCGCTTTCTGACGGCGGGCTCTCCGGTTATACCTTTACGCTGGCAGCTACGGGTTCCGGAGCCATTTCCCTTACCGAAGAACTGGGCATCCCCTTCGTTCAGGAAGTCATCGCTTCCGCCGAAAGCATCAGGCGGCGCATTCCCGATGTGGACGTCACCATAGAGCTCGGCGGTGAGGACGCGAAAATCACGTTCTTCACCGGCGGCGTCGAGCAGCGCATGAACGAGACCTGCGCCGGAGGCACGGGCGCGTTCATCGACCAGATGGCGGCCTTCCTCAACACCGACGCGGCGGGCCTCAACGAACTGGCTTCCCGCAGTCACACCATCTATCCCATTGCTTCCCGTTGCGGCGTCTTCGCGAAAACGGACATACTTCCCCTGCTCAACGAAGGTTGCGCACGGGAAGACATTGCCGCGTCCATTTTCCAGGCCGTGGTGGAACAGGCCGTCAGCGGTCTGGCCTGCGGACGTGCCATCGAAGGCAAGGTTGCCTTCCTCGGCGGTCCCCTGGCCTTTCTGAGCAGCCTGCGTCAGCGCTTCGTGGAAACTCTGGCCCTGTCGGAAGAAAACGCCGTTTTCCCGCCCTATGCGGAATATTTCGTGGCCATCGGCACGGCCATGCATTCCGTCTTTCAGCACGAGCTTCCCGGCGACGAGCAG
This sequence comes from uncultured Mailhella sp., assembly GCA_944322695.1. GTDB lineage: Bacteria > Desulfobacterota > Desulfovibrionia > Desulfovibrionales > Desulfovibrionaceae > Mailhella. The sequence continues at coordinate 722 of CALUPQ010000005.1, read as the reverse complement.
CAGGTTGGAGAGCGTGTATGGACAGCCGAAGAGCTGTCGGCTCTTGCTGAAAAACTGACCAGCGGGACGCACGTATCCGACGAAGTCGCCCTTCCCCCCCTGTTCCGCAACGAAGAGGAACTGCAGGCCTTCCGCGCCCGGCACGACGGACATAAGGCCCTGCGGGCGGATTTCTCCGACCTCGTCGGCACGAAGGAGCAGCCTGCCCGCGTCTATCTCGGCATAGACGCAGGCTCGACGACCATCAAGTCCGTGCTCACCGATGAGACGGGACGCATCCTCTACCATACCTACGCGCCCAGCCAGGGACGCCCGCTCGATGCCGCGGTGCAGATTCTCACCGACATCTACGCCGTCCTGCCCGAGCATGCGCGCATTGCCGCCGCAGGCGTCACCGGATACGGCGGAGGGCTGCTGCGTGCCGGTCTGCATGCCGACATCGACGAAGTGGAAACCCTCGCCCACTGCAAGGCGGCGCAGTTCTTCCTGCCGAAGGTCTCCTTCGTGCTGGACATCGGCGGTCAGGACATCAAGTGCCTTCATGTGAAGGACGGCATGGTGGACCGCATTCAGCTCAACGAAGCCTGCTCGGCCGGCTGCGGTTCCTTCATCGAAACCTTTGCCAAGTCCCTCGGCATGGATTTGCCCTCCTTTGTCGATGAGGCGCTCCATGCGCAGAAGCCCGTGGACCTCGGTACCCGCTGCACCGCGTTCATGAACTC
>CALUPQ010000004.1 GCA_944322695.1 uncultured Mailhella sp. | reverse complement strand
CACGCCCCAGGATTCCAGTTCCTTCACCCGGTCGCCTATGGTGTCGAAATGCTTCTTCAGCCAGTCCTGGTCGTTGATGAAGAACCCTTCCTCCACGGCCTTGTGGTACCACAGGTCAAGGGAGTCCTCCTCCTTGAGGTAGGCCTTGAACGAGCCTGCGCCGAACGTGCCGCAGCCGCTCTTGCCGACGTAACCCTTGTCGAGCAGTATCACTTCCGCTCCGTTTTCCGCTGCCTTCACGGCGGCAAACGTTCCGGCCGGACCGCCGCCTATCACGGCGACATCGCATTGCAGTGTTTTCATACCGTTCTCCTGGTGTGGGGCATACACATTCCCGAACGAAGGTCCGGGGCTTTTCCTATTAAAGTCAGTGATAGGGAAAGCTCGTGATAAATTCAACAAGATTTTTTTCTTTTCATCGTGCTCGTTTTTTCTTTCAAAGTCTGCATCGACAGACTTTGAAAGAACTACGAAGACGGAGCTTGTTGACGCCCTTCCTTTCCTTGCTCTATGCTGTGCAGTGAAAATTGTGGTTTCGGAAGCAGGCTCGGAGGGAGCGGGAATGCCCAGATATGGAATTACAGATATCGAGAATTTCGCGGAAAAAATCCGCTTTTCCTTGCTTCTGCTTTCGCCCCGCGTTCTTGTGGAAAAGGTGCTCGACGGCGGAGGACAGCTGACGATTACCACCATCAACGCATGGAGGGCGGGGCAGAACCTGCCGAGCTATCCCAAACTCCGGCAGTTCTGCCGGGCCGCCAACATCGAGCCGGTGGACTTTCATCTCGACCTTGAGGCGTTCATGCGGCGTATCTGCGATGCCAACGGCATTTCGGAAGAGGAGCGGCGGGTGTACGCTTCGAGGTTCCGCTCTCTGCAGTATGCGGGATTGCGCTTCAAGGTCTTCGACACCTTTTCTCCGGCAGACAGCGCACGGCTGTTTGAAAGGCTGAAGGGCTCGTATCTGGCCTATAATCTCGTGCTGAACAATCTCGGCTCCGTTCACGTTTCGCTCATCCGTTTCGAGAGCGTGGAGCACCCCGTAGTCATGGCGCGCTGTTTTTCCATGCAGGAGGATTCGTGCATGGAGTATGAGGGGCAGCTTTTTCCCACCCGCAACAACCTCATGCTCATACTGGAAGCGCTGGACAACAGGCATGAGGACTTTGCCACCATGCTGCTGTGCAAGCCCATGGAGGCGAGTTCGGGCATTTCTTGGCTGAACGGCATCGTGCTTGCCTCTGCCGAGGACCACATTGTCTATCCCGCTGCGGCGCGCATCTATATGGAAAGGCTTTCGGAAGAGGAGGAGCGCCTTGAACCGCTTGAACTTCTGAAACGCCCCGTGCCCGGCTGGTGCATGGAATTTCTGACCAACAGAGTCAGTGGAGAAGAAGGGGATACGGTGCTGGAGAGCCGCCTGCTGACGCGCTCGAGCGTGGCCCGGGCCAGAGCGGGCAGGTAATCCGCCTCTTTGGATGTCGGTCCAGGTTCTCCGCCATGCTGACCTGAGAACAGGGCTTTTTGTTTAAAGCTCTGCGTTTTTTCGCGTTGTTTCTAGAGGCGGCCCTCATGCTGCGGATGCCGGCAGCCCGGGCGCAGAAGTTTTTTCCGAGGCGCGTCGGGTCAGGAGCGAAGAAGCGCCGTTTTCGGAAAAGCTGACTGAGGCGTTACGGCCCGGTCACCCTTACTCCATTTTCGTCCACGATGAGACCCATGCCTGCTGACAGGTAGTGCAGGCGGTCTCCGAGCTTCGGCTTCAGGTAGTCGAACTGTTTTTTGCCCGTGCAGTGGCAGGTGCAGCAGACGGTGGGGCAGGCTGCCAGCGTTTCGGCGGCGTGGTCGAGCTCGGCGCTTCCTTCGCCTTCCGCATCAAGCGACATGAAGTGGAAGCCGCCGATGAGCACGTCCGGCCGCAGCCAGTGCAGGATGTTCAGAACGCCCTTGTGGGAACAGCCGCTGACGACGATGAGCTTGTCCTGGTCGCGGATGCACAGGTACTGCTCGTGATGGAAGTCGTCCGGCACGAAGCAGCCTTCCCGGAACATGAGAAGACCTGCGCTGTGAGAAGCGTACGGAGCGGTTGCGCCGTTGCATGTGCACAGCCGCAGGTCCTGCCCGAGTTCGAGGCTGTCGCCGGTGAGTACGATGCGGTCTTCGCTTTCCGGCAGACTCCGTATGCCGATTTCTCTGCCGTCGGCGGCCTTGCGGCGCTCGAAGGCCTCTCTGTGGATATAGACGGGGGCGTGGTCGTTGATGGCAAGGAAACGGGCCAGTCCTCCGCTGTGGTCGTAATGACCGTGGGAGAGAACGGCCATGTCCACGGCGCGCAAGTCTATGCCCAGCTTTTCGGCGTTGCGGGCAAAGGCGTCGGTCTGCCCGGTATCGAACAGGATGCGGTGGTCGCCTGTTTCAAGGTACAGGCTCAGACCGTGCTCCGCTTCAAGGCGGCTGTCCGCGGACAGGTTTTCCAGCAGCATGACGGCTTTCATGGGCAGCTCCTTCCATGTGGATGGAAAAGAGTGTATGCTCCGCCTCTCTTCCTGTCCACAGCGGGGACGGAAAGGTTTCCCCGCGTGGTTTTCCGGGAAAAGGCCCTGCCGAACTCCGGCCGGGGCAGGGACGCGGCGAAGAGGCGAGAAGCCCCGACGGCGACAGCTTGAAAAAAGACGAAAACGACGGGCGCTTTCACGGCGCGACACGGGTAAGGCATGGAATATTTCATTCAGGGGCTCATCATGGGCTTTGCCTATGTGGCTCCCATCGGAGTGCAGAACCTTTTCGTCATCAATGCGGCGCTGAGCCTGAAACGTCGCTATGCGTTTCTGACGGCGATGACGGTCATATTTTTCGACGTGACGCTGGCGCTGGCCTGCTTCTGGTGGATGGGAGCCGTCATGCAGGAGCACCTGTGGCTTCAGAAGGCGATACTCCTCATCGGCAGTCTGGTGGTGCTCCATATCGGTTTCGGCCTTCTGCGCTCCGAGCCTTCGACGGAAGACAGGCAGGACGTTTCCCTCTCGCCCGTAAAGACCGTGGTCTTCGCCTGCGTGGTGACGTGGTTCAACCCTCAGGCGCTCATCGACGGAACCATGATGCTGGGCGCCTTTCACGTCACCCTTGCGGAGCAGGGCGCCCTGCCGTTCATCTCGGGCGTGACAGGTGCTTCGGTGATATGGTTTCTGTCGCTTACGGGCCTCGTGTCCGCCTTCAGCAGAGTATTCCATCCGAAAGTGCTGAAGGGCATCAACGTGGTGTCCGGAGTGATTATCCTCTATTACGGCGGCAGGCTGTTCCTGAACTTTCTGGCCTTGTGTCCAGATATTCTGCATCTGTTGAAATAATTGCCGTTCTTGTACGCGCTTTTTCAGCGAAGGCCCGCTTCTGCGGACGTGAGCAGGAGAACGTGCCGCTGCTAAGAACCCGGAGCCTGTGCCCGGCGGGGGAAGAGCCGTCTTCCGGCAGGACTTCGCTTCCGTTTTCCGGTACAGCGAACGCGGGCTCGGAAGGGGGCAACGTTTTGTGGAGAATGTCGGTTCGTTCCGTCCGTGCCTGCCTGATGGCGGGACTCTGCGGAAGGCTCAGCCGTGGGGAAGTGGCGAGGCATTTTCCGCCGGACAGACTTTCGCCGGCGTCACCGGGAATTCATGCCATTGTTGCCTGAATGCGGAATAGGTTCTGCTTCTGCCCGGTGCCTGCCGCCGGAGAGAAGGCGTGGTGCGGCAGAACCTGATGCCTTCGCTCTGAGGCCCGACGATGTTTTATAGGTTCGGCGGCTCCCGCCATGGAGAATCATCCGAATATGTTTTGATGAAAAAGGCTTGCGGCTGCCCATGCGTACGTCCGCACGTGACGCAGAATGCTTTTCCGTCTGCCGGCAGGCGGCGTTCCATGCCGCTTCGGCCGACAGGCGAATGCTTCAGATATCCCGTATTTTCATGATGTTGTAGGAAATGCCGGTATCGTAGGCATCGCATCCCTCATGAATCTTCAGGGCGTTCACCACCCGGATGGTCACGGGCAGCACGACGATTTCGTACGCCGTTTTGGCCACAATCTGGATGGCCATCAGTTTGAGGAGCTCCTGCACGGGGACAAGGCCTCCGAAAGCGAGGGGAAAGAAGATGAGCGAATCCGCGCTTTCTCCCGCGAGCGTGGAAAGTATGGCTCTGGCGGAGAAGTTTCTGCCCCGGCTTGCGATTTTCATTCTACTCATGACATAGGCGTTGAGAAAGGAGCCCAGCAGAAAGGCCATGAGGCTGGCCGCGGCGATGCGGGGAGCAAGGCCGAAAACGAAGCGGAACGCGGCTTCGCCTTCCCAGAACGGAGCGGAGGGCAGGGCGACGGCCAGCTGAAAGAGCGCCAGCATGGTGAAGTTCACGGCAAAGCCCAGCCAGATGAGCAGGCGTGCCCTGCGGAAACCCCACACTTCGGCGATGCAGTCGTTGATGATGTAGGAGATGGGAAAGACCAGAAAGCCCGCGGTGATGGTAACGGGACCGAGCTGGATGATTTTGGTTTCCAGAAGGTTGGAGGCGATGAGGCATGCGCAGAACGCGATGCCGAGCAGCATGAAGGAAAGAGGAACGGAACTGCTTTTCATGACTTGTTTTTTACGTGGTTTTCAAGCACACGGTGAAGGTTGAAGCGGGAGCGGAAGGAACATTCCTTTCTTTTTCCGGAGAAAAGCGCGCCGGCCTGGAGGGAGCAGACCGGCGCGCCTCATGAACGGAAAAAGGCTCAGCGGTATTCCCGGATGAGCGCGGCGATGCGCTCGATGCCGGTCTTCACCACATCGCGCGAAGGACCGTAGGAGAAGCGCACCCAGGAGCGATAGGGCTCTTCGGCGGGACGCGTTCTGTAGGGACGCACGTCGAAGAAGCGACCAGGCACGGTCATCACCTTACGGGAGAGGCAGGCATGGAAGAAGGCGTCGGCATCGTTGAGAGGCGCGGGCAGGTCACGGATGCTGGCCCAGATGTAGAAGGTGCCGCGCGGTTCCGCAGCGGGGCGGATGCCGAGTTCGGCCAGACCGTCCAGCATGAGCTTGCGCTTGTAGGCGAATTCAGCGCGCAGGGCGGTGGTTTCCTGTTCCACGCGGGAAGGCTCGAGAGCGGCAAGGGTCGCGCGCTGGGCGAGCATGGAGGGGCCGCCGTCCACGGCGCTGGCCGCACGGTTCAGCATTTCGATGATGTGCTTGGGGCCGATGGCCCATCCGGCACGCCAGCCGGGATAACGGTGGCTCTTGGTGAGACCGTCGAAAATGACCACGGGGTCCTTGTCCACGTCTTCCACGAATTCGGCGGCGGACACGGGACCGGCGCCGGGAGTGCCGTCTTCGTTGTAGATGAAGTGGGAGTAGAATTCGTCGCTGCCGAGCAGGCAGTTTTCTCTGCGGGCCGTGGCTACGTAGCTCTCCAGCGTTTCACCGGAAATGAGCTCGCCGGTGGGGTTACAGGGGTTGGAGAACACGAAGACGTTGGCGCGTTCCTGATGAATGAAGTTTTCCAGCGTTTCCGCGGGAATGGAGAAGGCATCCTCTTCCGCGGCGCGGATGGGCAGCAGCACGCAGCGGTTGCGCAGGCTGTAGAGGTAGTCTTCGTAGGCGGTGTAGTCGGGGTTCTTGTAGGCGATGCGGGCCCCGTCTGCCAGAATGGTGTAGAGACGGGTAAGGGCGAGACGGCCGCCGCAGGCGAAGCTGACGTTGTCTGCCGTATATTTGGACTTGCCGCGGCGGTAGGTTCTGTTGACCATGTCGGCTATGGCTTCGCGGACTTCGCCGGTGCCGCCCACGGGTCCGTAGGCATGGTCACCGGGCTCGATGTCGATGTGGCTGATGCGTTCGGGGGCGCCGGGCATGTCGCCTACTTCAGGCTGACCCTGACCCAGGTTGCACCAGTCGGGATGACCGTTCCAGAAGCCCAGTTTGGATGCTTCATGGACGACCCAGATGACGCCCATGTAAGGCACGTCCCTGACCATGGGGAAAGAGGAAGGCGTGTCCATTCGAAATCGCTCCTTGGAAATGTTCAAAGTGTTGAGCCGCGCGGTATCCGGTCCGGTTGTCCGGGCCTTTATGCCGCAGCCCGTGCAGGAATCTCCTGCACGGGCCGTTCAAGAAAAAGGCCTCGGCGTGCGATTCAGTGCTGAACTAAAGCGCACAGGCCATGCAGACGCATGCGTACCTCGTTGAAATCATGCGATTTCAGAGACTATCTGCTTGGCTCGAGTCTGTCCAGAGGGGTGTAGGTTCCGTCGGGATTGGGACGGAAGACGTAGTGCTCCTTCAGGAAGATGATGTCCTTGCGGTGCACGGATTGCAGTTCGGCCAGAATGGCGGCGCGGGCCACGACGTTGGCGCCTGCGGCGCGGGCCAGCGTTTCGATGGCTTCAATGGATTCGCCGGTGGCGATGACGTCGTCGATGAGCGCCACGCGCTTGCCGCGGATTTTTTCCGCTTCGCAGCCGTCGAGCCAGAGGGTCTGCTCCTTCTGGGTGGTGACGGAGAACACGGAATGGGAGATGGGGTTCTGCATGTAGGGCTTGCGGCTCTTGCGGGCCACCACGAAGTCCTTCATGCCCATGAGACGGCTGATTTCATAGGTGAGGCAGATGCCCTTGGCTTCGGCGGTCATGAGCACGTCCACTTCGGGCAGACGTTTCATGAGCTCCGGCGCGACGGTCTGGATGAGCTCGGTGTCGGAGAGCACCACAAAGCTGGCAAGGGCGAGATTTTCCCCAATCTTGACGAAGGGCAGCTTGCGCTTGAGCCCCATGATTTCAAAGTCGAAGTATTCCACATGGCCTCCTGAGGCATATTGGGTGATGGGTGTTGCTGTTTACAGATAGACGGGAGCGCCGGGGCCGAGAGGCAGGTCGAGCTGCATCCAGATGATGAGGAACAGGCCCCAGAAGCAGAGGATGCCGAGAGCATAGGGCAGCATCAGGGAGATGATGGTGCCGAGGCCGGCGTTCTTCGCGTACTTCTGCGCCACGCCGATGACGAAGGCCATGAACGGTTCGAGAGGCGAGATGGCGTTGGTGGTTGAGTCGGCTACGCGGTAGGCGGCCTGAATGAAGTAGGGGGAGAGCTGCATCTGCATGAGCATGGGCACGAAGATGGGAGCGAGAAGGGCCCACTTCGCCATGGCGCTGCCGATGAAGAAGTTGATGCAGGCGGTGAGAATGAGGAAGGCCACCACCAGCGGAATGCCGGAGAAGCCCGTATTATTGAGGAAGTTTGCGCCCTTGATGGACAGATACATGTCGAGGTTCGTATAGGCGAAGCTGGAGACGAACTGACCGGCGGCGAAGCAGAGCACGATGAAGGGAGCAAATTCCCTCATGGAGCGGCTCATGTAGCGCACCACGTCCTTATCGCTGCGGATGGTGCCGGTGCTCACGCCGTAGGGGATGGAGAGGGCCAGGAAGAAGCCCAGAAGAATGGGAACCAGGGAGTCGAGGAAGGGCGAGGGAACGATGCTGAACGTCTTGGGGTGGCGCAGGATGCCGTGTTCGGGCACCACGGTCAGCAGGATGAGGAAGATGTAGATGAGACCGCCGATGAGGGCGGCGCGCAGACCGCGGCGTTCTTCGGGCGTGAGGGACATGTCCTCGGTTTCCATGGCGCCTTCGTGCATGGCCACGCCTTCGAGACGGGGTTCAACGAACTTTTCCGTGAGGATGACGATGACGGCGGTGACCACGAAGGTGGAGGCGGCCATGAAGTACCAGTTCACGGCAGGATGCACGGTGAAGGAGGGGTCGATAATCTGAGCGGCCTGCTGGGTGATGGCCGCAAGGCCCACGTCCGTTCCCACCACGAGAATGTTGGCGTTGAGACCGGCGGCGCAGCCGGCAAAACCCGTGGCCATGCCGGCCAGAGGATTGCGGCCCAGACCCTTGAAAATCATGGCGCCGAGGGGAGGAACCACCACGAAGGCGGCACTGGAGGCCATGTTGCCCATGACGCCGCAGAAGGCGATGATGGCGGTGACCATGCTGCGGGGGGCGCTCAGGATGGAGGCGCGCAGCACGGCGGAGAGCAGGCCGATTTCTTCGGCCACGCCGAGACCGAGCATCATGACGAGCACAAGACCGAGAGGCTTGAACTTCACGAAGTTGTCCACGCAGCTCTTGAGGAACCAGGTCAGGCCGTCGGCCGAAGCAAGGCTCTGCACGACAAGGGTCTTGCCCTTGGGGTCGACCATGCTGGTTCCCTGCAGCAGGAAGGAGAGAACCATGACGACCAGAGTAAGTATCAGAAAGATGGTGACGGGATGAGGAAGCCTGTTGCCGGCCCGCTCAATAAAGCCGAGTATGCCGGTAAGGTTTTCAACTTGTTCTTTCGCCATGGCCTGAAAGCTCCTTGGGCTAGTTGCAGTAGATAGAGGAAGGCATCACGCCGCGGGTGGCCCCGCGACGTGATGCCGGGAGTCTGGATAAGTGGTATCAGTCGAGGTCGTCAAGCGTTTCGAACGCCGTACGGATGCTTCGACGGAGCTCTTCGCTGGTGAGCACGTCGTAGCCGGTCATGGACATGGCCTTCGCCGCGACGAGCATGCCCTTGAAGCCGCCTTCGGAATTGCTGGCTTCCGCAAAGGCCGGAGTGTGCCCCACAAGATGCGCGCCGCCGATGGAGATGTAGGGATGGATGGTGGGAGCCTTGAAGCTGACATTGCCCATGTCGGTGGAGTAGCTGCTCGGCACTTCCTTAATATAGCTTTCGCCCAGGAGGTCGAGGTTGGCGGCGAAGTCTTCCAGCAGGGGCATGTTGTGGCGCATGGTGTAGTAGGGATGGGCGGAGTGGCGGTAGGAGAACTGGCAGCCGAGCGCCTGGGCGCAGCAGCGGGCGCAGTTGACCACGCGTTCTATGGCGTTGTTGAGGGTTTCGGGCTTGCGGGCGCGCACGCCGTAGCGCAGGCGGGCGAATTCGGGAATGGTGTTGATGGAGGTGCCGGTATCGGTGAGCAGACCGTGTATGCGCACGTCGCGGGTCATGTGCTGGCGCAGGCTGTTGATGCCCATGACGGCGAGAGCCGCGGCGTCCATGGCGTTGATGCCCTGTTCGGGAGCGCCGGCGGCGTGGGCCGCCTTGCCCTTGAAGTCCATTTCCAGGTTGGCGCGGGAAATGAGCTGCTGCTTGAGAATGGTGCGGCCTTCGGCATGGGCGGCGATGACGGCATCCATCTTGTCGAAGAGACCGGCGTCCGTCATGGGAACCTTGCCTCCGGCGTCACGCACGTTGCCTTCTTCGGCGGGGGTGCCGAACACGTGCACGGTACCGGCGGGCAGATGACGGGAGAGCGCCACGGCGGCGGCGCAGGAGGCCGTGCCGAACAGGTTGTGTCCGCAGGCGTGGCCGAGGTTGGGCAGCGCGTCGAATTCCGCAAGAAACGCCACATGGGGGCCTTCGCCGGAGCCGAAGGTGGCATGGAAGGCGGTAGGCATGTTCAGGAGGCCGCGCTCGACCTGGAAGTTGCAGGATTCCAGGAAGTCGGCAAGACGGGCGGAGGACTTGAATTCCTGATATCCCAGCTCAGGCTCGGCGAAAATGGCGGCGGCAATCTCCCTCATCTGTGCGGAAAGATTGTTGATTTCCTCTTGCAAGAGGAGCTTTTCTTGAGAGACTTCAGCCATGTGGCCTCCTTTGGAAATCAAAGATATAAGGATGTGTTCTACGCACCTTATCCGTTAATAGATAGGGTGGCAAGAAAAAGAGAGCATAAATGTCGTCATTCGACATTTATGCTCTCCGGGAAAATCCGTGCAAAGTGTTGTGCGCGTAAGGTTCCGTTATTTTTTGTCTCTGCCTTGTTTTTTTTTGTCCTCCGCATGTTTGAGCGCCCGTTTCAGCTGGTCGCGGTAGGCGCGCAGTACGGAGAGACGGGCATATTTCTTGTCTTCCGAGGGGATGATGTGCCACGGAGCGTAGGAGGTGCTCGTACGCAGGAACATTTCGTCCGCGGCGCGCACATAGTCGGGCCAGCGTTCCCGGTTGCGCCAGTCTTCGGGGGTGAGCTTGTGCCTTTTCCACGGCGTCTGTTCCCGCTCATGGAAGCGGCGCAGCTGCTCTTCCGGCGAGAGGTGCAGCCAGAACTTCATCAGAATGTTGCCCTGACCGATGAGCTGTTCCTCGAACAGGTTGATTTCGGAATAGGCCCGGCTCCAGTCCTCCTGAGCGGTGAGTCCTTCCACCCGCTCCACCAGAACGCGGCCGTACCATGACCTGTCGTACACGGTGACGAAGCCCGCACGGGGAATGTGACGCCAGAAGCGCCACAGGTAGTGATGGGCCAGTTCTTCATCGGAAGGCGAGCCTATGGGAATGGCCCTGCTTATGCGCGCGTCTATGCCTGCCATGAGGCGGCGGATGCAGCCGCCCTTTCCGGCGGCGTCCCAGCCTTCGAAGACAAGCGTGCTCGAAATGTCTTTCCGGTATGCGCGGTAGGAAAGCTCGCGAAGTTCGGTCTGAAGCTCTTCAAGCTCCTTGGCGTAGGTGTCGCCGTCGGCCTTGGCGCTCAAATCTATGGCGTCCAGTGTGGACACCACGTACTCCTGCGTGATTTTTTCCTTGGTGCCGGCCTTCTTTGCCTCCTGTTCCGCAACGGCTCTGTCCACGGCGGCAATGACGGCGCGGGCCACGGAGAGATTGCGGTAATTGGCGTCGGCGGCATCCACGACGGTCCAGGGAGCGCAGGCCCTGTCGGTCATGGTAATGGCGCTGGCGGCGGCGTCGGCCAGGGCTCCGTACTGCTCCGAGGATTTTTTGTCGTACGGCGTGAAGTGCCGGTCTTCCTTATGCTCCAGTCTTTTTTTGAGGCGCCGGGCATGTTCCTTTCCGTCCAGATGCAGCCATATCTTGGCCATGGCCATGCCTGAGGCCGCAAGACTTTCCTCCAGTCCCCGGTAGTGGTGCATACGGGCGTTGAATTCCAGTTCGCTCATGTCGCCTGTGCAGAAGCGGCGTATGGCCGGACCGTACCAGCCGCCGAAGAACACGCCCACGGTACCTGCGGCGGGAAGGCGGCGCCAGTAGCGCCAGTCGAGGGGGCGCTCCCTCTCTTCGTCGGTTTCCATCCAGAACACGTGGTTGTGCACGTATTTGTTGTCCATCCACTCCGAGAGCAGGTTGACCACGGCGCCCCGGCCCGAACCATCGATGCCCGCAATGGTGACGAGCAGGGGAATGCGACGTTCTATGCACTGGCGCTGGGCTTCGAAGAGCTTCATGCGCAGAAGGGGGGCCTGTTCCTTGTAATCCTTGTCGCTGCAGCGTCTGCCCAGGACGACGTTTTCAAACATGGTGACCTCGGGGGCTTTCGGTTGACGAAGACGGGCCGCAACAGTGGAAACCCGACGGGGTCATTGTAGATTTCCCGCAAAGGGAACACAAGAGGGTGAGACCCTTGCCGGTTTTGCCGGGACCCGTGGACAGGCGGCCTTTCCGTTCCTAGGCGCCCAGCGTTCTGCAGAGAATGGAGATGCCGACGCCTATGCCGAACAGCGCAAACCCCCGTTTGAGCAGGCCGGTAGGCAGGTTCGACCAGTGGGCGAGCTTTGCGCCGACGACGGCCATAATCATGCCCGGAATCATGAGGGCCAGCGTGCCGGGAAGATAGACGTAGCCGAGGGAGTACTCGGGAAGCGAGGGGGCATTCCAGCCGACAATCATGTAGCTTATGGTGGAGGTGAGGGTAATGGGCAGAGTCAGCGCTGCGGAGGTACCCACGCAGTCGCACCAGGCGTAGCCCGCCCAGGCCAGAAATATGATGAGCTGAAGGGAACCTGCCACGCCGGTCATGCTGGCCAGCATGCCGATGAACAGACTCACGGGAACATAGAGCTTCTTCATGAAGGCGTGCGGCTTGGGCGTGAAGCCCACAAGCATCTGTATGCCCATGATGACGATGATGACGCCGAAGAGCGTTTCCAGCGTGCGCCCGTCGATGACGTGTGCGAGCAGGGCTCCGCAGATGGAGCCGGCCACGATGCCGGGCGTCATCTTTTTCCAGGCCTCCCAGCTCATGGAGCCCATGCGTGCGTGGGCGAGAAAAGTGGTGAAGCATGTGACGAGCATGGTGGAAGGTGCGGTTCCTACGGCAAGGTGCTGCACCATGGATTCCGGTATGCCCATGTGGGTGAAGAGAATGTTGAGCAGAGGGACGATGATGAGCGCCCCGCCTATGCCGAAGAGGCCGGAGAGCAGTCCCACCAGCGAACCGCCGCAGACGAGAACAAGCAGGATGGACAGAAGATTGGACATAGCAAGAGGGGAAAGGGGTGAACGGGGACAACAGGAGTTTTACCTTATCCCTTTCTCTCCGGCAATCAGGAGCAACAGCTCCCCCGGGCGGGGGATAAGGAGCCGGACATGACCTGGCGCTGAAAAAAGGCCTGCCGTGCTGCCGGTATTTTCATACTTCGGCGGGGAAAGGCATGACGGAAAGAGCCGAAGGCCCTGAACAGGCTATGCCGGAAGGGAGCTCTTCATATATTAATGAAGAAGACCGGGTACGGATACGGTATTCAGGCGGACCTGTCCGTCATGGTTTTTTCGGCATGAAAAGCGCGGCAACGTTTTTGAATCTGTGCGGAGGCCCGTGGCTGGGATAGTGCGGCAAAAAGGCCTGGCCGGAGGGAAGACAGATTTTTCAAGTTTTTTCGTGAAGGCTATCTTGCTGTTATGCAAGGATAATCTAGCACTCGGTCTGCTGTGTCTCAGGGGCGGCGGAAGCATGTGGCTCCCCTCTGGAAAGGGGAAGCGCTTCTTTACCCATGGGCGGCATTATGGCATATTCGTCACAAGCGAGCCAAGGAGTCTGCCCATGCCCGAAGTCTCTGTTCCCGAACATTCCCGTCCTCTGCTGGAAGCTCTTTCCCACGGCCGTTCCTTCGAGGTGGACGGCCATGTCTTCGTTGCGGCGGACGACTGGCTCATGGCCATAGGCTATCCGCTGGAAGGCGAGTTCTCCACCCGGCGCTTTGAGGCTGCTCTGGAGGAGGCCATGCGGCGAGTGAAGCCCGAAGACTGCTTTGCCATTGCGCCGCAGATGCCGGAACACCTGAAGGAATACGTGCAGGACAGCGACGTGTACTACACGCTCGATGCCGCCGCTCCCGTGCCTTCCCGCCTGCGCGGGCCGGTGCGCCATGCTCGCGAGCGCCTCGTGGTGGATGAGACGCGCGTCTTCACGTCGGAGCACCGGCGTTTGTGGGCGGAGTTCATGGGGCGTCTTCCTCTGCCTCCGCGCATACGTCAGCTTTATTCGGGAACGGCCGCCGCTCTTGCAGGCGATGCGGACATACGTCTGCTCAACGCCTGGGATGCCGAAGGGCAGCTCGCAGCCTGCCTGCTCCTGGATTATTCCCTGCCGCATCAGGTAAGCTACGTGCTGGGCGCCCATTCCAAAGCCCATTACGTGCCTCATGCGCCGGATTTGCTTTTCGCCGAAATGCTGGAGAGGGCCCGCGCCGAAGGAAAGGACTCCATCCTGCTCGGGCTCGGCGTGAACGAGGGCATCACCCGCTTCAAGCGCAAGTGGGGCGGCGTGGAGAGCGCTCCGTACCGCCTTGCGGTATGGCAGCCTTCCGCCGGACACGGAGCGAAGGCCGCGCTTTCCGACATGGCCGCGCTGCTGGCCATGAACATGGCCTCTTCCGGGGGGCAGGAGATTTCTCGCTGGAAGTTTTTCGACTCTCTGCCCAAGCAGCGCCCCTGCGCCATGCTCTGGCGGCTGGACAAGAACGGCCGTACGTCGTGGATAGGCGGTTCCGCCCACTTTTTCTGCTATTCCTTCGAGCATTCCCTGCGTCGTCTTTTCGAGCAGGTGGACACCGTGCTTCTGGAGGGCCCCATAGATTCCGACAGCATGGACGAGGTGGCCCGCATAGGCCGCACGCCGGAGCCGGACGCCCCGCGCGTGGCGCAGTTTCTTTCCGAGGAGGAGATTTGCCGTCTCGAGCGTACGGTTTACGGCCCGGAGGGCTTCTGGGCGAAACTGGCGGGATTTCAGAAGGAGCGCACCATCGACGTGCGCAAGGTCCTTGCCGAAAGCCGCCAGTGGTACGCCTTCTTCTCCCTCTGGACGGCCTATCTTGAGCGCAACGGCTGGACGAATTCCGTGGACCTTGAGGTGTGGAACATAGCGCTGGACATGGGCAAGTCCGTCATGGGCATGGAAAGCCTTGCCGAACAGATAGCCTCGCTGGAATCCGCGCCCATGCCGCGTATCGTGAAGTTCATGAAGGACTGCTCCTTCTGGCCGAAGCTCATGAAAAGCAACTGTTCGCGATACTTGGCCGGGGACCTCATGGGCATGATGGGCACGAGCGCCGAGTTCCCCACCCGTACGGGAACCATCATCAGCGTGCGCGACCAGCGCTTCCGCGAGCGCATGCGTCCCTATATCGAGCGGGGCGGCACGGCAGTGTTCGTGGGAGCGGCCCACATGATAAATCTGCGGAACATGCTGGCCGAGGACGGCTTTACCGTCACGCGCGTGCTGCCGACGATGAAGCATCGCTTTTCGGCCTGGATTCGCCGTGACGATTCCGTGGTGCTGCCCGGCAATCCCGATGCTCCCGTGTGGGAAAAGGCTCCGGAAAACGTGCGCTCCTCCGCGCTGGAGCGGGAAGTTTCGGCTTCGCATTCCGGCCGGACGGCCATGCACGGTCCCTCTTCCGGCCGCCAGCTTGCCGACCTCGGCGCCCGGGCCATTGTTCCGGAGCAGATTCCTTCCTACGTGCGGCCCGTGTCCGGCAGAACGCTTCGTTCCTGCGAGGGCTTTGCGGCATGGACCACGGAGGACAGCTGCACCCTTGTGGCCTTTCCCGCCCAGGACGAGCTTTCCGTCTGCGGCGTCGCCGGCGCAGCCTATGAGGAGCGGCTTGAGAAGGCCGTGGCCTGTGCGCTTGCCATGCCGAATCTCCGGCGCATCACGGTTCTGGCCGCGGCCATTCCTTCCTCGGCTCCGGCACAGGCCGTGGTGGAGCGCGACGCGTGGTGGTGCGTGAATCTTCCGCATACCCCCGGGCAGAAGCTGCGCAACATGCTGCGCCGGGCGGAACGCGAGGCCGTCGTGTCCGTGGAGGAATGGGGGCCGGAGCACGACGCGCTGGTGGACCATTATCTCAAGGTGCGAACCCTCGCTCCGGGCACGCGGCATATTTTCGGCCGAGTGGGGACGTATGTGAAAAGCTCTCCAGACGCCGTGCTCTTTGCCGCGCGCAACCCTTCGGGCAGGCTGCTTGCCATGGCCGTGGGCGATTACAGCGCCCTCGGCACGGCGTTCTACATGTTCGCCTTCCGGCATGACGACTGTCCGCCCGGCGTGAGCGACGCTCTTTTGCATGAGCTGGCGGAAGAGGCCGGCAAGCGGGGGCAGACGGTGCTGAACCTCGGCCTCGGCATAGACGGAGGCATTACCTTCTTCAAGAAGAAGTGGGGCGCCTTCGAGTCCATGCCGCATCTGGAAACGAGCTGGATGGTTTAGGGGAGGAGAATCATGGCATCTGATGTGGAACGGTTGTTTGCGCAGTTTCGCGGGCCAGGCCTGTGGCAGGATGTGAGGGAGTTTTTTCATCCGCGGCCGCTGGAGTGCCTGCAGGTGGAAGTGACTTCCTGCTGCATGGGAAAATGCACCTATTGCCCGCATACCACGCGCTCCGGCGAATGGAAGAGCCGTCACATGGCGCCCGAAACCTTTGCCGCGCTCTGGCCCGTGCTGCTCAAGGCACGGCGCGTGCACCTGCAGGGCTGGGGCGAACCTTTCCTGAACCCGCATTTCATGGATTTCGTCTCTCTGGCAAGAAAGGCCGGGTGCGCCGTGTCCACCACGACCTGCGGGCTGCGCATGGATGAGGAGCTCGCCGGGCGCATTGTGGAGAGCGGCATGGACATCGTGGCCTTTTCCCTGACGGGAACGGACGAGGTCAGCAACAGTGCGCGGGCGAACGTGCCCTTTTCCCGCGTGGAAGAAGCCGTGCGTCTTCTGCAGAAGGCGCGGCAGGAGAAGAATGCCGTACATCTGGAAATCCACCTGGCCTATCTCATGCTTTCTTCCGGCGTGGAGGCCGTGCGGGGACTGCCCGGGCTCATGGAGGACTGGGGGGTGCATGCGGCGGTCATCAGCACCATGGACTACATTCCTTCTCCCGAGATGGCGAAGGAGGCCTTCGCTCCTCATGAAAGGGAAAAGATTGAGGCCGCGCGCGTGGTGCTGGAGGATGTGGGGGCAAAGGTGCGCGCTCTCGGGCGCGATTTCTACGCCTCGCTTCCGGCTCCTGAACCGGCTCCGTGCTGCCGGGAGAGGGCGCACAGAACCATGTACGTGGATGCGGAGGGACAGATTTCTCCCTGCGTGTATCTGAACGTGCCGATTAATGCGGTGGAACGCGGACGCACGGTGTTCGGCAACGTTCTTCAGCAAAGTCCGGTGGACATATGGGATAAGGCGGAGTACGCGGACTTTCGCGCCAGAGTGCAGACGGCGTGTCCGCCCGAAGCCTGTGTTTCCTGTGCCAAACGTTTTGAAGCTCCCTGCGCGGGATAATCGCGGGGAAAATGCGGCAGGCCCAAGGGCTTTGCCGGAAAGGATGGATTGATGCTGATACGTCATGCGACCATGGCCGACCTTGCGGCCGTCGCCGAAGTGGAAAGACGCTGTTTTCCTTTGCAGGAGGCGGCCACGGAAGAGGAGCTCAGAGCAAGGCTTGAGTCCTATGCGGACTGCTTCTGGCTTCTGTTCGAGGAAGGGCGTCTTGTATCCTTCATTGACGGCATGGCCACGGACGAGCCGGACCTGCGGGACGAGATGTATGCCGATGCTTCCCTGCAC
This sequence comes from uncultured Mailhella sp., assembly GCA_944322695.1. Taxonomy (GTDB): domain Bacteria; phylum Desulfobacterota; class Desulfovibrionia; order Desulfovibrionales; family Desulfovibrionaceae; genus Mailhella. The sequence goes on along the minus strand of CALUPQ010000004.1, from coordinate 26,934 downwards.
AGGCCGGACGGCTGCTGGCAGATGGTGTTCGGTCTCAATACGCTGCCCGAATACCGCAGAAGAGGTTATGCCGCCATGCTGGTGAGAACTCTGGTTCAGGCGTCGCGCGAAAGGGGAAAGAAGGGCGTGGTCCTTACCTGCAAGGAGAGGCTCATTCCCTATTATGCCTCCTTCGGATTTGTGGACGAGGGACTTTCCTCTTCTACTCACGGGGACGTGGCCTGGCATCAGATGCGTCTTTCATTCCCTTCCTGATGGGGATGCGGAGCTTTCTGTCCCGGAAAGGAGTGCCGCAAAAAAGAGAGGGCGTGAACGAGCCGTTCGCGTCCTTTTTCCTTTTGCGGCGCATTTTTTTTCGAGAAAAAAAACGCAAAACTAAAACAGTCATGATATTGATGAATTAGGGTTTCATTATCGGGAAAAACAGTCGCCTCGGAACCATGTGACGCCTTGCATAAATTTGTCAGGTGGAATATTGCCTGTTAGGGTTTTTTCGCCTGGGGCGAAAGGGCCCGAGTGATTGCGGGAGAGGCGGTTGCGGGCAGACGGACGGAATGTCAGGTTCCCCGGCCGGCGGGAGAACGTCCGGCGTTTTCCCCATCATCCGCTCTGGAATGAAAGGCGCGGCGCAGTCCCGTACTACGGGTGTACGGTGATGGCGCCGCCACATGAGAGGTTGTTTGTATGGTTAGTTTTTTTCTGTGCCTGGCGCTCCTCATCATCGGGTACTTTACCTACGGTAAACTGGTAGAGAACACCTTTGGTCCGGACGACCGGGAGACTCCCGCCGTTGTCATCAACGACGGCGTGGACTATGTGGTGCTTCCTCAGTGGAAGCTTTTTCTCATCCAGCTTCTGAACATCGCCGGTCTCGGCCCCATCTTCGGTGCGCTTCAGGGCGCTCTCTGGGGTCCGGTAGTCTTTCTGTGGATTACCTTCGGCACCATTTTCGCCGGTGCCGTGCATGACTTCTTCTCCGGCATGACCAGCGAGCGCAACAACGGCGCTTCCGTTTCCGAAATCACCGGCATTTATCTCGGCGACACCATGAAGACCATCATGCGCGTGTTCTCCGTGGTGCTGCTCGTCATGGTGGGCACCGTGTTCGCCGTGGGCCCCGCCGGCCTCATCGTGAAGCTGTGCAGCGAAGCCGGTGCCAGCGGCATTCTTCTCAACGCTTCCTTCTGGCTGGTCGTGGTGCTGACCTACTACTTCATCGCCACCTTCATCTCCATCGACACGTTTATCGGCAAGATTTATCCCCTGTTCGGTATCTGCCTCATCATCATGGCCGTGGGCGTGGGCGCCGGCATCGTCATCGACCCCGCCTATCAGATTCCCGAAATCTGGGACAACTTCGCCAACATGCATCCCAAGGGCACGCCCATCTGGGCCTTCATGTTCATTACCGTGGCCTGCGGCGCCATTTCCGGTTTCCATGCCACGCAGTCCCCGCTCATGGCCCGCTGCATGAAGAGCGAGCATCAGGGTCGCTTCGTGTTCTACGGCGCCATGGTGTGTGAAGGCATCATCGCCCTCATCTGGGCCGCCGCCGGCTGCACCATTTACGAAATCACCAACGGCCAGACCACCGGTCTGCTCGCCAGCCTGGGCGCCGGTCAGTCCGCCGCCATCTACGACGTGTGCAGCAAGACCATGGGCGGCATAGGCATCGGCCTCGCCATGGTGGGCGTCATCGTCTGCCCCATCACCTCCGGCGACACCGCCTTCCGTTCCGCCCGCCTCGTGCTGGCCGACTGGTTCAAGGTCAACCAGACGAGCTACAAGAACCGTCTCATCTTCTGCGTGCCGCTGCTTGGCGCCGGCGCCCTCATCAGCCAGCTGGACTACTCCATCGTGTGGCGCTACTTCAGCTGGACCAACCAGACTCTGGCCATGATTGTGCTCTGGGCCGCCTCCATGTACCTCTTCCTCAATAAGAAGAACTACTGGATTACCGCCGTGCCCGCCACCTTCATGAGCGCCGTGTCCATCACCTACTTCTGCATGGCCCCCGAGTGCCTCGGCCTCATCGTGAAGCTGCCGGTGGCCGTGGCCTACATCCTGGGTGTTGCCGCCGCTGCGCTGTTCCTTTCCCTCTTCCTGCGTGCGACGAAGAAGCGCGCCTAGAAACCTTGTCTGAAACAGGGCCGCCTTCCGGGGCGGCCCCTTCCCCTGTGTGCGTTCCCGCCTCTTCCTTCCGAAGGGGCGGGAACGCGGGTTTTCCTCCCGGAGTGGATTGATGCTGTATTTCAAGCCCGCACGGCTGGGTGAGGTCGGCCTGGACGACAGGCAGCTCAAAGCGGACAAAAAGGCGTGCCTGACCTTCGGCCCCTGCGGTGTCGGTGAAAAGGCCCTGTATTTGAGCAGCCTTTTCATGGACCGCCGTTTTTATGTGCCGGTGTCCAACATCCGGCGTGCCTATAAGCGCGTGGCCATGAGCAAAGGCGCGTTTACCGGCAAGGGAATTTTCGGCTCCATTCCCTATCTCGTGGTGGAATACGGTAATGGGGAGAGCGTGCAGTGCACGTTCAAGCATGAAAACCATGTGGACATGATGCTTGCCGAGATACGGCGGCGCTTTCCTCACATCAAGACCATGTCCGAAGCCGCGGCAAAGAAACTGGCCGAGGCCGAGGCTGCGGAAGAGGCGCGCTATAAGAAGAATCTCAGCGCCACGGCGCAGGCCAGCGTGGATGAACTTCGGCGCGCCAGGGCCTTTCTGGAAGAGCGGCCCGACCTTTCCACGCGTCTTGCGGCGGCCAGCAAGGCCAAGAGAGTCGATGCCATGACGAATCCCGTGCACAAGTGGGTGGCTCTTGCTATTTTCTGCTTTGCGCTGGTGGCGGCGGTGTACGGCGCCTATACCTGGCTTTCGGACTCCGGGGATTACGGACTTTACATTACTCTTGCAGGTCTGACCGCCCTGTTCTTCTTTGCCGGTGCCAACGTGCTGCCCACGGCCCGCAACAACCGGCGGGCCATTGCCGCCGCGCTGGAGCGGGCGAGAGCCGACATGGCGGAGTATATCGCAGGCTATCCCGATTTTCCGTTGCCCGCGCGCTATGCGCACCCTGCCACGCTTTCGAGAATGATACGCTCTCTTCGGGAAGGGCGCTCCGAAACCATTCCCGAAGCCTATGAGGACATGAAGGCCGTCCTGCGGTCGCTCAATTCCGATGTCCGGGTCAGCCAGACCGAGTACGATGAGGTCGTGGCCATCAAGCCCATGTTTCTTCTGGAAAACTATCAGTAACCTGGTCGAAGACCGACGACAAAGGCCGTGTTCCCTGAAAAGGAACACGGCCTTTGTCGTTTTGAGCCGCGGACGCAGCCATTTTTTCGATGGAGCGATGTGGTGAAGGCGTCGCCCCTTCTGGAAAGAGGCCACGGCAGACGTGCGTCCGCGTGCGGAAGGACGGTCCAGACAGCGCATCGTTCAGACAGAAGAGACGGACGGAAAAAGCGTGTCTTTGCCGGAGCAGCGCAGGAAAGGCTGCTGTGCCGTGCCCTTTTTTCTGTTGCAGAAAAGGCGTGTTCTCTTTGCTCCAGCCGGGCCTTTGAGCCGGCGGCAGTTCGATGCTTTTTTAAATATGCTTTTTGTCTATAAAAATATATTTGATATAGGTATTTGCTATAAATTAAGCTTTCCCGTAAGTATGAATCAAGGGCCCTGTGTGTTTCATCATCTGCGGCCGGAACAGTCAGACCGGGAGAAACCATGAATATCTGCACGAAGGTTGCTCTTTTTATGAGCTCGATGCTTTTTGCCGGAAACGCCATGGCGGCGGAAGGCAATCTGCCCCATAACAATGCGGTAAAGGAAGGCGCACCTATGAAGCTTGAACAGAACTGGGATAAGACGTTTGCAAAAAGTGACAAGGTTGAACACAGAAAGGTGACGTTCCGGAACCGTTACGGCATCACGCTGGCGGCGGATTTGTACACCCCGAAAGGAGCGGAAGGCCCCCTGCCTGCGCTTGCCGTGAGCGGTCCCTTCGGCGCGGTGAAGGAGCAGGCTTCCGGCCTGTATGCGCAGACCATGGCCGAGCGTGGTTTTCTGACGCTGGCCTTCGACCCTTCCTATACCGGAGAAAGCAGCGGAGAACCGCGTCATGTGGCTTCGCCCGACATCAATACCGAGGATTTCAGTGCTGCGGTGGACTTTCTCACCACGCTGGAAGGTGTGGACGAGCATAGAATCGGCATCATCGGCATCTGCGGCTTCGGTGGCATGGGCCTTAATGCGGCGGCCATGGATACCCGCATCAAAGCGACGGTGGCATCCACCATGTACGATATGAGCCGTGTGACCGCCAACGGCTACTTTGACGCCATGGACGCCGATGCGCGTTATGACCTGCGCAGACAGCTCAACGAACAGAGAACCAGAGATGCCCGTTCCGGCTCCATTGCGCCTGCTCCCGGCCTGCCGGAGAAGCTCAGCGGGAACGAGCCGCAGTTCGTAAAGGATTACTTCGACTATTACAAGACGAAGCGGGGCTTTCATGCCCGCTCCATCAATTCCAACGGGGCATGGAACGCCACCTCTTCGCTGTCGTTCATGAACATGCCGCTTCTGAGCTATGCAGGAGAAATCCGCAGCGCGGTGCTTCTCATCCACGGTGAAAAGGCTCATTCCCGCTACTTCAGCGAGGACGCCTTCAAGAAGCTCAAGGGGGAGAACAAGCAGCTCATGATTATCCCCGGAGCCAGCCACGTGGATTTGTACGACAGGACGGACGTGATTCCCTTTGACGCCATGGAGGCCTTCTTCCGCGCCAATCTGTAGGGAGTTTTTCCGAATGTCCTCCGGGGCAGGGGCCCCGCCGCACGAGGCGTGCGCCGCGGTTTCGCGGCGGGGAGTGCCGGAGGACCTGTAAAAAGAGGCCGTCTCCATAAGGAGACGGCCTCTTCTGTCACTGACAATGGGGGGGAGGCTACACGGCCTTTTTCTGCTCTTCGGCCTTGGCGGCCGCCTTTGCGGCGTCGGCCGCTTCGGGGTCGAGCTGACGGCCTCTTCTGCGCAGCAGGAACGTATAGGCCGGACCGGAAATCACATAGCCCATGAGGATGATGAAGCAGAACAGGCGCGGCAGGGAGAAGACCATGCTGAGCACGATGAGGGTGGCCACCATGGTCTGGAAGGGATGGGCCTTGATGAAGCCGAATTCCTTGAAGGAGAAGTAGCGCACGCGGCTGACCATGAGCAGCGGGACGATGACGGAAATGACGAGCGTCAGGCCCGGCAGTATGGGCTTGAGTACGTCGGGGAAGTAGGGCATGAACAGCACGAACGTGGCCAGCACGCAGGCGCAGGCCGGGCTGGGAAGCCCCACGAAGAAGCGCTTGGACGTGGTGGATACGCCCACGTTGAAGCGGGCCAGGCGCAGAGCGGCACAGCCGCAGAAGAGGAAGGCCACAGCAAGGCCGAGACGGCCGAATTCATGCAGCTGCCAGGCGTAGGCCAGCATGCCCGGGGCCACGCCGAAGGTCACGTCGTCGGCCAGAGAATCGTATTCTATGCCGAACTGGCTGGCCGTGCCGGTAAGACGGGCGACCTTGCCGTCGAGTCCGTCCATGGCGGCACCCACGAGAATGGCCCATGCCGCCAGGTCGAAATGCCGGTTGAAGGCCAGAATGATGCTGAAGAAGCCTGCGAAGAGGCTGGCCGTCGTGAAAAGATTGGGCAGAATATAGACGCCGCGGGGGACCGGTTTGTTGGGGTCGCGCATGGAAGCCTCTCTTACGCTTCTTCGGAAGCGGTTTTCCTTGCCAGAACCGTCTGGCCGGCAAAGACCTGTTCGCCGATACGGACCGCAGGAGTATAGTCGGTGGGCAGATAGACGTCAACGCGGGAGCCGAAACGTATCATGCCGAAGCGCTGTCCGCGGCGGAGAGCGTCGCCCTGTTCGGCATGGGGAACGATGCGACGGGCGATGAGTCCGGCAATCTGAACGAAGGTCCAGCTTCTGCCGTCGTCGTCGCTCATCTGCCACATGCACTGCTCGTTGTCGGTGGAGGCTTTGTCCCATGCGGCGTTGAAGAACTTGCCGGGCAGGTAGCGTATGCCGGTCACCGTGCCGGAAACGGGCGTGCGGTTTACGTGCACGCTGAAGATGTTCATGAAGATGGAAACGCACTGCCGCTCTTCACCGTTCATGGGGTCGGTACGGCGTTCGATGCGGATGACGCGACCGTCCGCCGGGCTGACGGCGATGCCCTCATCCTGCGGAACGACACGCTCGGGGTCGCGGAAGAAGTGGACGGAGAACCACAGCGCAAGCAGGGTCACGAGGGTGACGGGCCACCAGTCCAGGATGGCGAAGCAGAGGGAAAGAACCGTGAGCAGGCCGATGATGGGCGCGCCTTCGGGTGCGAGACCAATGCCGGGCTTGTTCATCGAAAACTCCTTTATGGTTTGAAGTGCCCCTGAAAAAGGGGTGCGGCATGCCGGAGCGGCGAATGCCCCGCGCGGGCTTCCCATGCCGTGGAAAAAGCCGGATAGACCGGGTCATGAAGAATGCGCCCGGCAGAAGCGTGACTGCCGGGCGCGTAAAGGTCAGTCCTTGCGGCGCAGGATGACGACGTGCTTGAGCGCCCCTTCGCCGGAACTGCGCGTCTGCACGTCCGGGTCGTCCTGAAGGGCCAGATGGATGACCCTTCTCTGGTAGGCGCTGAGCGGCCTTGTGGTCTGCACCTTGCCCGTGGCCTTCACCTTTTCGGCCAGAGCCAGGGCCAGTTCCTGCAGACGCGAATCCTGCCGGACATGGTAGTCGCCGGCATCCACCTGCAGTCGTACCTGTGCTCCCATGGCCCGCGTAATCATGCGCGAGGCCAGGTACTGCACCGCGGCCAGGTTCTGCCCGTCACGTCCGATGAGAAGACCGGTGTCTTCGCTTTTCACGGAAACCTGAAGGCGGTCTTCTCCTATTTCAAGGGAGAGGTCCACGGCTTCGGGCTCCAAATCCAGCACGGGCGCGACGAGTCTGCTGATGATGTTTCTGGTGGTTTCGATGAGCTTTTCCTGGTTCAGCTCCGCCAGGGGCACACGGGGCAGCGTGCTTTCGAGCGCATCGGCCTCGTCGTTTCTGGGCGCGGCCTCCTTGCGGGAGGACGTCCGCGACTGACGCGGCTGACGTCCGTGACGGCCGCGCGGATTTTCCTCGACAGCCTCTTCCTGACGGGGCTCTTCATCCGGAGCGGCGTTCGGCGCTTCGCCTTTGTCCGCCGCGATGGCGGGGACGGACGCTGTCCGGATGGCGGGAAGGGTCTTCTGCGGCTGGGCGGAGTCGTCCTTGTCCGCCTCCTGGCGGTTTTCCTTCTGCCGCTCCCTGCCTTCTTCTCTGGGGGCGTCGGAAGTTTCCGCCTTGTCACGGCGACGGTCGCGGCGGCGACGGCCTTCCTGCTTTTCTGCCTTTTCCTGTGCCGGAGCGCCGGCCTGCTGCATGAAGTCGGGCAGGGTGGCGAGCCGGGCGCGTATTTTTGCCTTTCGTGCGCCCACGATGCCGAAGATGCCCGTTTTGGCGTCTTCGATGATTTCAATTTCCAGCTTTTCTCTGGGAACGTTGTAGAAGGCGCAGGCTTCCGCAATGGCGGAATCCAGCGTTTTTCCCAGAAATTCTTTGGATTCGCTCATGTCTTTCCCCTGCTATTTGGTGTTGCGCAGGGTCCAGGACTGCTGGATGATGGACAGAATGTTGTTGCAGAGCCAGTACAGCACGAGACCGGCGGGGAAGTTGATGAACATGACCGTGAACACCACGGGCATAATCATCATGATTTTACGCTGCTGCGGGTCGCCCATGGCGGGGCTGAGCCACTGCTGCAGGAACATGGTGGCGCCCATGACGAGCGGCGTGATGTAGAAGGGGTCCTTGACGGAAAGGTCGGCCAGCCAGAGCAGGTCGGTGCCGGGCAGATAGGTGATGAAGGCGGCGTGACGCAGTTCGATGCAGTTCAGGAGCGCCTGATACAGGGCCACGAACACGGGCAGCTGGATGAGAATGGGCAGGCAGCCGCCCATGGGGTTCACCCCGTAGGTCTTGTAGAGCTGCATCATTTCACGGCTGAGCGCTTCCTTGTTGTCCTTGTACTTTTCCTGCAGCTGCTTCATGCGGGGCTGGAGCTTCTTCATCTGCTCCATGGACTTGAAGCTCTTGCGGGAAAGCGGCCAGAAGACAATCTTGATGAGGATGGTCAGCAGAATGATGGCCAGACCCCAGTTGCCGAGGAAGCTTTCAAACCAGGTGAGGAGCTTGAGCAGCGGCACGGCGAGGAAGGTGAAGATGCCCATGTCCACGGAGGACTTGAGGTCGTTGGGAGCGGCGTCGAGAAGGTCGCGGCTCTTGGGGCCGAGCCACCAGGCGGTGGAAAGTTCGGCGGGCTGACCGGCGGTCAGGCTGATGTCCTGCAGTTCCACGGCGGCGCGCCAGACGCCGCCTTCGGTGATGCGGCCCGTGAACACGGTGTTCTGACCGGCTTCGGGCAGAACGGCGGAGAGGAAGTAGTTGCTCATGAGGCCGGCCCAGGAAATGTCGCCGGAGCTCATGACGCCTTCCTTGGTGAGGTCTTCCACGTCCATGTCGCGTTCAAGGGAACCCTTCAGGTTCCAGGCCATGCTCATGGTGTCGTAGTTGCTCTTGCCGCTGAAGTCGGTGGCGCCGAGGCTGTAGGACACGCGGGCGGCGGGAGTGCCGGCGGCGGAGGTCAGGGTGACCTTTTCATCCATGAGATAGGTGTCGGCGTGGAAGGTGATGGCGCGGGTGATGCGGATGCCGTTGAGTTCGCCTTCGAAGACGAGGGTGGCTTCGCCGCTGTCCAGCTTGACGTCGGAACCTTCAAAGCTCCACTGCCCCATGTTCCAGGAAGGCTGGCCGTTCACGAGAAGGCCCATGGGGGCCACGGTGGCGGCGGCGGGGGAGACCATGTTGAAGAGCGGAGAACCGGGAATGATGGTGGCGTTGTAGTTCTTCAGCTTGAAGGACTGGAGCACGCCGCCGCCGGAATGGAAGACGGCTTCGTAAAGGGGCGTATCCACGCGGACTTCGCGGCCTTCGGAGGGAACGAACTTCGCCACCGGCAGCGCGGGCGCGGCGGGAACGGGCGCCTGGGCTTCAGCCTGCGGCTGCTGTTCGGTGGCCACGGGCTGGGGCTGTTCCGGAATCCAGCCCATATATTCGGAAAATGCCTGCCAGCCGAAGAGCAGGACGATACAGATGACGACGGAAAGGATGAGGCGACGGTTATCCATGACGTTCCTGAGAGTCTGCGTCGTGCGCAGAGGGATGAGCGTTTGAAAGGGGGGGCACAGGATCGAAGCCGCCCGGATTGCCGGGATGGCAGCGCAGGATGCGCCGGATAGCCAGCCAGAGTCCCTTGAGCGGCCCGTGCCGTTCAATGGCCTGGATGGCGTAGGTGGAACAGGAGGGGTAGAAGCGGCAGCAGGGGGGATAAAGCGGCGAGATGCAGCGCTTGTAGAACCGGATGGGCAGGATGAGAAGCCGCTGGGCGAGATTCATGCGGCGTCTCCCGAAGAATCGGAAACGGACTGCACGCCTGAGGCCGAGAGTTCGGCGAGCAGGGGCAGAAGCTCGTCTTCCGCGAGGCTGAGACTGAATTTGTCGGCACGGAGGTGTTTTTTCGGCGTGACGACAATGTCCATGGGGGGCATCTTGTGCTGATGCAGGCGGAAGAAGGAGCGGAGAACCCGCTTGATGCGGTTCCTGGCGACGGCATTGCCGCATTTTTTGGTGACAGCAAGCCCGAGACGCCCGGTTCCGGACAGGTCGGAATGGCGGGCGAATACAATGAAGTACTTCGTGGAGCGGCGTTCTCCCCCATTGTAGCAGGCGGTGTATTCCGCCCTGCGGGTGATGCGCCGTTCTCTGGGCCAGGTCAGTGACATGGATGGACCCATGCTGCGCTTTGACAGATTTAAACGCAAAATGTGGGCGTGGCAAAATGCCGCGCCCGAAACATTTGCATGGTCTGCCCGGGTCGACCCTGAAAGGGTGGATAACCGGGAAGGCGCACCGCTATTAGGCGGACAGGCTCTTGCGGCCCTTGGCACGACGGCGGCTGATGATGGCGCGACCGTTGGGGGTGCTCATGCGGGCGCGGAAGCCGTGGGTACGCTTTCTGCTGATTTTGCTGGGCTGATACGTTCTTTTCATGACGCGCGGTCTCCTTACTGAGATTGGAACATGCAGATATAGCGCGCCTTGCCCTCCTAGTCAAGTCGGAAGGCAGGGCGTCCTGTTCGGGAACATGCCCGGAAAAGAGCCGGGCTGGCCTATGTGTATGCCGAGCGGCTTTTTCGGGCAAGCGTTAAAAAGAGCTTTTCGCCATAAAATTCGCCGATTCGGTAAATACCGCGTCTTTTCAGGAAAAATCGGCATTCTTCGCGGGTGACAAAAAGGGCGTTTGCGCATAGACTGCGCCATCACGAAAGCCGCCTCTGCGGCGAAAGGAGCAGACATGCAGGGTGTTCCCGTTCTCCGCGTTGCGGCCATACACGACCTTTCGGGGTTCGGCCGGGCCTCTCTTACCGTGGCCATTCCCATTCTCGCCACCATGGGCATACAGGTTTGTCCTCTGCCCACGGCCGTGCTTTCCTCGCAGACATCCGGAGTGGATGATTTCACCTTTCTCGACCTTACGGACCAGATGGGGCCCATGATGGACCACTGGGCGAGGATGGGCCTCAAGTTCGATGCCGTGTATTCCGGCTTTCTGGGAAGCCCGGACCAGTCCTGGCTTGCGGGCCGCTGCATCCGGGAGTTCCGCGCGCCGGGAGGCATAGCCGTGGTGGACCCGGTTCTCGGCGACAACGGCCGTCTCGACCCCACGCAGACGCCGGAAATGGTGGAGGCCATGCGCCGCCTCGTGAAGCAGGCGGACATCATCACTCCCAATCTTACGGAAGCGGCCTTTCTTCTGAATGAACCCTACAGGCCGGACATCAGCCGTCAGGGCCTGCGCGACCAGCTTTGCGCCCTTGCGTCCATGGGGCCTTCGGCCGTGGTCATCACCAGTGCTCCGGCGTCCTGCCCGGAAAACACGGCCACCGTGGCCTATGACGGCCGCCGCTTCTGGCAGGTGGAAGTGCCGCATCTCAACGCTTTTTATCCCGGTACCGGAGATGCCTTTGCAAGCGTGCTTACCGGGAGCCTCCTGCAGGGCGATGCGCTGCCCGTGGCCGTGGACAGGGCCGTGCATTTTGTCTATCTCGGCATACAGGCCACGTACGGATATGACACGCCGCATCGTGACGGCGTGCTTCTGGAGCGTACGCTGCCTTCTCTGCGCATGCCGTTTACGGGCGGAAGCTATACGGAATTCTGAGAGCCTTGCTTTGCTGCCGGAATCCGGCGATGCCCGACGCAGCCCGCTCCATGTATTAATGGATGAATCTTTCTGCCCCATTCTCGGAGCTTACTGCTCTCCCGTCGTTGCCAAGAGGCCGGAAGGCCCGCGGGGCGGCCGTACGGGAGCGGGCGGCTTTTTACGGCGGACAGGTATCGCAGAACTGCAGCATTTCGGACGGTCTTCGGGCCGTCCTTTTTTTTACCGTATTTTCCGGTAGGCGGAGGACAAGTTTGACGACCTTTCGGAAAATGGGTCCATCCTTGTCGCTTTTTTCGAAATTTTACGAAAAAGATATGTTTTTTTGGGGTTGATTAAACTTATTTTGCTGGCGTAATCTAACTGACATAAATGCGTGCTATGGTGTGCGAACCTTTGCCCGTAGTAGTACAGATTGCCGGAAAGGATGATTCCGGCAAAGAGGTATCATGCTCGTCATCGCTTATCTTGTGTACATCTTTCTGCCCATCGCGCTTTTGCTGATAGGCTCGTTCGGTGAGACCTGGACGAACACGTTTCTGCCCACCGGTTTCACCCTGCGCTGGTATCTGGACGTCTGGAACGACCCCAGCTTCAGAAGGGCCTTCATCGTCAGTCTGGAGGTGGCCGTGTCCACCTGCGTCATTGTGACGGCGCTGGCGGTGCCTCTGGCCTATGCCCTTACCCGCAGCATGGGGAAGATTGCGGGGCTTGCCGGCCGTTTTCTGGCCATCATGCCCATTGCCGCGCCTCCGGCCGTGCTCGCCTTCGGCTACATCCTCATTTTCTCCACGGACGCGATGCCGTATCTGGGCACGACCTGGCTCATCATCGCAGCGCATGTGGTGTCCACGCTGCCGTATATGTTCCAGACGCTGGTGGCGGACATACGTCATCTCCATCTGGACAAGCTGGAGCTGGCGGCGGAATCTCTCGGAGCCTCCTTCGGGCAGCGCTTCTTCCATATCATCCTGCCTTCTCTTCAGCACAGCATTTTTTCCGGCCTGGTGGTGGTTTCCGCCATTTCCATCGGGGAATTTCAGATTACCAACCTCATCGCCGGATTCCTGAATAGAACCTATCCCGTGGTCCTGCTGCAGTCCTTCTACGGAGCCACGGGCTTTGCCTGTTCCACCACCATGGTCCTGCTGCTTCTGGCCTGTGCCAGTGCGGCCGGAAGCGCGCTCACGGCCCGTTCGGCCTCCAGAGCCAAGAAGCATTAAGAGGCACGCAGAAATCGTATGAGCATCGTGATTGAAAATTGCTCCTTTGTGTATCCTTCGTCGGGAATCGGCGTTCATGATGTCAATATTTCCGCCGATGACGGGGAACTCGTGGCCGTCATCGGCTCCAGCGGCTCCGGCAAGACCACCATGCTCAAGCTGGTGGCCGGGTTCGAGCAGGCGAACAGCGGCAGAATCCTCATCAACGGAAGGGACGTCTGCGGCGTTCCTGCGAGACTGCGCAATGTGGGCATGGTGTTCCAGTCCTATGCGCTCTTCCCGCTCATGACCTGTGCTGAAAACGTGGCCTACCCTCTTAAAATCCGCAAGGTTCCTCCGGCGGAACGTCGGCGCAAGGCGCTCGATATGCTGGAGAGGGTGGGGCTTGCCGCCTTTGCCGACAGACTGCCGAGTTCCATGTCCGGCGGTCAGCAGCAGCGCGTGGCCCTTGCCCGCGCGCTCGGCTTCAACCCTGACGTGCTGCTGCTCGACGAGCCGCTTTCCGCCCTCGATGCCAGCCTGCGCGTGGAACTGCGCAGGGAGATTCGTCGCCTTCAGAAGGAGCAGGGCATTACCGCTCTGCACGTGACGCACGACCAGGAAGAGGCGCTTTCCATGGCGGACAAGGTCGCGCTCATGCATCAGGGGCGTCTCATCCAGATAGCCACGCCGCAGGAGCTGTACGACAGGCCCGTGAACCGTCGCGTGGCGGCCTTCGTGGGCCATGCCAACCTCTGGGACGGCGTCGTCGTGGACGCCGATACCGTGCGCGTGCCCTTCGGTGAGCTGCGCTGTTCCTGCTCGCCGTACGTCAGCGGCGACAAGGTGACCGTGCTTGTGCGGCCCGAAAGGGTGATGCCCGATGCTGACGGGACGGTCAATGTGTTTGACGGCGCCATTTCCGCGGATTCCTTCCTCGGCGCCGTGCGTCGCTACACCTTTTCCGTGGGCGGCAGCGGCATAGAGGGCGAAACGGCGCGCAGAAAGCCTTTCACCAGAGTCGGCATACCTCCGGAAGCAGTGCAGCTGCTGCCGTTTGAAGAAGCCTGAGAACGCCGTGAAAGCGGCATTTTCCCTAGAGGAGAAGATAATGAAGAAGATGTCCGGTTTGTTGGGTATGGTCATGGCTGCCGCTCTGACTATTCCTTCGGTGGCGACGGCCTTTGAAGGGCCCGAGCTGTATCCCGGGGAACGCCAGCTGTATGAGGAAGCTCTGAAGGAAGGCATGGTTGTCTCCTTCGATACCGGTCCCACCTGGGCCAACTGGGCCAACCAGTTCAAGGCGTTCCAGCAGCGCTATAAAGGCGTGGAACTCGTGTACAACGACATCGGCTCCGGCGCCACCGTGGTGGCTCTGGACAAGACCCGCCGCCGTCCTCAGGCCGATACCGCCTATTACTTCGCCGCTTCCGCCATCGACGCCAAGGCCAAGGAAGTGCTGGAAGGCTATAAGCCCGTCAACTTCGACAAGCTTCCCGAAGCCTATCGTGACGGCGATGCGGAATGGTTCATCGTGCATCAGCTCGTGGTGGCCTTCCTCGTGAACAAGAAGCTGGTGGAAAACGTTCCTCAGTCCTGGGAAGACCTGCTCAAGCCCGAATACAAGAACAGCATCGTGTATCTTGACCCCCGCTCCACCGGTCAGGGTCAGGTGCTGACCTTCGGCGCGGCCTACGGAAACGGCGGCAGCGTGGACAACGTGCTGCCCGGCATCGAATATCTCGCCAAGCTGCACAAGAACGGCAACGTGCTGCGTACCGAAGGCACCACGCCCTACGCCAAGTTCATCAAGGGCGAGATTCCCATCTGGATTGCCTATGAAGGCGACGGCCTGAAGGCCAAGCTCATCGACGGCATGGGCGACGACTGCGTGGTGGTCATTCCCAAGGAAGCCAGCGTGGCCGCTCCCTATGCCATGAGTCTGGTCAAGAATGGTCCGAACCCCAACGGCGGCAAGCTCTGGCTGAACTGGGTCATGTCCGATGCCGGACAGGCCGTGTTCGTGGACGGCTTCGTGCGTCCTTCCGTTCCCACGGTGCAGATTCCCGAAAAGATGCGTGCCTACATGCCCGATGCTCCTCAGGTGCAGCCTCTGGACATCGTGAAGGCTTCTGCTCAGAAGACCTTCATCGACCAGAACTGGACCAGACTTATCCTCGGTAAATAATCCCGCGGTCCGCCCCGGAGTTTGCCGGGGCGGACCTGGGCAGGTGAACTATGAATAAGACGATGAAGATAATGCTGCTGGCCCTGCCTGCCTTCGCTGTGCTGGTCATGTTCTTTCTGGTTCCTCTGGGCAGCGTTCTGGTGGAGCCCTTCCTCGACAAGGGGGAAGCGTTTTTCGGCCTGTGGAGCGACCCTTTGTTTCTTAAAGGGCTCAAGGGCAGTACGCTGCTCGCATTGACGGCCGGGGTGCTTTCCGTGCTCGTCGGCGTGCCCGTGGCGCTGCGTCTTTCCGTCATGAAGGAAAAGGCGAGGCTCCTGGCCATGTTCTGCATTTCCCTGCCTCTGACCTTTTCCGGCCTCATCGTGGCCTACGGTTTCATTCTCTGCTTCGGCCGGGCTGGTTTCATCACGCTGCTTCTGGCCGAAGTCGGCGTTTCGCCGGACTGGGTGGCCGGGCTCGTGTACAGCCCCGTCGGCCTTGCCCTTGCTTACTGCTATTACCTCATTCCCCGCGTTGTTCTGCTTCTTCTTCCGGCTCTGACCAACTTCGACCGGAGCCTGCTGGTGGCGGCCAATTCCATGGGTGCGACCAGACTGCGGGCCTTTTTCGACGTGCTCCTGCCGGAGCTTATGCCGACCATCGGCGTATCCTTCTGTCTTGTCGCCGCCGTGGCCTTCGGCGCCTACGGTACGGCTCTTGCGCTGGTCGGCTCTCAGGTGAACATCCTGCCGCTGCTCCTCTACAGCAGCATTTCCGATACGGGAACCAACTTTTCACAGGCCGCCGCCATTTCGCTGGTGCTTCTCGGAGCGTGCAGCATGATTATGGGCGTTGCGGAAGTCATTGCCATGCGCAGAGAACAGCGCCTGAAGAGAGCGTAAAGGAGCCGATATGCTGTATCTGACGGAAGGTGTGCTCCATGACGGAAGTCTGCGTCTGGAGCCTGAAACCATGACCTGGGTGCCCGATGCCTCTCTCAGGCAGGGACGGGAAATTTCGGAAGTCGAAGCCGTACGCTGGCTCCAGAAGGAGTCCGGCATGCCGCTTCGTCCCCCGGTGGCCGTCATAGGGCCGCGCGAGGCTTCCGATGAAGAGCGGGCCATGGCCCGCAGGCTGGGAACCCGTCTTGCAGAACTCGGACTGACGGTGCTTTGCGGCGGTCGGCAGGGGGTTATGGAGTCCGTGTGCCTCGGTGTAAAGGAAGGGCACGGCGTTTCCGTGGGACTTCTGCCTGAAGACGACTGGCGCAAGGGCAATGCCTATGTCACCGTGCCGGTATCCACCGGCATAGGCATAGCGCGCAATGCGCTCATCGCCCGTGCCGCCGTGGCCGTGGTGGCCGTGGGCGGCGGGCTTGGGACCATTTCCGAAATCGCCCTGTCTTTGCAGTTCGGCAAGCGTGTGTTCGGCCTTTGCCGTCCTCCGTATGTGGAGGGCCTGTGCCTTGTGGATTCTCTGGAGGAACTCGAGCCTGAGCTCTGCCGCGCCGTGCTGGGGCTTCCTGAAAAGGCCTAGGCCCGATTCCGTTGAAGCAGAATGTCGACTCCTGCGGACATTTGTCCGCAGGAGTCTTCATTTTTTATGAATCGAGCACGATTTTCAACGGCCTTGACGGGGAATTGCCGGAGCTTACTTTTGGCGCAGCGATATCTTGTCAAAAGTAGGTTTTTGCTTTTGCGGTCTCGAACTGAAGCCATAGTTCAGGGAGGTCTTATGCTATCCAGAAAGAAATATGCTCTTCTGAATATATATCATATCATGAACGATGGCTTTTTTGATGCCGTCCCCGTGCTTCTGATGTTCGTAGCACTGGCGTATGGACTGGGTGAAAAGGAAATCGGCATGGTTGTTTCCTTCGGAACTGCCCTGGGGACCGTTGCGGGTCTGGAACCATGTTCCTTTCCCGGTATCTAAGTCCTCTGAAAGCCATCTCCCTGCTGATTGGTGTGGGCGGAGCCGGTTTCGTGGCCGCTTCTTTTTCTTCGGGTTTTCTTTTTGCAGGCGTAAGTTTTACGGTCGTCATGTTCGGATACAGCGTATTTCATAACATATGCTTTTCCTATCTGACCGTACATACGGAAAGAAAGAAGCTGGGAAGAATATTGAGCGACTTTACCGCCGTAGGAGACATAGGAAGAATACCTTTCATAGCTCTTGCCGGATATATGTCCGCATTTACCTTTTTAAATGTTTCTGGATGGAAACTTGTCAGTTTTCTATTTGGAATCACAGGAATTATCTCTGCCGTTTTCCTGTTCGTGCATGCAAGGGACGATACTGTCGAAGACAGAGTCGGACATGCCGAATCAACCATGCCTTCTTTTAAAATATTGCGGGACAGGTCTGTTGTTCTTTCCATGGCGGCAAGTATTCTTAATGCCTTCGGGAATGAAAAAATATTTACGTTTTTACCGATGCTCATACTTTTCAAAGGTTTTTCCCCCGAAATAGTAGGAACTTTTGCCGTCGGGTTCACGGTCGGTTCTTTTGTGGGAAAGATGGCCTGTGGAAGACTGCTGGATATGTATGGGCCGAAAACCGTATTTATCGTTGCAGAGAGCGTGGTGGCCATACTTTTGTTTTTTATTGTCCATTCAACATCGTTACCGGTTATCATGGTTCTTGCATTCTTTATAGGGCTTTTAACGAAAGGCACCGTTCCCGTCATTCAGGCCATTATCACTGTTCCTTTTCAGGATATAGGCGAGTACGACAAAATTTTTTCCATAAATTCGTTTGTAAGAGGGATGATAAATATTTTCACACCGCTGCTGTTCGGCTTTATCGCATCGATATGGAATATCAACGTGGTTTATATCATCATGGCGGCAGTGTCTTTTCTTGCGGTTGTGCCTATGCTGTATTTTGATATGTCTTCCAGAATAATCATAAGTGAGAACGGAAAATGATGGGTATGCGGGGCGGCAGGGAAAATGCCCGGCGCTGGGTCGCCCGCCGAAAAAGAGTACGGCAACAGTACTGCTTTTGTGGTCTGTTAATTTTTTTCAAAAAAGAGAAATGCCGTAACTTCCGCGGATTTAAAATAACCTGCCCGTCCGTTCATTGACGGACCGCTGAAAATGGCCGTTCCGCATGGGCTGAGCCAGGGGCTTTTTGCATGAGGGCGTCTGAGTATCAGAGCCTTACGGCGTCAAATCAAACCGTCGCCTGAAGGGGCAGTTCTGGCTTCGTATAAGAACCGGAAAGGGCAGCTCTTCAGACAGAAGTGCGGAATGGCCACAACGTTTCTTTTCTGCGCGGAGTTTTCAGCAGGGAGACGGTCCATTCTGCGCCGTTTTTCTGACGGGTAGGGCATGGGACGTCGTTCCGTCGTTCCCTTGCGTTTTTGTGATGCAGGCCGTCTCTGACGGCATGGCCGAGAGCAACCAGGGGACAAGGCAAAGAAGAAGTCTTTCATGCAGAAGGGCCATGAATGCGGGCAGCGTTTCGTCGCCCGGATTCATGGCCCTTTGCGGAAGACTTTTCCCCTGTTGGGTACGGGGAAAAAGCGGGATATTAGTAGCGGTACATGTCGTTCTTGAAGGGGCCGTCCACGGGAACGCCGATATAGTCGGCCTGCTTCTGCGTCAGCGTGGAGAGCTTGGCGCCGAGGCGGGCGAGGTGCAGTCTGGCCACTTCTTCATCGAGCTTCTTGGGCAGGGTATAGACGCGGGCTTCATGCTCATTCGCGGCAAGGTCCATCTGCGCCAGCACCTGATTGGTGAAGGAGTTGGACATGACGAAGCTGGCGTGACCCGTGGCGCAGCCGAGGTTCACGAGGCGGCCTTCGGCCAGAACGATGATGGAGCGGCCGGAGGGCAGGAACCACTTGTCCACCTGCGGCTTGATTTCCATCTTGCGGCATTCGGGGTTGGATTCCAGCCAGGACATCTGGATTTCGCTGTCGAAGTGGCCGATGTTGCACACGATGGCTTCGTCCTTCATGCCCATCATGTGCTCGCCGGTGATGACGTCGCAGTTGCCGGTGCAGGTGACGTAGATGTCGCCGTAGGGCAGGGCGTCTTCCATGGTGACGACCTGATAGCCTTCCATGGCGGCCTGAAGGGCGCAGATGGGGTCGATTTCCGTCACGAGCACGCGGGCGCCGAAGCCGCGCATGGAGGCGGCGCAGCCCTTGCCCACGTCGCCGTAGCCGCAGATGACCACGACCTTGCCCGCCACCATGATGTCCGTGGCGCGCTTGATGCCGTCGGCCAGGGATTCACGGCAGCCGTACAGGTTGTCGAACTTGGACTTGGTGACGGAGTCGTTCACGTTGATGGCCGGGAAGAGCAGCTTGCCTTCCTTTTCCATCTGGTAGAGGCGATGCACGCCGGTGGTGGTTTCCTCGGACACGCCGCGCACCTTTTCGGCCACGCGGTGCCAGCGGGTGGCGTCGTTCTTCAGGGAAAGGGCGATGCGCTCCATGATGATGGCTTCTTCCTTGCAGGAAGGCGTGCGTTCCAGCACGGAGGGGTCGTTTTCCGCTTCCACGCCCTTGTGGATGAGGAGCGTGGCGTCGCCGCCGTCGTCCACGATGAGGTCGGGGCCGGAGCCGTCGGGCCAGGTGAGGGCCATTTCCGTGCACCACCAGTAATCTTCCAGAGATTCGCCCTTCCAGGCGAACACCTTGGCCATGCCCTGTTCGGCAATGGCGGCGGCGGCGTGGTCCTGCGTGGAGAAGATGTTGCAGGAGGCCCAGCGGATGTCCGCGCCGAGTTCGTAGAGGGTGCGGATGAGCATGGCCGTCTGAATGGTCATGTGCAGGGAACCGCTGATTTTCAGGCCCTTCAGGGGCTTCTTGTTGCCGTAGCGGCGGATGAGTTCCATGAGACCGGGCATTTCACGCTCGGAAAGCTGGATTTCCTTTTTGCCGAAGTCGGCAAGGGAGATGTCGGCGACTTTGTAGTTCAGAGACAAATCGAGGCTTTTGGCGGACATGAGAGCTCCATAAGAGGTTGGCAGAATGTTGAAACGAGATCACAGCGCGGAAGAAGCCGCGCCTGCGGCATTCTTGCGGGCCAGTATGAGATGCAGCGCCAGATTTTTCTTTACCGGCTGACGGCGATAGTCCACGATGGTGAGACCGGTTTTGACCAGAGCCGCGGAAAGCTCGTCCAGGGAGAAGCCGAGCCAGCGGTCGCCGTACATGGTGCGCATGGATTCCTGACTGTGCTGGTCGAAATCCGTCACCAGAACAAGCCCTCCCGGATGCAGCACCCGGGCTATTTCCCCGAGAGACATGGAGGGGCGGGAGAGGTGATGCAGCACAAGATTGATGCAGATGAAATCGGCCTCTCCATCGCGCAGGGGCAGGTAGTCGAGCTCGCCTATGCGCAGGGAAATGCCGTTCATGTTGTCGCCGAAGCGGCGGCGCGCAAGCTCCAGCATGCGCGGGGAATCGTCCACGCCGATGAGCTCGCGGCAGGCGCCGCGCAGATGTTCGAGCACCTCGCCCGTGCCGCAGCCGAGGTCCGCGGCCACGCCGCAGTTTTCCGGCACGGCGTGCAGAATCACGTCCGGCAGGGAGAAGTCGCCGAGAATTTCGCGGTTCATCTCGTCCCAGTCGTCGGCGATGTCATTGAAGAACTGCCGGGTCTTCAGCGCCCGTTCCTCAATGATGTGCGAAGCCATGTCGAGGTCCGCGCGGCAGACGTCGTCATCCTGCATGAAGGGCATGACGCCGGCGAGAAATTCATGGCCCGGACCTTCCGGTTCGGCGGAATAGAACACCCACAGGCCGTCTCTGCGTGACTGGAGAATCCCGGCTTCGGTCAGAATCTTGAGGTGCCGGGAGATGCGCGACTGCCCCATGCCGAGAAGCGAGACCAGCTCGTTGACGGACAGCTCGTAATGGAAAAGAACCAGCGCGAGGCGCAGGCGTGTTTCATCCGAAAGGGCTTTAAAATATCGAAGAGCCTTCATAACCTTCTGTCAGGACATGAATATCAAGATTTATCGATTTACTATATCCGGTTATCTGTATATAGTCAAGGATGGAGACCTCCAGCCCTTCTTCTCATGCGCTTTTAACCTCTTTGACATGCTGGAAAAATTTTGCGGCAGAATCTTTTTGGAGGAGGCGCAAAAAAAGGTGCGGACAGCGGAGGTTTTGAGGCTTGGTCGAAGAAGTGCTTATCTGCCCCGCCCCTTTTTACGGAAGGCTCATGCGGAAGGAAGCCGGCCGAAGAGCCCCGGCGTGCGGCCTGTGTCATGGCAGAGAACGGCGGCTCTCGGCCGGGAGCATGCTTGTCGAACCTGCCCGTAAAGAGGTGGAAGCGGCCGCAGGCTGCCAGTTCACTGTTCTTCGAGGAACCAGTCTCCCCACAGCGCCTGCCCGAGGGCGATGGCCCCGTCTCCTGACGGAAAGCGGGAGGGCAGCAGGGGGGTAAGGCCGAGACGGCGAAGTTCGGCGGGCAGCTCCGTCAGCAGCGTACGGTTGTTGAACACGCCGCCGCACAGCGCCACGTCCGTTACGCCCGTGCCGTCTGCCGCGGCGCGCGCCCATGCGGCCAGACCGCAGGCGAGGCCTTTGTGGAAGCGCCTGGCAAGGCGCGCGGGCTGCGCTGCGTCCCGGGCGGCCTGACGGAAGAGTTCCGCCGCGTCCGCCTCCAGAAGGCCGTTTCTTTCCAGCACGGGCAGGCGGTAGCCCCCCGTTTCCCCGAAGTCCTGCGCTTCTTCCAGCCTGATGGCAGCCTGACCTTCGTAGGTGACGTCGAAGCATAGTCCGGCAAGAGCGGAAACGGCATCGAAGAGCCTGCCGCAGCTCGACGTGCGCAGGCAGCGTACGTCACGCTTCAGCATTTCCTCCACCATGGGGGAGAGTTTTGCCCTCTCGGGGGAGCCGGCAAGCCAGGGGCGGCAGCTTTCGGGCAGGCCGGAGGCGTACCGGAGCGCTTCGGCCACCCGCCACGGCGAACGTATGGCGGCTTCGCCGCCGGGCAGCGAAAAGGGGGAAAGACGGCCGATACGCTGCCAGCTTCCGGGCCGGACAAGCAGAAGTTCGCCGCCCCAGACGGTGCCGTCGTCTCCGAGGCCGGAGCCGTCCAGCGCAAGCCCCAGCACGGGAGAGGTGCGGCCGTGTTCCGCCATGACGGCGCAGACGTGGGCCGCATGGTGCTGAAGCGGGAGTTCCGGCAGTCCCCGCTCACGGGCGAACTCGTCCGCAAGACGGCTGGAGAGGTAGTCCGGGTGCAGGTCGCGCACGACAAGGCGCGGTTCCACTTCGAGAAGCGCGAGGAGGTGTTTCAGCGTCTCTTCGAAAAAGGCGAGGCTTTCCGCTCTGCTTACGTCTCCGATGTGCTGACTGACGAAGGCTTCTCCCCCGCGGGTGAGGCAGAAGGTATGCTTGAGCTCCGCTCCGGCGGCGAACACGCAGTCCACGGCATTTCTGTTCGGTCTTTCCGGCAGAGGCATGGGTTCGGGAACGAAACCGCGCGCCCGGCGCACCATGAGGGAGGGGTGGACGTCGTCGGCGGGAAAGAGCACGGAATCGTCCACGCGTACGAGAATGTCGCGGTCGTGGAACAGAAATAGGTCGGCCATGCCGCCGAGGCGTTCCCGCGCTTCCCGGTTGCCCAGGCAGAGGGGCGCTCCGTGGGGGTTGCCGGAGGTCATGACAAGGGCGGGCAGGGCGTCTTCCTTCCGTCCGCCCGTCCATTCGGGATGAAAGAGCAGATGATGAAGCGGCGTGGAGGGCAGCATGAGCCCGATGCTTGATGTGTCCGGCGCAAGGATGTCGGGCAGGGCTCCCTGACGGCGGGGACAGATGACGATGGGGCGTCTCGGCGAGGAGATGCGTCTGCACGCATCTTCGCTGAGTACGGCAAAGCGCCGCGCGCTTTCCACGTCCGCCACCATGACGGCGAGCGCCTTGTGCGGGCGGTTTTTCCGGCGGCGGAGTTCCGCCACGGCGTCGGCGTTCCCTGCATCGCACACCAGATGGAAACCTCCGAGGCCTTTTACGGTTGCGATGCGTCCTTTTTTCAGCGCGGCAAGCAGGGCGGGAATGGCGGCGTTCCCCATGACGGCATGTTCCGGCAGGCCGTAGCGC
This sequence comes from uncultured Mailhella sp., assembly GCA_944322695.1. Taxonomy (GTDB): domain Bacteria; phylum Desulfobacterota; class Desulfovibrionia; order Desulfovibrionales; family Desulfovibrionaceae; genus Mailhella. The sequence continues at coordinate 4,145 of CALUPQ010000004.1, read as the reverse complement.
TTTCTGCGCTCTTCCTGCATGGCGCGCTGCTTTTCCGGGGCTTCCTGGTCGATGCCGGGGACTCCGTCCGCCCCTTCCAGCCAGAGCACGGGGCCGCAGTCCGGGCAGGCGTTGGGCTGGGCATGGAAACGTCGGTCTGCCGGGTTGTGATATTCTTCGGCGCACGGGGGACACAGAGGAAAGCAGGCCATGCTGGTCACCGGCCTGTCATAGGGGATGGAACGGGTGATGGTGTAGCGCGGACCGCAGTTCGTGCAGTTGGTGAAGGCGTAGCCGAAGCGGCGGTTGCTCTTTTCGGCCATGTCGGCAAGACATGCGTCGCAGGGGGCCACGTCCGGGCTGACGAGCACGCGGTGTCCCCGGTGCGCGCCGGAGTGCGTGGTGCGGATGTGAAAGACGTTTTCGTCCGGCAGCGGTTCTGCGACCTCTCGCGTCAGGGATGCTATGCGCGCCAGCGGCGGTACCCGTTCGGGAAAGGAGGAAAAGAGCGCAAGGGCCTCTTCTTCTCCCTGAACCTCTATGCGTACGCCTTCGGGGGTGTTGCCCACACTTCCCGTCAGCCCCAGTTTCGAGGCTTCCCGGTAGATGAAGGGGCGAAAGCCCACGCCCTGAACCTGACCTGTCACCGTATAAATATGCCTTGCCGTCATGGATTCCTCCGGACGGGAGTATAGCTCTCAGGACCTTCGAAGGAAAGCGGCGGGAGGCTTTCCGGCAGGGGCAGGTCAGCATTTTTCCTTGAGAAAGCGTACGCAATAACATAAGATACCCGGACTGGAAACTGCCGAGAGAGGTTTTGCGTCATGCGTGTTTCGCTGGCGGAAAGGGCGGTTTCCTCCGGGAAACTTCCCTTTCGAGGTTTGCTCCCATGGCGGCGGTTGTCCGTCACCGGGTCCCGGAATTTCCGCGTACTGATGTAAAGGAACGGAATATGTCAGAATTTAAATTGCAGGAACGCACCCTCGGCCAGATGCTGGACGAAACCGTCAGGCGTTTTCCTGAACGTGAGGCCCTTGTTTATGTGGGGCACGATTACCGGCAGACCTGGAGCGAGTTTGCCGACACTGTGGACAGGCTGGGACGGGGCCTGATGGCGCTGGGCGTGCAGCCCGGCGAAAAAATTGCCCTCTGGGCCACCAACGTGCCCAACTGGGTGTCCCTCATGTTCGCCGCCGCCCGCATAGGGGCCACGCTTCTGGCGGTGAACACCAACTACCGCGACAGCGAGCTGGAATATCTCATCCGCCAGTCCGAGTGCGAAAATTTCTTCTGCATCGACGGCTTTCTGGATTACGACTACGTGTCGGCCCTGTACCGGGTCATTCCCAACCTGAAGGACCAGCACGAGGGAGAGCTGCACTGCGAGAAGTTCCCCCATCTGCGTCGCGTCATGAGCCTCAAGGACATTCCTCATCCGGGCGTCCTGCCGCTTTCCGCCATCCTGAACCGGGCCGGAGACGTTTCCGATGAGGAGTACGAGGCGCGCAAGGCCCTCGTGAAGCCGCATGACGTGGTGAACATGCAGTACACTTCGGGTACCACGGGCTTCCCCAAGGGCGTCATGCTCTCCCATGTGGGCATCGGCAACAACGGCTACTGGGTGGGCGAACGCGAGGAGCTCACCGAAAAGGACCGCGTCATCATTCCGCTGCCGCTTTTCCACTGTCTGGGCTGCGTGGTGGGCGTGCTGGCCTGCGTGAGCCACGGGGCGACCATGGTCATCACGGAAACCTTCTCTCCCGAGCGGGTGATGGCCGCCATCCAGGATGAAAAGTGCACCGGCGTGTACGGCGTTCCTTCCACCTATATTTCCATGCTGGGGCATCGCCGCTTCAGCCAGTACGATTTCTCCAGCCTGCGCTTCGGACTCATGAGCGGCTCCGTATGCCCCGAACCTCTGATTCGGCAGGTCATGGAGGCCATGAACCTCAAGGCCATAGTCATTCCCTACGGCCTTACCGAATGCTCTCCGGTCATCACCATGACGGGCATCTCGGAAAGCGACGAGCACCGCTGCCGCTCCGTGGGCAGCGTGCTGGAAGGCGTGGAAGTGGAACTGCGCGACCCCGTGACCCGGCAGAAGGTGGAAGCGGGGAGTCAGGGCGAAATCTGCTGCCGCGGCTACAATGTGATGAAGGGCTATTTCAATATGCCCGAAGCCACGGCGGAAACCATCGACGCCGAAGGCTGGCTCCACACCGGCGACCTCGGCGTGATGGACGCTGAAGGGTACCTGCGCATCACCGGCCGCATCAAGGACATGATTGTGCGCGGCGGCGAGAACATCTATCCGCGTGAAATTGAGGAATTTCTGCTGGAAATGGAGGACGTGCGCGACGTGCAGGTCCTTGGCATTCCCTCCCGCCGCTACGGCGAGGATGTGGCGGCCTTCCTCATCGCCCGCGAGGGAAAGACTCTCCGCCCCGAAGACGTGCGCGACTTCTGCCGCGGGCGTGTGGCCTGGCACAAGATTCCGCGTTACGTCGCCGTGGTGGACGAGTTCCCCAAAACGGCCAACGGCAAGGTGCAGAAGTACAAACTGCGCGAGATGGCCGCGGAGCTGTTCCCCAATGTCAAGTAGGCCTCTCATTGCCTATCTGGCGGCGAAGGGCTTTGAGAAGGACCTTCTGGATGAGCTGTCCCTTCACGGCGTGCACGTACGCGACGTGAAGGAAAGGCTTGTTCTGGCCGAAGGGCTTTTTCCTTCGGCCTGGGCGCAGAATATCTGGCTTGAGCCCTTCTTTCAGCCCATCACCTCCGTGGGCGATGCGGTGCGCACGCTCAAGTCCATACAGCGCAACTGGAAGTTGCATGCCGTGGATTTTCACCGTCGTGCGGCGCTCATTGAGCAGCAGCTGCCCCCGGTGAAGTCGAAGCCTCTTCCCTTCGGGAAGGCGGCGCCTTCCTCGCCTCTGGGGTCGTGGACGCTGTGGGACCATGACACGCTTCTTGTTTCCGCCAAGTGCAGCTCCGCGTTTCCCGATGGGGACGTCCGTTTTGAGGAAGACAGGGTGAACCCGCCGAGCCGTGCCTATCTCAAGCTGTGGGAGACGTTCACGCTTTTCGGCTGCGCTCCGCGCCCGGGCGAGCTCTGCCTCGACCTCGGGTCCGCTCCCGGCGGCTGGACATGGGTGATTGCCGGACTGGGGGCGAAGGTGTTCAGCATCGACAAGTCTCCTCTGGACAGCCGGGTTTCGGCCATGCCCGGGGTGGAGCACTGTCTCGGCAGCGGGTTCGGACTGGAACCTCAGACGGCGGGATACGTGGACTGGCTTTTTTCCGACATGGCCTGCTACCCGGAGCGCCTGCTCGGAGCGGTGAAGCACTGGCTGGACGCCGGGGCCGTGGGCAACATGGTCTGCACCATAAAGTTGCAGGGGGCGACGGACCACCATGTGGTGCAGGCGTTCCGGGAGATTCCGGGCTCGCAGGTCGTGCACCTTTCGTGCAACAAGCACGAACTGACATGGGTGAATTTCAGGCGCTGGCGGGAAAGTTCCGAGGCCTTTGCCAAGGCTTGCAGCGCTAGTGTTTTCGGCTTCCAAGGCGGCTCCCCGGAAGGTGATGAAAAGGCTTTTCCATAAAAATTTTCTCTGGTTAGCTGTGGCGAGCTTGACATACGTGGATTCTCATTCTACTGAAAAGTGACTCAGTGAAAGAGTCAAAAAATTTTTGGGAGAGTGAAACCATGACGAAAGCTGAACTGGTCGAGAAGATTTACGCCAAAAGCGGACTTGAGACGAAAGTGAAATCGGAAGCGGCGCTGGACGCTGTCATTTCTGCCATTTCCGAGTGCCTCGCTTCTGGCGACTCCATCACTCTGATGGGCTTTGGCAGCTTCAAGGTTGTCAAGCGCGCGCCTCGCACCGGCCGTAACCCTCGTACCAATGAGAAGATTGAAATCCCCGCCTGCTCCGTTGTGAAGTTCCTTCCCGGCAAGGCGCTCAAGGATGCCATTAAGTAACAGCGCTTCAGAGTGTCTGTGGAACAGGCCGTCCGCATATGCGGACGGCCTGTTTTTTTGGTTAAAAGAACCCCCCCAGCTAGGCTGGGGGTTCCCGAAAACTTATAGTTATGCGTAAGTGATAAAGACTCCTTTTGATTTGCTAAAAAAGAGGTGCGGTCTGGCAACTGCGCCCATAGGC
>CALUPQ010000003.1 GCA_944322695.1 uncultured Mailhella sp. | reverse complement strand
GAGGTCGTGGTGGTCTTGCCGTGGGTGCCCGCCACGGCGATGCCGGTGCGCAGGCGCATGAGCTCGGCCAGCATTTCCGCGCGGGGAATGACGGGAATGCCGCGCTCGCGGGCGGCCTGCACTTCGGGGTTGTAGTCGGACACGGCGGAGGAGCGCACCACCACCTGGGCGTCGCCGAGGTTTTCCGCGGCGTGGCCGAGATGGATGACCGCCCCGAGGCCGCGCAGGCGCTGCACCGTGGCGCTGTTGGAAAGGTCGGAACCGTGGACGCTGTAGCCCAGGTTGAGAAGAACCTCGGCGATGCCGCTCATGCCGGACCCGCCGATGCCTATCATATGTATGGCACGAATCTTGTTGTTCATGGATGACCTGAGATTATTTGGAGTTTTTTTCCGCGAGGGCCAGAAGTTCCGCCGCTGCGGCGTCCGCCGCTTCGGGCCTGGCGAGGGAGAGGGCTCCCCTGCGCATGACGGCGAGGCGCTCCCTGTCCGTGAGAAGTTCGATGAGCATGGGCGCGAGGCTGCCGTCCTTCGCCCTGGCTTCGGCCTCCTTCTGGGGCAGAAGAATGGCGCCGCCTGCGTCCTGCATGGCGCGGGCGTTGCCGGTCTGATGGTCGTGCGCGGCGAAGGGGTAGGGGATGAACACCGCGGGCGTGCCCGTGGCGGCAAGTTCGGCCATGCTGGTGGCGCCTGCGCGGCAGAGGGCGAGGTCGCATTCCGCATAGGCGGCGGCCATGTCGTGGATGAAGGGGTGCACGATGCGGTCGGTCTCTTCGGCGGAAATGCCGGCCTCAAGATAGGCGCGGCGCACGGCCTCGTATTCGGAGGCCCCTGTCTGATGCAGAAGGTCGATGCCCGCTTCGCGCAGGGCGGGCAGCATGGAGACGACCATGTTGTTGATGGCCCTTGCCCCCTGCGAGCCGCCCATGACGAGAAGACGCGGCGCGCCTTCCCTTTCGCGCTTTGCCGTGCCGAGGGCGGCTATGCCGGAGCGGATGGGGTTGCCGGTGAGAACGCACCGCTCAGCAGGAAAGCTCGCCTTTTCGGCGGGCTGATTCCAGGAAAGGCAGACGCGGCTCACGAGCCTGCCGAGAATGCGGTTGGCCGCGCCGGGCACGGCGTTCTGTTCGTGCAGGGCGCAGGGGCGGCGCAGAAGATGCGCCGCGAACACGGAAGCGAAGGCCGCATAGCCGCCGAAGCCCATGACGGCGTCGGGCGAGAAGCGGCGGAGGATGCCCATGGCCCGCACGATGCCGCCCGCCATGGCGAACATGGCGGCGACGGCCTTCGGGCCGCGGCCCAGAAAGCCGCGAACGGGCAGGCCCTCGAAGGGCACGCCCGCGCGCGTCACGATGTCCTTTTCCGGTCCGTAGAGACCGCCGACGAAGAGAATCTCCGCGTCGGGCCTGCGTTTTTTCAGCGCCTCGATGACGGCGAGGGCGGGGAAGATGTGTCCTCCCGTGCCTCCGGTGGTGATGATGATGCGAAGGGCCATGCTTACTCCCGCGCGGTTCGAGAATAGTTGAGCAGCAGGCCCGCGCAAATCATGTTCGCAAGCAGGCTGCTGCCGCCGTAGCTGATGAATGGCATGGCAATGCCCTTGGGCGGGACGTTGCCGAGAATGACGGCCATGTTGAGCAGAAAGCTCAGGGCGATGATGAGCGTGAGCCCGTAGGCGGAGAGCCTGTCGCGCAGGTTCCGCTGGCCGAGCACCACACGATAGCAGCGATAGAAGAAGAGCGCAAACAGCACCATGACCACGGTAATGCCGACAAAGCCGGTCTCCTCTCCCACCACGGACATGATGAAGTCGTTGTGGGCTTCGGGCAGGTACACGGTCTTCTGTATGCTGCCGCCGAGTCCCACGCCGAAGATGCCGCCGCTGCCGAGGGCGAGCAGGCTCTGCACAATCTGGTAGCCGGAGCCTCTGGCGTTGGCGAAGGGTTCGAGGAAGGCGGTCCAGCGTGCCCAGCGGTAGGGCTCCACGATGATGAGGGCCACCACCAGCACGGCCGCGAGAATGAGCACCATGGCGAGGTACCAGCCGCGCGTGCCGCCGCCGAGGCACATGAAGAAGAGGATGGCCAGCATGATGATGGTGCCGCCGAGGTCGGGCTGAAGCACGAGAAGCACGCAGATGAGCAGCGTGATGAGCGTGGGCGGCAGAAGGCCGCGGCTGAACTCGCGAATCATGCTCTGCTTGGAGCTCATGAAGTAGGCCAGGTACATGACGAGGGCCACGCGGGCGAACTCCATGGGCTGCAGCATCATGAAATGGAAGTTGAGCCAGCGCTGGGCGCCGTTGATTTTCGGGCCGATGAGAAGACAAAGCGCAAGCAGGACCAGCACCACGCCTATGCCCCAGTAGTGGAGCTTGTTGATGAACGAGCGCGGAAGCCAGCAGATGAGCGCCACCAGAACGCCGCCGAGCAGCATGGTCTGCAGCTGGCGGTGGAAGAAGTGGTAGGATTCGCCGTAGGTGCGCTGGCTGGTGGGGCCGCTTGCGGAAAGCACGGCCACGAGCCCCACGCACAGAAGCAGAAGCAGCAGGGCGAGCAGCCACCAGTCCACGGGGCCCGGAGGCAGCGCCGGTTCGGGAGCGGGCTGTTTCTTCTTGCGCAGGTTCATCTTACTGTTCCTTCATGTTCGTCACGAGAGCGCGGAAGTGGTTGCCGCGCTCGATGTAGTTCTTGAACTGGTCGTAGCTTGAGGTGGCCGGAGCGAGAAGCACGGCGTCGCCGGGCATGGCGAGGGTGCGGGCGCGCGCAAGGGCCTGGTCCATGGTTTCGTCCCAGCTGACGGGGACCACGTCCTTCCAGGCGGGCTCGAAGTGTTCGCGCGAGGC
>CALUPQ010000002.1 GCA_944322695.1 uncultured Mailhella sp. | reverse complement strand
AGGAAGCCTTTTCGCGGCGGATGGGCTGTTCTCTGGCCTGAAGGGTGAGCACGACGCAGCGGCGGCCCTCATGGTCGGTGGGTTCGCCCACGATGCGGCCGGGCAGACGGCGCATGAGCTCCTTCCTGCAGGCCATGAAGCCGAGGTAGGGCCCGCCGAAGCCGAGGGGCATGCCGAGCGGCTGTCCTTCGCCCACGGCGATGTCCGCCCCGTAGTCGCCGGGCGTCTGCAGGATGCCGAGGGATATGGGGTTCGCGCCCATGACCACCCTTGCGCCGGCCCCGTGGGCGGCGGAAACGAGGGCGTCCATGTCTTCGAGCACGCCGTAGTAGTTGGGGCTCTGCACGTAGAGGCAGGCCGTGGAATCCGAAAGGGCGGCGGCAAGGTCGGCCACGTCCGTGGCGCCGTTCTTCACGGGCAGCACGGTGACGGGCACGCTGCGGCTTTCGCAGTAGGTCCGGATGGTGGTGATGGTCTGCGGGTCGGCGCTGCCGGCCACGACGACGCCGTTTCTGCGGCGCTCGAGGCACATGAGGGAGGCTTCGGCCGCGGCCACGGCCCCGTCATAGACCGAGGCGTTGGACACGTCCATGCCGGTGAGCTCGCAGATTTGCGTCTGGTATTCGAAGATGGACTGGAGCACGCCCTGGCTGATTTCCGCCTGATAGGGGGTGTAGGCCGTGACGAACTCCTCGCGGGAGGTCACGGTCTTCACGATGGCGGGAACGTAGTGGCGGTACGCGCCCGCGCCGCAGAACACGCTGCGGAAGCGCACGTTCTTCTCCGCCATGGAGCCGACCTTGCGGGCCACCTCCATTTCGCTCATGCCTTCGGGCAGGTTCAGGTCCTTCACCCGGACGTTTTCGGGGATGACCGCGAACAGTTCATCGACCGAGCCGAGGCCGAGCGTGGCCAGCATGGCCTGCCGCTCCTCGTGGGTGGAGGGAATGTAGCTTCCCATGCCTAGGCCTCCTCGGACTTGCAGACGGCTTCGTAGCCTGCGCCGTCCAGCAGCTCGCCGGTTTCCGTCACGTCGGAAACCTTGATGAGCCACGCGCCGTAGGGGTCTTCGTTGAGCATGGCGGGGTTGTCGATGAGGGCGCTGTTCACCGCGGCCACGGTGCCGGAAACGGGGCTGAACACGCCGGAGACGGCCTTCACGGATTCCACGTCCGCAAAGGATTCGCCCATGGTCACGGCGTCGCCTTCCTCCGGCAGTTCGATGAACACGATGTCGCCGAGGGAACTCTGGGCGAAGTCCGTCAGGCCGATGACCACGAGGTCGTTTTCGTTCTTTATCCATTCATGGGAAGCGGTGTAGCGAAGGTCGGCGGGAATGTTGGACATGGTATCCTCCGGAAAAAGGCTAGAAGGTTCGCTTTTGGCGTGATGACTGAAGGTTCATGACGGCGCGGGGCCGTTCTCAGCGGTGGTAGAAGGGCAGGGGTACGATGGTCGCGCTCACGCGGCGGCCGCGGATGTCCACTTCCACTTCCGTGCCGGGGGCGCTGTGGGCGACGTTGACAAGCGCCATGGCCAGGGCCTTGCCCACGGCGGGGCAGTGCGTGCCGGACGTGGTGGCGCCGATTTTTTCCTCGCCGATGAACACGTCCTGATGCTCGCGTGCGATGCCGCGGCCGGTGATTTCAAGGCCCACGCGCACGCGGGCGGGGTCGCCTGCTTCGACAAGGGCGGCCTTGCCGATGAAGTCGGCCTTGCCCATCTTCACGCCGAAGGAAAGCCCGGCTTCCAGCGGCGTGACGGTTTCGTCCATTTCATGACCGTACAGGGGCATGGCCGCCTCAAGGCGCAGCGTGTCGCGTGCGCCGAGCCCGCAGGGAATGAGGCCGAACTCCTCGCCCGTTTCGCGCAGCAGCTTCCAGAGCTCTGCGGCGTTTTCCGGCGCGGTGTAGATTTCGTAGCCGAGTTCGCCCGTGTAGCCGGTGCGGGAAATCATGCACTTCATGCCGCGCACGTCCACGTCGCGCACGGCGGTGTAGTACTTCTTCGGCAGATTGTCTTCCGGAACCAGCTTTCCGAGTATGGCGGGAGCGGCCGGCCCCTGAAGGGCAAGCTGCGCCACGGAGTCGGAAATGTCCTCGGCCTTCGTGCCGGGCAGAACGTTCGCGGCCATGTGGGCGTAGTCCTTGTGGCGGTTGGCCGCGTTGACCACGGCGAGGTATTCCTCCTCACCGAACTTGTAGATGACGAGGTCGTCGATGACGCCGCCCTTGTCGTTGCACATGACGCTGTAGCGCACCTTTCCCACGGGCATGTCGGTAAAGTCGTTGGTGAGCAGGTGGTTCAGGGTGTCCAGCGCCGTGGGGCCGGTGAAGAGGATTTCTCCCATGTGGGAGACGTCGAACAGGCCGGCCGCCTGACGCACGGCCATGTGTTCCTTGATGACGCCGCTCGGGTACTGCACGGGCAGAAGGTAGCCCGCGAAGGGGACGATTTTGCCGCCCTCGGCCACATGCACGTCGTAAAGAGGGGTTTTCTGTTCCATGGACCTTCTCCTGCAAAAGGGGGGGGGAAAAGAAAAGAGGCACAGATGACGAGGAGTTCGTCAGCTGTGCCTCTGTTATCAACCTGAAAGATTCTCCGCCGAGCGGATTGCCTCATGGGTGCAATGATGCTTTCCAGAGTTTGTCCAAAACCGGTCCTTTTGCCTGAGAGTTCTTGCGGCCCCTTCGGCGCCGCCCTGAGGGCGGTCTCTCCCGGTTTCTTCATCCAAGTCCATACCCGGCCCTATAGTTCGGAAAAACCTGAAGGAAAGGTTTCCGAAACAGGTTGTACTTTACCATGGGGGCGGAACAAGGTCAAGGTTTTGCGGATAACTCCCCGGGAGTTTCCACATTTTTTCCGAAGGCGGCGCTTTTTGTCCGGCCGTCGTCCCCGGCGTCGTTTCCAGATACGGCTTTTTTTTTCACCTCCTCCCTTGTCAAAAGTTTTCGGAAGGAGGATGGGGGTGCGGGGGAAGGAGGAAAGCCCTTTTTCAAAAGGGTTTCCTCCTTCCCCCGCCTTCCCTCTCTTCTTTTCTACTGTCCGGACTGGTCGGTGAGGGTGAGCTTCTTCTTGGTGGCGGAAATGCTTTCCGTCTGCACCTTGCTGCGGTCGGTGTAGTGGGTGTGGAGCAGTTCGTGCGCCTTGTGGGAGTTGGGCTCGCCGAGGAAGTCCTCGTAGAGCTTTATGACCTGGGGGTTGTTGTGGGACTGGCGGCGCGGCATGTTGCGGTCGATGGCGAAGAGGCCGTTGCGGCGCTCTCCGGCATGGGGGTGGTAATCCTTCTTCACGCGGCAGGTGCCGCCGCCGTCCACGCAGCCTCCGGGGCAGGCCATGACTTCGATGAAGGCGTAGGGCGAGTTGCCGGCCACGGCCTGTTCGGCGAGCTTTCTTGCGTTGGCAAGGCCGTGCACCACGGCCACCTTGATGGTGCCGTTGCCTTCGCCGAGGTCCACTTCGGCCTCGCGCAGGCCTTCCACGCCGCGCACGGGGGTGACGTCCACGCCGGGCAGTTCCTTATGGTTGAGCACGGCATAGACGGTGCGCACGGCGGCTTCCATCACGCCGCCGGTGGCGCCGAAGATGACGGCCGCGCCGGTGGAGTCGCTCATGTAGGGGTTGTCGAAGGGCTCGGGTTCCACGGCGGCGAGGTCGATGCCGCAGCGGCGGAAGAGGCGGGAGAGCTCGCGCACGGTGAGCACCACGTCGGTGTCGGGGGCGCCGTGGACGTGCAGCTGGGCCCGGGCGGCCTCGTCCTTCTTGGCCGTGCAGGGCATGATGGAGACGGTGCGTATGTTCCTCGGCGCAAGGCCGGACTTTTCCGCCAGATAGGTCTTGATGAGCGAGCCCGACACGGCCTGCGGGGAGCGGGTGGTGGAAAGGTAGGGCAGCACCTCAGGGCAGTGCTTTTCGGCGTAGTTTATCCAGCCGGGGCAGCAGGAGGTGAACATGGGCAGTTTTCCGCCGTTTTTGAGGCGGCCGAGAAGTTCGGTGCCTTCCTCCATGATGACCACGTCGGCGGCGAAGTCGGTATCGATGACGATGTCGGCGCCGAGGCGGCGCAGGGCGGCCACGATTCTGCCTTCCACGTTTTCGCCGGGAGCCATGCCGAAGGCCTCGCCCATCACCACGCGCACGGAGGGCGCGAAGGCGAACACCGTGGTCAGCTCGGGGTTGGCGAGGTAGTCGAGCACCTCGTCGTTCTCGTCGCGTTCGGAAAGCGCGCCCGTGGGGCAGACCAGCGTGCACTGGCCGCACTGGATGCAGGCCGAGGTGTTCTGGCTGGGGGCCATGCCCACGCCGATGTGCGCGCCGGAGCCCGTGCCGTCCACGGTGAGGGCGGCCACGCCCTGCACCTTGCGGCACACTTCCACGCAGCGCAGGCAGCGTATGCACTTGGTCATGTCGCGTACCATGCCGTGCATGGTGTCGTCCAGGGGGCGTTCGCGGCCCGCGCCGGTGACGAAGCGGTTGGAGGAAAGGCCCACGTATTCGGCGAGGTCCTGCAGTTCGCAGTCGCCGTGACGGGCGCAGGCGGCGCAGTCCTGGTCGTGGTCGGCGAAGATGAGCTCCACCTGCAGGCGCTGCATCTCGCGCACGCGGGCGGAACGGGTGTTCACGCGCATGCCCTCTTCCATGGGGGTGTTGCAGGTGGTGACCACGTCGGTGCGGCCGCTGTTGTCCGTCACTTCCGCAAGGCACACGCGGCAGGTGCCGGGCTTGTGGTCGAGGGGCTGGTAATGGCAGAGCGTGGGAATGAATATGCCGTTGCGCCGGGCCACCTGAAGGATGGTTTCCCCGGGCTCGAAAGTATAGTCACGTCCGTTGATGGATGCATTCATGGCGGGTTCTCTCATAAACGGTTAGGCTTTGATGCCGGGGATGGGGGAGCGGGTGATGATGGACCTGATGCGGTAGCAGCGCATGCAGCGGCCGGCTTCCTTCCATGCCTCTTCCTGGCTCATGCCCAGTTCCACTTCCCGGAAGTTGTGCGCACGTTCGGCGGGGGAAAGCTCGCTTATCTTCACGCGGGGCATCTTTTCCTCGCCGCACACGGCGTCGTTGCCGAAGAGGTCGGCCTGACGGATGAGCTGGCTCATGCGCTCGCGGGCCAGGAAGGGCGCCGTGCCGTATTCCAGATAGCTCGCTATGGCCTGCGCGCCGATGGCGCCCTGCGCCATGCCGTGGATGAGCACGCTCGGGCCCTTGGTGCGCGGACCGGTGGTGCCGTCGCCGCCGGCGAAGACGCCGGGCCGCGAGGTGGCCTGATATTCGTCCACGACGATGCAGTGCTTGCGGTCGACGGCGACGCCGTCCTCTTCCGTGAGCATGGCGGGGTCGCTCTTCTGACCGATGGCCGCGATGACGTAGTCGCAGGGGATGACGAATTCCGAACCGGCGATGGGCTTCACGCCGCGCCGTCCGCTTTCATCAGGCTCGGTCTGCTGCATCTTCACGCAGCGCAGGCCCTTGATTTTTCCGTTTTCCACCACCAGCGCGTCCTGACCGGAGAGGAAGTGGAATTCCACGCCTTCGCGTCCGGCTTCCACGATTTCCTCGCGGTCGGCCGGAGCGTCGGACTCGGTGCGGCGATAGACGAGATGCACCTTGCCCTTCGTCATGCGCACGGCGGAGCGGCAGCAGTCCATGGCCACGTTGCCGCCGCCGACGACCACCACGTCGCCTTCGAGGGTGGGCGTGACGCCGCTTTCCAGAGCGTCATGCACCTTTTCCAGAAATTCTATGCCGTTCTCGTATTCGGGCAGGGAGGTGTCCTCGCCTTCCATGCCGAGGTAGCCGCCGAGCGGGCAGCCCGTGGCGATGAACACGGCACGGTAGCCGCGACGGAACAAATCGTCGATGTGGAAGTCGCGTCCGAGTTTCTGATTGAAGAAGAACATGCCGCCCATGGCCTTGACGAGCTCGTTTTCCTGTTCGAGCACGTTCTTGGGCAGGCGGTAGAAGGGAATGCCGTAGCGCACCATGCCGCCGGCCTTGTCGTGGGCTTCGTAGATGTCCACGGGGTAGCCGGTTTCCAGCAGCTGATAGGCGCACGTCACGCCCACGGGCCCGGCGCCGATGACGGCCACGCGCTTGTTCTTGGTGGTGGGGCAGGGCTCGGGCTTCAGGATGCCGGGAACTATGGTTTCGT
>CALUPQ010000001.1 GCA_944322695.1 uncultured Mailhella sp. | reverse complement strand
GTTTACGGGCCGCCGGTAACAGAAATGCAGATGTCAGACCATCCATGCGCCTGTTAGGGCGCGGCTGGTAAGAAAGCCTTACAGGCGCATAAGAGGAACCACCGGCTATGCCGGTGGGGCCCCATTTCGTGCCGGATGAAGAAAGGCGGCCGCGCAAGATGTTTTTTGCGGGGGAAGGGAGCCGGACGCAAAAAAGCGCGCGGCAGAAAAAGTGCCGCGCGCGTATCGGTCGGTGCCGGATGCCGGCATGAACGGCTGAGGAGGCTGGGCCGTTCAGAATCCGTGCCGGTGAGGAGAGAGGAGGGAAGTCGCCTTTTCAGGCGACTTCGGAGTATCAGCGGCCGTAGCCGTGGTGCATGCCGTAGCCGCGGTCGTGATGACGGAAGCCGCGGTCACCGGCCTGGTTGCGGAAGCCGGGGCAGGGAATGCCGGCCTTTTCCATCTTGGCGAAGTAGTCGTCGTTCACGGTGCGAATCTGGGTGCGGAGCTTGGTGATGTCCGCCGTGAGCTGACGCAGTTCCGCAGGAGTGGTATTGGGGTTGCGGGAAAGGGCGTTCAGGGTCATGCGCTTTTCCATGAGGCTGTCGCGCAGGGGAGCGACGGCGTCGTAGTGCTCCTTACGGAATTTTTCCATCTGCGCCTTCTGTTCGTCCGTCAGCTGGGGAAGATAGGGGCAGGTGGCGGCGTTCTGGTAGTTGCGGTGATAACGTCCGTGAAAGTCGGGGTTCGCCATGGCGGAAACGGGGATGCTGGCGGCAAAGGCGAGGGCAACGAGAGAAACGATGACGGTCTTCTTGGTCATGGTAAATTCCTTATGGGAGAAGAGGGTGACTGCTATGTGGACCACACGTTCAGTGTATAGGCAAAAGTCCTGCGAGTGTCACGTTTCAAACTGTTTCGCTTCATGTTACCGGCGGCAATATGGCGTGGCCGTCGGTAACAGAGTGCAACACTGGTTTTGTATTCGGGCGGCGGTCTTCCGTCAGCGTTTTCTGTGGAAAAATCCGGGCAGAAGAGGTCCTGCCAGCACGAGAACGACGGCGAGGCAGATGACGGCCACGCCCGCCATCATGGCCGGCGTGGCCGGTTCGTCGAACACGAGAACCCCCACGGTGACGGCGGTGAGAGGCTCCATGACGCCCAGGATGGAGGCCAGCGTCGAGCCTATGCGCTGAATGGCCAGCACGAGGGTGAGGTTGGAAAAGGCGGCGGTGATGACGGCGAGCAGCACGGCAAGCCCCGCTTCCGCCGGAGAATGCAGTCCCTGAAAGGTGCCGGAAGCGAGAGCGTTGACGAGCGAGGCCAGCATGCCGAAGAAAAGAACCCAGAAGGTGATGCTGAGGCCGGAAATGCTGCGTATGCGCGCCACGTGAAGGCCGCAGATGTACACGGAGTTGCACAGCGCGGAAACAAGCAGCAGGACTATGCCCGTGAAGCTGACGTGCCCGCCATCTCCTCCCCCGAGCAGAAACACGCCCAGTATGGCAAGCGCCACGGAGCAAGCCGTGACCAGGGAGAACTTCTCATGGAAGAAGGCTATCATGATGAGCATGACCATGAGAGGATAGAGGAACTGCAGCGTGGCGGCCACGCCGCTTGGAAGATAGCGGAAGCCGTGGAACATGAGCAGGGCGGCAAGGGCGTACATGAGACTGAAAAGCGCAAGGGAGCCCAGCTCGCGGGCGGGGGCGGCCAGCCTTTCGTGCCGGCACACGACGACGAGCAGAAGAGCGGCGGCGCCGAAGAGAAAGCGGTAGAAGAGTACGCACTCCGGCGACATGCCGCCGTGCATCAGCGGAAGACTGAAGAGCGGGATGAGCCCGAACGAGGCGGAAGAGAGCAGCGCGAGAAGAAAACCCATGTCGGCCCCTGTACCGTCCCTCCCGCCCGGAAGCAGGGGACGGCGGTATTCGTCGTTCATGCGCGGCGCAGGCAGGCATGGGCAGAAGTTGCATGCCGTGCCTTTAATCGCATGTCGGGGCGAGGTATAGCAGGTTCGGGGAAAAATGGCCATACGCGCCTTTCGGAGCGAAGCGCGTCTTCGGCGGGAAAGGAAGAGCGGAGCGGCCCTGTGCGGCCTTTGGCGGGGCCTGCGTCTGCCGCGGGGCTGCGCGCAGGTAGGTTTTTCTGCAGGAAGCGGGGAGTCCTGCTTCCTTTCCCGTGGACCGCGGGCCGGAACTTGCTGACGAGGGGCAGAAGGCTTTGCCTGAAGAACCTTTGCCCGGCTCGGGCAAAAGGGCAGGGGAAAGGGAAGCGGCGTCCGTGCTCCGGATGTTTCTGCAGGTCACAGGCCATCCTGCGGATGAGGCAGAGACAGCGCAGAAGCGGAAGGGAAACAGGACAAGGCTTTGGGGCGTTTTTGCGCCGCTCATGGCGGATAAGCAACCGCCCGCCCCGGCAGGAGCTTTAGAGCCCTGCCGGAAGCGGTGCGTGTGCGCGGCTTTCCTTTTGGAGAAAGGATGCGTTCCCGGAGCTACAGGTTCTGCAGAGCCTTCCAGATGGCTTCGGCCTTCTTTCTGCCTATGCCGGGCAGTTCTTCCAGCCTGGCGGCCGAAGCCGCCTTCATGTCCGCCACGGAGTCGAAGTGCTCCCAGAGCAGACGGGCCGTCTGACGGCCTATGCCGGGCAGCTGCTGAAGTTCGCCGCTGAAGGCATGCTTCGCTCTGGCCTGTCTGTGACGGCCGATGGAAAAGTCGTGGGCGGCGTCGCGCACCACCTGCAGAAAGAGCAGTTCGGGACAGCCTTCCTTGAGCGGCAGCGGATTGCTGCGTCCGGGCAGAAAAATGCGGTCGGCCACGTTGCCCGCCCGGCGGTCGGCATGGCCGCGTTCGTCGCGGGCCTTGGCAATGCCCGCCAGAAGAAAGGGCAGGCGACCTTCCTCCGTGGCGAGTTCCTCGCGCAGAACGGCGTCCACCGCGGCAATCTGTCCGCGGCCGCCGTCGATGAGCAGAAGGTCGGGCCAGGGTTCGCCGTGCTCAAGGCGTCTTTTCGCCCACTGGGTCAGGGCGGCGTAGTCGTCCCCGCCCGCGCCCTCGATGTTCCATGCCCGGTAGTCCTTCTTGAGCGGCCGCCCGTCCTCATAGACTACGGCGCCCACCTTGGTGGCTTCGCCGCCGGTATGGGAAACGTCGGCGCATTCCACCCGGCTTATCGGCCTGTCGTACCGGAATGCCGCGGACAGTCTTTCCGCGAGGGAAACGTCCTTTCTGTTCCTGACGGATTCGCGGGCGTTGCTTCGGGCCATGTCCAGCAGACGTCGCTCCTCGTCGTTGCGCGGTACGGCAAGGCGCACCGGGCCGCCGCGAAGTTCGGCAAGCACGTCCTCCAGCGCTTCGGCGCTGTTTTCGTCGTCTCCGCTTTTTTCCGGAGCGGGGGCCGTCTGCCGCCTTTCATGCTCTTCAAGCAGGGCGGCAGCCTGTTCTATGAGCGTGGGCTTTTTTGCTTCTCCTCCGGCAAGCGTGTCCTCCCCGCAGAAGCAGGGCGTGGCGCCGCCCCCCACAAGAAAGGGAGAGCCCATGCTGGCCGAGGCGTGGGGCGCCACGAGCGCGCTCTGGGAATCCACGGTCAGAGAGGCGGAGCCGGGCTCCGTCTCCCACGGCAGAAAAGGCAGCACGATGCGCGGGGGAATGGAGCGGCCTGCATGGTAGAACTGCCCGAGAAAGCTCCACAGAAGTTCGGCGGCGTCTTCCAGCCCCAGTCCGGGCCAGAAGAAGGCGCTTCTGTCCTGCACGAGGCCGTGCCGCACGAACACCACGCCGAGGGCCAGCCCCTCCGGCAGGCTCACCAGGCCGAGCGCGTCCATGTCGCCGCCGGACTGCAGAACGATGGCCTGCTTTTCCACGGTCTTTTCTATGGCGCGTATCTGGTCGCGAAGCGTGGCGGCACGCTCGAAGTCCAGCTCGTCGGACGCCCTGTTCATGGCTTCCTTCAAAAGGTCGATGAGCTCGGTGGACTTGCCCGAGAGCAGCAGCGTCACGCGGCGGGTCATGTCCGCGTAGGCTTCGGGCGTGATTTCGCCCGTGCACGGAGCCGCGCACAGATGGATGTGATGGTAGAGGCAGGGCGTCTGCCTGTTGTTCATGGCCCTGTCGGAGCAGCGCCGCAGAGGGAAGATGCGGTGGATGGTCTTCCATGTCTCCCGCGCGGCAAGCCCCGAGGTGAAGGGGCCGAAGTATCGCGCTCCGTCACGACGCTTCATGCGCCGCACGATTTCCAGCCTTGGGAAGGGCTCCTTCTCCGACAGGCGGAACATGACGTACTGCTTGTCGTCGCGCAGACAGATGTTGTAGTGGGGTCTGTGCTTCTTGATGAGGCTGGCTTCCAGAAGAAGAGCTTCCTTTTCCGTGGTGGTGGTAAGAAACTCGATGCCTTCCGCCTTGCGAATCATGGCCGCCGTCTTGGCGGTGAGCTGGTCCGGGGGGCGGAAGTAGGAGCGCACGCGCCTTCGCAAGTGGCGGGCCTTGCCCACCTAGATGATGCGCCCCGCGGCGTCCTTGTACAGATAGACGCCGGGGGTGGCTGGAATGTCGGCAGGGTCGGGGCGTTGCATCATGCCTTGCTCCGGAAGCTCACATCGCCTTTGCGACGGTATTCCAGAGACATTTTGTCCTGCACTTCGGGCAGGGGGGTGGGGTAGTCGCCGCTGAAGCAGGCGGTGCAGTAGTGGTCGGGTTCGGAAACGGAGGCGAGAAGTCCCTTGAGGGAGAGGTAGTGCAGGGAGTCGAGGCCCAGCATGTCCGATATCTGCTCCGGAGTGTACTTCGTGGCGATGAGGTCGGCAGGGGAGGGAAAGTCGATGCCGTAGAAGCAGGGATGCTTCACGGGCGGGCTGCTCACGCGAAAATGCACGGCCCTGGCTCCGAGTTCTCGCAGTTTGGCCACGCGCGTGCGTATGGTGGTGCCGCGCACGATGGAGTCGTCCACCACGTAAAGGCTCCGGTTTTCTATCATGGAGCGCACGGGGTTGATTTTGACGCGCACGCTGAACTGCCGCATGTTCTGGGAGGGCTGAATGAAGGTGCGTCCCACGTAGTGGTTTCGGATGAGCGCGTGTTCATAGGGCACGCCAGCTTCCTGCGCCGCGCCGAGGGATGCGTAGATGCCGGAGTCCGGGAAGGGAATGACGCATTCCGCGTCGGCCATGGATTCGCGCATGAGGTTGCGTCCCATGCATTTGCGGCACTGGTACACGTCTTCCCCGAAAATGCGGGAATCCGGCCTTGCAAAATAGACGAGCTCGAAGATGCACTGCCTCACGGGGCAGCCTTCCTCTCTCAGGCGCACGCTTCGGTACTCTTTGGCCCCGGGTTCCACGATGACCATTTCTCCGGGATTGACTTCGCGCAGATAGTCGGCTTCCAGCAGGTCGAAGGCGCAGGTTTCCGAGGCGAAGACCCAGGCGTCCCCCATGCGCGCCATGCCGAGCGGGTGGAAGCCGTGCGGGTCGCGTATGGCATAGATGCGCCCCTCGCTCATGATGAGCAGGCTGTAGGCGCCTTCCACACGGCGGCATGCCGTAACGATGGCCTCTTCCAGAGAAGTTCCGGACAGCGCCCTTGCGATGAGGTGCACGAAGATTTCGCTGTCGATGGTAGTCTGAAAAATGCAGCCGTCGTTTTCCAGCTCGCGGCGGAGCTCGGCGGCGTTGGTGAGGTTGCCGTTATGGGCGAGGGCAAGCTGCATACCGTTTCTTACGCGAACGAGAAGAGGCTGGGCGTTGCGCAGCTGCGGCTTGCCCGTGGTGGAATAGCGTACGTGCCCCACCGCCGTGGTTCCGTCAAGATGCCTCAGGTCTTCCTCATGGAACACGTCGGGCACAAGTCCCATGCCCGCGTGCAGATGGCAGGAGCCTTCTTCCTCGTTCCACGCGGCTATGCCCGCGCTCTCCTGTCCGCGATGCTGCAGGGCGTACAGGCCGAAATAGGTCAGCCTTGCGGCGTCCTCATGTCCCACTATGCCGAAAATCCCGCACATATCTTCTCCTTGGTGTATGGCAACAAAGCAAAACGGCCTGCCCGAAATCCGGGCAGGCCGCTGTGTTATTCTGCTTCTTCGGCGCTGTCGTGCGCTTCAAGAACAGGGCAGGGGTTGTATTCTTTGGGGTCGTCGAAAATATGGATGCCGTGGGGATAGTTGGAGTGCTGCGGCCGGGGCAGCTTGTTGCACACGTAATCCACATGTTCGCGCAAATCTTCGGCGGCACGGGTCCACAGAGGGTCGAGCACCACCTTGATGCCTTCTTCGCGCGCCAGCTTCACGGCAGGCACGTAGTCGGCGTCGTTGGCCACGATGACGAGACGGTCGGTCTGCTTCTTGTAGGCGAGGGCGGCAATGTCCAGCCCGAGCAGCATGTCCACGCCCTTCTGGCGGATGTCGGGATAGATGTCGCCCGCTTCAATGTCGTTCACGCTGATTTCCCCGGCCATGAGCTCGCCGAGGCGGTTGGCGTCGAGCTGCCACTGGCCCGCCTGCCAGGCGGAACGGCCCAGGCGCAGGGTGATTTCGGGCGTGACGCGCAGCGACTGAAGGAACTGCTGCTTGCGAGCGATGAGCGGAGTCTGGGAAAAGTCCATGGGGCCGCTCAGCGGATGTTCGCCCTTGCCGGTGAAGGGCAGGGCATCATAAAAAAGAATGCGTCCTACGGTTTCGCCGGGGGTGAGATGAGAAAGGCAGTGGCGGCGTATGCCCTGACCGTCGAAATAAAAAGCCTTGAGCGAAATGATGCGCTTGCGCATGAATTCGCCGTCAACGACAAATGTAACTCGAGACATTGTAACAACCTTGTTTTACCGGGCAGACCCGATGGTGGATATTAGATTGTAGCCTTGGACGTATTACCTGATTTTCCGTACGTCATGTACGAAAGCGGCGAAAGAAGGACGATAGTGTCAGGCGGGCATTCTGTCAAGAATGCGGATAATGAGGATATTTTTGTTTTGCCCGGTACTTGCGGCACGGAAGGGACACGCTTTTCCTCCTTTCGGCCACGTGGTGAAGCTCTTGCCCAGCGGGCATGTTCGGGCTATTCTTTTCCGTCCGGACGAGACCGGGCTGTTTGCGGCGGAAGTTCCGCCTTCTTTCATGTCAGTGAGGTGCCGGCCATGGCCAGTGTTCATATCTGTTATCTCAGGGATGCCGCCGGCGTTTACGGCGAAGGACTCCGCTATGCCACGCCGGGCTCCGCGGGCATGGACTTGCGTGCCTGCTTCGACGAGGAAGAGGTCGTCGTCAGGCCCGGAGAGCGCTTTCAGGTGCCTACGGGACTCTGCGTCGAGCCGTGCGTGCCCGATGTGGCGGGTTTCATCTATTCCCGCAGCGGGCTCGGCGCGGTGAAGGGCCTTGTCGTGGCGCAGGGCGTGGGCGTCGTGGACGCCGATTACCGGGGCGAAATCATCGTCTGGCTGCTCAATACGTCCGACAGACCCGTGGTGCTCGAACGCGGGGACCGTGTGGCCCAGCTCGTGTTTCAGTCCGTCTGCCGCCTGGAGCCTGTGGCGGTGGACGCCCTTTCCGAGACCGAGCGCGGCGCAGGAGGCTTCGGCCATACCGGCCGGGCCTGACATTCTTTCCGAGGTTACGCCATGTTGCCTTCTCTTGAATTTCCGGCGGACCCTTCGTGGGTTGTGCCTGATGAGCGGCAGTGTTCCCGCTTTTGGGATAAATACGACATGATGCCGCACATTCGCGAACATTGCCGCGCCGTGGCGGGTGTGGCCGTGGAAATAGTCCGCCGTGCGGAAGAGCGGGGCGCGGTGCCGGAGGGACGGCCGCTTACCGTGCCCCTTGCCCGTGCCGCGGGCCTTCTGCACGACATCGCCAAAAGCTACACCATCCGGCACGGCGGCAGTCATGCCCAGCTCGGTGCGGCCTGGGTGCGCGAGGAGACGGGCAATCCCCTGCTGGCGCAGGCCGTGCTGTTCCATGTGGCATGGCCCTGGAGCGGCAGGGAGCTGGACGACGTGCGCGACCCCATGCGTCTGCCCGTCATCGTGGCCTATGCCGACAAGCGTGTTCGCCACAACGAAGTTGTTTCCATACGGGAGAGGTTCGACGACCTTCTCGTGCGATACGGCATAAGTCCCGACAAAATGGACGCCATTGCCGCCAATTACGCTCATGTACAGGCCGTGGAGCAGGCCATATTCGAAAGGGTAGGTATCCTTTAAATGGAAAAGATGCGCATTCTTCTGGTTGCCGGCGGCTGGTCCACGGAGCGGGAGATTTCACTCCAGGGTGCGGAGTCCATAGCTCTTGCGCTTCGCGGGCGCGGGCATGAGGTGACGCTGTTCGACCTGTCCGAAGGCTTTGAGAAGCTGCTTGAGCTTGCCGCCGCGCATGATGCGGCCTTTCTCAACCTGCACGGCCAGCCCGGAGAGGACGGCCTCGTGCAGGCTCTGCTTGAGCGGACGGGCTGCCCCTATCAGGGCAGCAATCCTGCGGGGTCCTTCCTGGCTCTGAACAAGGCGGCGAGCAAGGCTCTTTTCCTGCGTGAGGGCATTCAGACGCCAAAGTACGTGTTTCTGCCTGTCCGCCCCGAAGAAGACTGGCGCTGTCCCCTGCCGTATCCTCTGTTCGTCAAGTCCAATACCGGCGGCTCCAGCATCGACCTTTTCCGGGTGGAGGACGATGAGCAGATGCAGCGCGCGCTGGACTCTCTCTTTTCCCAGCATCAGGAAGTGCTGGTGGAAGAGCTCATTCCCGGGCAGGAAGTCACCTGCGGCGTGATAGGCCTTCCCGGTGAGGAAAAGGCGCTTCCGCCGGTGCTCATCGTGCCAAGAAGGGAATTTTTCGATTTTCACGACAAGTACGCTCCCGACGGAGCCGCGGAGCTCTGCCCCGCGCCTCTTGATGCGGAAATCACGGCGAAAATTCAGGAAACCGCCCTTGCCGCGCACCGGACTCTCGGGCTTTCCGGCTACAGCCGCACCGATTTCCGTCTGCGCGAGGACGGCGAGCTCTTCGTGCTTGAAGTGAACACCCTTCCCGGCATGACGGGGGCCAGCCTCGTTCCCAAGGAGGCGGCCGCCTCCGGCATGGAGTTTGCCGAACTTCTGGAAACGCTGCTGCGCTATGCCGTAGGTTCCGAACGCTGACGAAGCGTTCAGTGTCGAGGAAGGCGCCTTTTCCCGCTGGGGAGGGGCGCCTTTCTGTTTTTTTGCGCACGCAGGGGGCAAAAGAACGTCCTTTCGAGGTGCGAGGGGCGCTGTCCTCGTGCGGGACGGCGGAGTAGGGGGACTTTTTTCCAGATTGAAACAAATTTGGAAAATGCTCCTCCGTCTTCGCATGGGGAACCGTATTTTTAAAGACAAAAATGTTACAACATAACATATTGAAAATAATTACTATTTTTTAAACAATTCTGTCTAAAAATAAAATATCCAATAATTTCAACTAATAAAAAACAATAAAAAATTTCGTTTTTGTCATAAAAAGAGGTTGATTCTCTGGAAAAATAGAGCTACTCGATAGCTGTCAATGCTGCCGAAGCCCTACTTTTGAACAAAAATGTATAATTGGGACGGCAGACGGACAATGCCTGTCCGGGAGGCGTTCCTCCCTGTTCATTTTTTAAGGAGTTGCGAGTCATGGGTAACAGTTATGTGCAGAGCGTCGTGGAGAGCGTGCGCGCCAAATATCCTCATCAGCCCGAGTTCCTGCAGGCTGTGGAAGAAGTGCTCTTTTCCATGGAGCCTCTTTTCGAGCGGGAATCCAAGTATCAGGAAAACGCCATTCTCGAACGCATCGTTGTGCCCGAACGCCTTATTGAATTCCGCGTGGCCTGGACGGACGACAAGGGTCGCATTCAGGTGAACAACGGTTACCGCGTCCAGTTCAACTCCGCCATCGGACCGTACAAGGGCGGTCTGCGCTTCCATCCCAGCGTGAACCAGAGCATCCTGAAG